>NZ_JAFEUC010000010.1:0-301332 GCF_016901255.1 Micromonospora humida
CGAGGACTCGCCACCCGCTACGACAAGTTGGCCGCCAACTTCCAGGCCACCCTCGATCTGGTCGAAACCCTCGACTGGCTACGCGCCGTCCCCGACAACCAAGATCCGCGAGACAGAACCTAGACCTCGACCACCACAAATCCCCACGATGGTCAAAACACGAGGTAGCCGGCCGCCCCTGCCGGGGCGGCCGGCTCAGTGCGTCCCGCCGAGGTTAAGCACGACCACTCCCCCGATGATCAGGCCCACCCCGACCACCTTCGTCAGGCTCAGCGGCTCGCCGAGGAAGACCGCGCCGACGGCGACGATCGCGGCGGTGCCGAGCCCGGACCACATGGCGTACGCCACCCCGACCGGGATGTCCCGGACCGCCAGCGCGAGCATCCCGAAGGCCAGCAGGTAGGCCACGGCCAGCCCGACCGTGGGCCAGAGCCGGGTGAACCCCTGCGTCGCCTTGAGCAGGCTGGTGCCGCCCACCTCGGCACCGATCGCGATCAGCAGGAACAGGTAGGCCACCGCTCTCCCTCCACCGGTCCCCCGATGATCCCGCACGGGCGGACCTTCCCGCCGCCGTCCCACCCACGGAGCGCCCGGCGCGCCGCTCGACCACGGCGGGATGCCGCCCGGCGTGCGGGAAGCCGTGGCGCGGGCCGCCCGGCGTGCGGGCGGTCGCGTTTCGGACAACGCGTAACCCGGCACCCGGCTCGCCCGTCATACAGGCGTCACCGACGCCCGGTCCACCGGGGTCGGCCGCACCGCACGACCCGCCCGCGCCCGCCCCACCGGCGGGCGGGGGCGCGGTCCCCCCACCACCACGTCCGATCGGAGCCACCATGATCCGTCACCGTTTGCTCGCCGGGGCCGTCGTCGCCCTGCTGACCGCCGTGCCGGGCCTGCCCGGCACCGCCGCCGCCGGACCACCGCGCGGCGACGGTCTGCGCCCGTGCGCGCTGCGTCCGCTGCCCCTGCCCACCGGGGTGGCCCACGGCCGGGCCACGGCCGTCGATCCGACCGGGCGGTACGTCGCCGGCATCGGCACCCGGATCACCGACGGGGTGTGGGAGCCTGCGCTGCTGCTCTGGCAGGGCTCCCGGGTCACCGCCGTGGACACCGCGCTGGCCGAGGAGGTGGTGGGCGTCAACAGCGCCGGGGTGGTGATCGGCAACGCCTACGTCACCGCGGTGCAGCGGCCGTGGCGCTACCAGGGCGGCCGGCTGACCGACCTGCCCGTGCCGGGGAGCGTCTCGGGCGCCTGGGTCACCGGGATCAACGGGCGCGGGGACATCGTGGGGTACGGCGCGGTGGAGGAGACCGAAAGCACGATCCCGTTGCGCTGGCCGGCGGACCGGCCGGGCACGGTCGCGACGATCGGCACCCCGCCCGACGGGGCCGCCCTCGCGGTGCTGGACGACGGCACCGTTGTCGGCTCCGCCCGGGCGTCGGCGGGATCGTCGTCCTACGCCGGCTGGGTGCTCCACCCCGACGGGCAGCTCGACCGGCTCACCGTGCCCGGCAGGTCGAACGCCTGGGTGCTCGCGGCCCGGGACGGCTGGGCGGCCGGCGTCACAGCCGACGACCCCGACGGACAGCAGCACCCGGTGCGGTGGGAGCTGGCCACCGGGCGGGCCACCGTCGTCGACCCGGCGGTGCAGCCGGTGCAGGACGTCACCGCCGGTGGGGTGGTGCTCGGCCTGCGGGCGGTGTGGCACCCCGACGGGGTGACGCCGCTGCCGGGGGCGGTCGACGGGTTCCCCGGGGTGCAGGCGCAGGCGATCGCCGACACCGGCACGACGGTCGGCTGGACCACCACCGACCGGCTCACCCCGGTGCGCTGGACCGGCTGCTGACGGGCCACCGGCCCGCCCGGTCGGGTCCTGTGGCCCTGTCCGCGACCCGCGAGGCGGCGCAGGGTGGGGGCAGAGCGACCAGGAGGTGTCTGCGATGACCTCGCCGTCCACCCGGCCGGGCCCGGTGCCGACCGTACGCGAACTGACCGCCGCCGCCGAGCTGTCCCGGTACGCGCCGTCGGTGTTCAACACCCAACCGTGGCGCTGGCGGGTCGCCCGGGGACGGTTGGCGTTGCACGCCGACCCGACGCGGCAACTGGCCAGCACCGACCCGGACGGGCGGCTGCTCACCCTGAGCAGTGGGGCGGTGTTGCACCACGCCCGGGTGGCGCTGGCCGCCGCGGGGTGGCGGGTCGAGGTCGACCGGCTGCCCGACCCGGCCGACCCGGGACTGCTGGCCCGGTTGCGGGCCACCGGGCCGGGTGGGCTGGACGTGGCCGCCGCCCGGTTGACCGAGGCGATCCCCCGGCGGCGCACCGACCGGCGGGCCTTCGGTGACCGGCCGGTGCCCGACGAGGTGCTGACCGGGTTGCGGGCGGCGGTCGAGGCCGAGGGCGCGCACCTGCACGTGGTCCGGACCGACCAGATGCCGATGCTGGCCGTGTCGACGGGCCGGGCGGCCGACGCCGAGCTGGCCGATCCCGGCTACCGGGGGGAGCTGCACCGGTGGACCCACCGGTCGGTCGGCAGCGGTGACGGGGTGCCGACGAGCACGGCGGTGCGGCCGGCGCCGCGCCGGGTGCCGCTGCGCGACTACGCGCCGGGCGACGCCGCCGGGTTGGCCGCCGGCGCCGACTTCGACCGGGGCGCGGCGTACGTGATCCTGTTCGGTGACCGGGACGACCCGGCGGGGTGGCTGCGCGGCGGCGAGGCACTGTCGGCGCTGCTGCTCACCGCGACCGCGGCGGGGCTGTCCACCGCCCCGATCAGCGACACCATCGAGCTGGCCTGGCCGCGCCGGATGATGCGGGAACTGCTCGCCGACGTGGGCGAGCCGTACCTGGTGGTCCGGGTGGGGTGGGGGCCACCGGCGGCGGAGCTGCCGGCGGCGCCGCGCCGCCCGGCGGCCGAGGTGATCGAGGTCGACGGGGACGGGGACGGGGACGGCTGACCGTCCGACGCCGGCCCGGCGTCGTGCCGGGCCGGCGTCGCCGACCGGGTGGGTGCCGGGACCGGGTGGGCTCAGACGCCGGAGGTGGCGAGCACCCTGGCCGGGGGTTCGTCGGTGGCCGGCGGGGCGGTCTCCCGGTTGGGCAGCGAGAGCCGGATGACCTTCCACCAGGCGGAGGCGACCTGCTTGGGCAGCGGGCCCGTGGTGTAGGCCAGCCCGTACCTGTCGAACAGCGCCCGCACCTGCGGGGCGATCTCCTGGTAGCGCTTGCTGGGCAGATCGGGGAAGAGGTGGTGCTCGATCTGGAAGGACAGGTTGCCGGTCATGATGTGCAGCAGCCGGCTGCCGCTGATGTTGGCCGAGCCGAGCATCTGCCGCAGGTACCACTCGCCCCGGGTCTCCCCCTCGATCGACGTCTTGGAGAACGTCTCGACCCCGTTGGGGAAGTGGCCGCACATGATCACCGAGTGGCTCCACAGGTTGCGGAGCAGGTTCGCGGTGAAGGTGGCGGCCAGGGTGGTGAGGAAGGACGGGCCGGACAGCAGCGGGTGGATGACGTAGTCCTTGAGCACCTGACGGCGGATCTTGCGGCCGACCGCGCGCAGCCGGGCCCGGAACTCGGGCGTCTTGTGCCGGCCCTTGCGCAGGTTACGGCCCAGCTCCAGGTCGTACGCGGCGATGCCGTACTCGAAGAAGCAGGCGTTGAGGAAGTTCCACAGCGGCTGGCCGAGGTGCAGCGGGTACCACTTCTGGTCCTCGTCGACGCGCATGATGCCGTACCCGAGGTCGTTGTCCTTGCCCAGCACGTTGGTGTACGTGTGGTGCAGCTGGTTGTGCGAGTGCTTCCACTGGTCGGCCGGGGAGACGTGGTCCCACTCCCAGGTGGTGGAGTGGATCTTCGGGTCGCGCATGAAGTCGTACTGGCCGTGCAGGATGTTGTGGCCGATCTCCATGTTCTCCAGGATCTTGGCCACCGTCAGGCCGGCGGTGCCGACCACCCAGGCCGGCGGGAAGAGCGAGAAGAGCAGCACCGCGCGGCTGCCCATCTCCAGGGTCCGCTGCGTCTTGATCACCTTGCGGATGTAGGCCGCGTCGCTCGCGCCGCGCTCGGCGAGCACCCGGTCCCGGATGGCGTCGAGTTCCTTGCCGAGCGTCTCGATGTCCTCGGCGCTCAGGTGGGCGATCGGGTTGACGGGCTTGTGCTGGATGACGGTCACGTCCGGCCTCCGGTCAGAGATCGATGTCGCAGGAGCCGGCCGCCGCCGACACGCAGGTCTGGATGAGCACGCCGTCCCCGGGGACGGCGGTGGTGAGTTCCCCGGTGCGCAGGTCCCGCACCGCGCCCTGACGCAGCGGCAGGACGCAGCCGTAGCAGATGCCCATCCGGCAGCCGGAGGGCATCAGCGCGCCGGCGGCCTCACCGGCGTCGAGGATCGGGGTGCCGCCGTCGGCGGCGAGGGTCAGGCCGGTCCGGGTGAAGGTGACGGTGCCGCCCTCGCCGGGTGCGATCACCGTCGGCCGGAACCGTTCGGTGTGCAGCCGGTCGGCGACGCCGGCCGCCGTCCAGTGCTGCTGGGCGGCGTCGAGCAGGCCGACCGGGCCGCACGCCCAGGTCTCCCGCTCGAGGTGGTCGGGGACCAGGGTGGCCAGTTCGTCGACGCCGAGCAGGCCGTCGCGGTCGGTGTGCCGCTCGACCAGCCGGATGCCGCCCTGCGCGGCCAGCGCACGCAGGTGCGCGCCGAACACGACGTCGTCGGGGGTCGGTGCGGAGTGCACCACGACCACGTCGGCGCGGGTGTGCACGCCGGCACGGAGCATGCCCATCACCGGGGTGATGCCGCTGCCGGCGGTGAGGAACAGCACCCGGGTGGGGGCGGGGTCGGGCAGGACGAAGTCACCGAGCGCCTGGTCGAGCTGGACGACGGTGCCGACCCGGGTCCGCCGGACCAGGTGGTTGCTGACCCTGCCGTCGGGGATGGCCTTGACGGTGACGCTGATCAGGCGGTCGGGGCGGTCGGGGGCGGAGGTCAGCGAGTAGGCCCGCCACTGGCGTACCCCGTCGACGTCGACGCCGAGGCGGACGTACTGGCCGGGGGTGTGGCCGCGCCAGTCGCGGCCGGGCCGGATGGTGAGGGTCGCCGCGTCCCGGGTCTCGGGCTCGACGGCGACGATCCGCCCGCGCAGGGCGGCCCCGGCGCGCAGCGGCGCGACCAGGTCGAGGTAGTCCTCCGGCAGCAGCGGGGTGGTGACCGTCTCGGCCAACCGCAGGAGCCGGTCCCGGACGGTGCTCTTCGCCGCAGGGTGCGGGACGGTGGTGGTCATGAACCCAGGATCCTCGCACTTTCGCATAACATCTTGACCAGGGAAGGTGAATCGGACGCGATAACTTGTTCGAAGGGAACAACATGTCGGAATCGGGGGCGACCGGCCACCTGGGTGGTCGACTGGAACTCGACGCACCGGTGGCCGCGCGGTTACGCGGCCGGCTGCCGATGGTCGCCGCGCACACCGTCACCACCATCACCGCCGAGGTCCCCGCCTACTCCGGCACGCTCACCGGCCAGATGCGCGAGAAGATCGAGAACGCGGTACGGATCGCGTTGGGCACCTTCCTCCAGCTCATCGAACGGGCCGGCGCGGAGACTGACCCGAGCACCCCGCTGACCCGGGCGTTGGAGGCCGCGTACGCGCTGGGCGCCGGGGAGGCGCGGGTGGGGCGGAGCATGGACGCGCTGCTAGCCGCGTACCGGGTGGGGGCCCGGGTGGCCTGGCGGGAGGTCTCCACCACCACGGTGCGCAGCGGGCTGTCCGCCGAGACGGTCGCCGAGTTCGCCGAGCTGATGTTCGCCTACATCGACGAACTCTCCGCCGCCAGCGTCGCCGGCCACTCCGACGAGCTGGCCAACGTCGGTCGGGCCCGGCGGCGCGACCTGGACCGGCTCACCCACCAACTGCTCGCCGGGGAACCGGAGGAGGTGCTGCGGCGCAGCGCCGAACGGGCCGAGTGGCCGCCGCCGCAGACCCTGACCGTGGTGGTGCTGCCCCGCAGCAGCCTGCGCGGGGTGCTCGCCGTGCTTCCGGCGCACACCCTGGAGAGCGGCGAGGAACCGCCCGGGGCGCAGTGGGCCGAGGAGGGGGCGCTGCTGCTCGTACCGGACATGCACGGTGGGCGGCGGCGGCAGCTCGCCACGGCGCTGCACGGGCAGCGCGCGGTGCTCGGGCCGGCCCGGCCCTGGGTCGCGGTGGCCCGGTCGTACGAGCGGGTGCTGAAGGCGCTCGCCCTCGGCGTGGCGTCACCGGCGGACGCCGCCGCGTGGGACACCGAGCAGCACCTGGCCCGGCTGGTGCTGCACACCGACCCGGAGGCGCTGGCCGATCTGCGCGCCCAGGTGCTCGCGCCGCTGGCCACGCTTCCGGCGGCGACCGCCGCGCGACTGGCCGAGACGATGCGTTCCTGGCTGCTGCACCAGGGCCGCCGCGACGACGTCGCCGCCGACCTGTTCGTGCACCCGCAGACGGTCCGGTACCGGATGGGCCGGCTGCGGGAGCTGTACGGCGACCGGCTGAACGAGCCCGGCACCGTGCTCGACCTGACCGTGGCGCTGGCGTTCCCGCCCGCCGAGGACGCCGGGCCCGCCGACTCCTGAGCCGGCGCTCCGCACCGCTGCCTCCTCCCCCACATCGGACGGTCCACCGGCCGCGCAATTCCCACCGGACTCGGCCGCGCCGGTGGTCCGAGGTGGACGGTCGGCGGGACTGTGTCGACAGGACGACAGGAGAGCGTCCGGCGGCTGACACCGCGTGACGGCGTGGGCCATGATGGCGGCATGCGTCTGATCTTCTCGGTCTCGGACTCCGACGAGTCGCCGGTGCACGACCTTCGCGATGAACTGGTGGCCGACCCGGAGCTGCGTGACGCCCGGGTCCGGCTGATCCACCGCGCACCCGAGCCGGGCACCCTCGGGGCCGCCGAGGTGCTGGAGTTCGTCGGCCAGGACGTGCTGCTGCCCGTGGTGATCCAGGTGGCGTACGACTGGTTCCAGGCCCGACGCGGTGCCCGCCGGGGTGGCGACACCACCGTGACGGTCACCCTCACCGACAGCCCGGACGGCACCCGGGAGGTGAAGATCGAGGCCAGCGGCTCGGCCGAGGACGTCATCGCGGTGCTCCAACAGGGTCTGCGGTGACCGCTGCGCACCAACCACGGTTCGACCCGGCCCAGTCCCGCGCCGTCCTGCTGGGGGTCAGCTCCTACGCCCATCTGGGGTTGACCGTTCCCGCCGCCGAGGACAACCTCGCGGCCCTGGCCGAGGCGTTCGCCGACCCCGCCGTCTGGGGGCTGCCGAAGCGGCGGATCGCCGTGGTGCACGACCCCACGGCCGACGACCTGGCCGGATACGTCGAGGACGCGGCCCGACTGGTCGGCCGCGACGGCGTACTGGTGGTCTACTTCTCCGGTCACGCCGTCCTGGTGGGCCGGTCGCTACGGCTCCTTCCCCACGAGGCTACCGACACCTCCGGCAAAGAGTTCCCGGTGGAGAGGTTCGTGGCTGCGGCCAGGGGCACGGACGCCCAGCGGTGCCTGCTGATTCTCGACTGCTGCCACGCGGGAAACGCCAGCCTGGTCCTGCCCTCGGAGGCGCTGCACCTCGACGAGGACCGTGGCTGGCAACTGCTGGCGGCCGTCCGTAGCGGACCGGCGCTCGACGCCGGCCCGGACGATCTGCACACCCCGTTCACCTGGGCTCTGCTGGGGGCCCTCAAGCACGGCCGCACGGACGCGCCCGAGTGGCTGAGCCCGGCGGAGGTGCTGCGGGAGGCCGGGGAACTCCTGGTCGATGCGGGTTATCCCGCGCCGGCCCGCAGCCCGGTCGAGTTCGACCGGGGCTGGGTGCGTAACCCGGCGTGGCGTCCGCCGGAGAAGCGCCCGGTGCCGTTCCCCCGCCGGCCGGCCGGCTCCCCCACCGACCAGGGCGAGCGGTCCGGCTTCGACAGCGCCTGGCCGGCCCGGCAGGTGCCGTTCGCCGGCCGGGTCCCGGAGCTGGCCCGGGGCGCGGCCAGCCTGGGCGTGCCGCAGGGGGCGGTACTGCCGGTCGTCGGGCCCCGGCACGCCGGCAAGCGGTACTTCGTCGACGAGGTGCTGGCCCGCTTCGCCGAGGAGGCCGGGCGGCTCGACGAGGTGGCGCTGCTGCGGCTGGACATCCCCAACAGCAGCGCGCCCGAGCCGGTACTCGGGGTGCTCGCCCGGGAACTCGACGTCACCATCGACGACGTCACCGACTACGGCATGGACTACGCCGAGGCGGTCCGGACGACCCTGGCCGAGGAGCTGCAACGGCAGCTGCACCGCCGCCGGCTGATCCTGTTCGTCGAGGGTTCCCGGCTGGGCACCCGACCGGAGGCGGTCCGGGCACAGCTCGACCGGCTGCTGAAGCTGTCGGCGTTCGACCGGGCGCTGGTCATCGTCGCCACCCGGGCGGAGATCCAGCTCAGCGGCGACGGCCAGTTCCGGTACCTGCCGGTGATCCAACTGCGCGAACTCGACGAGGACGAGGCCACCGCGCTGGTCGACCAGGTGCTCTCCGACCCGCTGTACGGCGGCGGCCTGACCATCACCGGGCTCGCCGAGGGCCGGCTCTGGACGGAGCTGGACGACAAGCTGGTCCGGCTGCCCGGAGTGCTGCACAACGGGGTCGACGAACTCGCCAACGACGTGCTCAACAAGCGGATCGAGCAGCCCGGCGTCGAACACCTCGTCGACGCCCTGCTGCGCCGCTCGGCCGCCACGGTCGGTGCCGGGCTTCGGGACGTGGACTGCTTCGCGCTGTGGACCGGCACCGACGGCAAGCGGGGCCGACCCGGCGCGCTGGCCGTGCTGACCGCCTGGGCCATCACCGACGGCCTGTGGCTCTCCACCGAACTGCTCGAATCGATGGGCTGCGGGCTCACCCCGCAGGCCACCCACCATCTGGTCGAGGCACGCATCCTCACCCAGCAGGAGCGCGACGGCACCCTCTGGCACGACCTGGGCCGGTCGACGCGGCACGCGTTGAGCAACGCGCTGACCGCCACCCTGCGCGGCAGCGGCGGCGACAACGTCTACGGCCGGGCGCTCGTCGACGGTGCCGAACTCACCCCCGACCAGCTCGACGAGCCGGTGGCCGAGGCGATGTTCGCCCTGATCATGGCGATGCTGCGGCAGCGGCAACGGCACCCGGCCAACTCCGACCGGCACGTCATGCTGGGCGTCGACCGGGCGATCGGCTGCCTCGACGAGGCGGTGGTGGCCGGATACCCCCGGCTGCGGGAGACGCTGACCAAGCTCGCCGCCGCGCACTCCGGTGACGCGGCGTTCAGCCCGGTGCGGCTGGAGGCCACGGCCGTCGTGGCCACCGACGGGCCGGTCACCGTCCCGACCGACGCCGTCGCGCCGCCGGTCGAGGCGGACGTCCCCGCCGACCGGCCGGTCCGGGCCACCGGCTACCCGGTGGTCGCCGGTGCCGCCCGGCTCAACCAGGCGATGCGGGCCACCGGGCAGAGCCAGCAGGTACGCGAGGCGTTCGTGGCCGCCGCCGACGCGGTGGCGGAGGCGATCGGGCAGGCCGACCGGGACGCGTTGTCGCACCGGCTGCTGAAGTCGATCGACACCGCGCTGTTCATCGGTGGCCGCCGGCTGCGGGCGGGGACGAGCCTGCTGCCGGCCCGGGAGCGGGCCGCGCCGGTGCTGGCCGACTGCGCCCGGGTGGCCGGCGGCAACCGCCCGGATCTGATCACCGTGGCGATCTCCTGGCTGCTGAACACCGTCGACCTCCAGCTCACCTCGGGTCGGGTCCCCGCCGCGCGGGACGCGCTCGGCACCGCGTTCGAGCTGTTCGAGCTGATGCCCGAGCCGGTCACCCTGCGCGACCGGTTCGCGGTGTTGCAGATGCGCCACCGGCTGCTGTCCGGTCGCGCCCGGGGGGAGCGCACCCTGGCGGAACGGGTGGCGACGCTGACCGAGGCGACGGCGGCGGTCAGCGAGGGGTTGGCCCTGTCCGGGTCGGACAGCGACCGGGGCCTGTGGAGCATGCGGCTGTGCGGGGTGGCGACGCTGCTCGTCGCCGAGCAGCCGACCTTCGCCGACCAGGAGGCGACGGGCCGGCGGGTGGTCGAGGAGCTGACGGCGGCTTGGGGTTCGCCGGCCCGCTGGCCCGGCGACACCCGGATGTACGTGTGGCGGTTGCTGCACGCCGTGCACCGCAGCGACCCGGACGTGGTCAGCCAGCTGGAGGCCGCCCGACGGACGACGGCCCTGGTGCTGACCGACGGCGAGTTCCCGCTGTTCCCCGGAATCGAGGCGGAGGTGCACCTGTTCGTCGCGCACTGCCTGCGCCGCAACAACAGGTTCGCCGAGGCGACGACCGAGGCCGAGGTCGCGCTGGAGTGTGCGAAGCGGGCCCACGAGGACCGACCGAGCGCCCGGTCGCTGCTGCGGGAACTGCGCATCCAGCGGGAGCTGGGCAGCTGGCGGGCCGAGATCGACGCGTCCCCGCGCGGCGGTGACGCCCCCCGGACCCGGCCCCGGGACCAGAAACTGCTGCGCCGGATCAGGGAGGTGCAGAACTGGCTGGCCGAGCAGGAGCACACCACCTGGCACCACGCGGTGCTCGACCTGTGGTGCCACCGGGCCCGGTGGAGCAGCGAGGGTAACCTGCTGGCCGCGGCCACCCCCGAGGGCGTGGAGCGCCTGGAGCGCAGAAAGCGGCTGCGGCCGGAGGATCTGGTGGAGATCCGCCGGGTCTACCGGCTCCGCCGGGACAAGCTCGACGGGCACCTGCGCCGGTTCAGCCACTCGATCGAGCTGCTCCAGATGGAGGTGGGGCTGGAGCGGCAGTACCGGCGCTGGCTGGGGGTGGGCGAGCAGCAGCCTGACGAGCAGGGGGTGCACCGGCGTAACGACGTCGACAACAGCACGGTCTGGGAGCTGATCCGGGCCGCCGAGCGGCGTTGGCCGGACCATCCGGGGGTGCTGGAGGTCCGGGCGGAGTTCCACCGCTACATCTGGGAGTACCGGCAGGCGATCGAGACGTACCGGCGGCTGATCGTGACCGCGTCGGACGGTCGGGGACGGTTGCGGTACGGGCTGGCCATGGTCGAGGCCATCGTCGGGTACGCCCACTTCGGCTGGCCGCGCAACGATCCCGATCCGCGCCCGCTGCTGCTGGAGGCGGGCGAGCTGCTCGCCGCCGAGGAGCGGGAGGGTCCGCTGCTGGAGCAGTTGGTGATCCTGCGGACCCGGGTGGACCTGGAGCTGAACCGGGAGATCGCCTGGAGCGACGTCGAGAACGTCGCCACCGAGATCATGAGCGACGGTGGCTACACCGAGGGTGTCGCGCGGATGCTCAACCGGCGGCGCAGCGGCGATGCCGTGGTCACCAGCCTGGCCGACCGGGGGGTGTGGCGGATCGCCGAGGGCAGCGAGTTCGCCGACCAGCTCAACCGGGTCTTCCACCCCACCCCCCGGGTGCGTCCGCCGGCCGACCGGGAGGTCACCGACGAGTCCCACTCGACGATCGCCGACCTCCTCCGGGAGAACTTCACCGAGGTGCAGCTCCTGCGCGGCCTCGGCGCGGTCTACCTGCGGATGGCGGAGCTGCGTCGGGACCCCGAGAAGGCGGTGAAGGCGTTCCACTTCTTCGACGGGTGCCGGGTGTTCCAGCAGGTCCACCTGGCCGGCCGGGTCACCCCGGTCACCATGTTCCTGATGGCCCGGGCGATCCTGCTGGCCGCCGAGCTGACCTCCTCGGCCGATCCGATCGCCGAGCCGTGCCCGCGGGAGGGTCGCAGCTGGCTGGAGTACGCCGAACAGCGCCTCCAGTCGAGCAAGGACCAGTCGGTGGGCGAGTTCGGCAAGCAGTGCAGCCACTTCCACAAGGAGACCGGCAAACTGCTGCGTACCATCCAGGCCCGGCAGGGCATGGAGAAGATGGCCAACCTGCGCCGCCGCCCCCGGTGACCGCGCCGGAGGCCCGGCCGGGCGGTCAGTCGGCGGGGCGGGTCGCTGTCCGACCGACGCCGGCCGGGGAACGTCGGGCGCAGGTCAGCGCGGCGAGCGCCGCGCCGGCCGCGAGGCCGGCCAGGCCGGTCCACAGTGCCGGGTCGGCCCGAACCCCGCCGGGGAGTTGCTGGACCAGCACGAAAGCGCCCATGACCAGCACGAACCAGCCGAACGACAGGCGCAGAGCCTCGGCCGGTACCCGGCTGGTGAGCCGCCCGCCGAGCAGGCTGCCGAGCACGGCGGCGGCGGTGACGGCGAGCGCCAGCGGCCAGTGGATGTCGACGGTCCAGAGATAACCGGCGAGACCCGCGAACGACTTCATCGCGATCACCACCAGCGAGGTGCCGATGGCGACCGGCATCGGCAGGCCGCCCAGCAGCGCCAGCGCGGGCACCACCAGGAACCCGCCGCCGGCCCCGACGAGGCCGGTTACCAGCCCGACCACCGCCCCGTCGGCGAGCACCCGGGCCAGGGGCAGCTCGTGCGGCCCGGTCCCCCCGGTGACCCGTCGGCCACGGATCATGGCGGCGGCGGTGGCCAGCATCATCACCGCGAATCCGGTGAGCAGGAGCGTCGGCGGGAGGTGGCCGGCCAGCCGCCCGCCGACGTACGCCCCGGCCATGCCGGCGAGCCCGAACACCAGCCCGGTACGCCAGCGGACCCGGTGTTCCCGGGCGTGCGGCAGCACCCCGACGAGGCTGGTGACGCCGACGACGAGCAGCGAGGCGGCGATGGCCTCCCGGGTCGGTAGGTCGGCGACGTAGACCAGCAGCGGCACGGCCAGGATCGAACCGCCGCCGCCGAGCAGGCCGAGGCTGACGCCGATCAGCACGGCCAGCCCGACGGTCAGCGGCAGGGTGGCGCTCACCCCTGCCGTCCGGTGTCACCGCGTAGCTGGGCGACGACACCGTCCAGGTCGCATCCGGTGCCCCGGTTGTAGGGCAGCCGGCCCAGCAGCATGCCCATGGCACAGGTGTCGGTGAGGGCGGCGACGGTGAGCCCACCGCCGATCAGCGCGGCGACCCACTTCAGCCCCGGCACCAGCACCGAGCCGAGGATGCTGACCAGCACGATCGACCCGGCGACGAGGCGTACCTGCCGTTCCAGGGCCCAGCGGGGGGTGCCCCGCCGTACGGGTGCCGACGTCTTTTCCCAGGCGAGCATGCCGCCGTCGAGGACCCGCAGGTGGGGCAGGCCGGCAGCGGCGAGCGACCGACCGGCCTGGCCGGCCCGCGCGCCGGAGCGGCAGATCAGCACCACCTCCTCGTCGAGGTGTCGCCGCAGTTCGTCGCGGTGTTCGCGGAGCAGGTCGAGCGGGACGTTGTAGGCGCCGGGGATGTGCGCGGTCTCGAACTCGGCCGGGGTGCGGACGTCCAGCAGGCGGGGCGCCCGGCCGGAGTCGACCAGGGCACGCAGGGTGCCGGCGTCGACGGTGGCCTCGCGGGTGGGGTCGGTACGGTCCATCTCTCCTCGTTTCGGGGTCCGCCGCAGCGGGGGCGGGTCAGGCGGGGGTGGTCAGGGTGAGGCCGGCGGGCGCGGCCCGGTCGAACCGGTCGTCGACGACGACCACCGTCCGGCCGGCGTTGGCCAGTAGGGACGCGGCGGCGCTGGCCCGGTAGCCGGAGCCGCAGTGCACCCAGATCGTCCCGGCGGGGATGTCGGCGAGCCGGGCCCGCAGGTCGGGCAGGGGGACGTGGACGGCGTCGGTGAGGTGCCCGGCCTTCCACTCGTTGGTCATCCGCACGTCGAGGACGACCTGCGGGGCGGGCAGTCCGGCGAGCGGGTTCCCGGCGCGGGCGGCGGCCAGGGCCGCGAAGTCGGCGGTGGGCTGCTCGCGGAGCTGGCCGGGGTCGGCGGCCCACCGTTCGGGGCCGCCGGTGGCCTGGGCGGCGGGCCGGTCGATGCCGATGCGGGCCAGTTCCCGCTGGGCGTCGGCGATCTGTTCCGGGGTCTCGGCGAGCAGGGTCAGCGGGGCGCCCCAGTCGATCAGCCAGCCGAGCCAGGTGGACATCGGCCCGTCGAGGCCGAGGCTGACCGTGCCGGCGAGGTGCGCGGCGGCGTACGCCTTGCGGTGCCGCAGGTCGACCACCCACTGCCCGGCGGCGATCCGTTCGCGCAGTTGCCCGGCGTCGGCGCGGGTGGCCGGGGTGAGGTCGATCAGCGTCGGGCCGGCGGCGTTGGCGGCTCCCATGTGCGCGTAGTACGCGGGGTGGGCGTCCAGGCCGGCGAGGATGTCGGTGACGAAATCGTCGGCGGCGAGCCGGAGCACCGGGTTGACCTGCCGCTCCCGGCCGATGGTGGAGTCGGGGGCGTCGGCCTGGGTGGCGGAGCAGAAGCTGCCGAAGCCGTGGGTGGGCCAGATCTGGGTGCCGTCGGGCAGCAGGTCGGCCAGCCGCCGGGCGGAGGCGTGCTGGTGGTGGGCGAGTTCGTGGGCGTGCTGCTGGCCGAGCAGGTCGGTGCGGCCGGTGGTGCCGAAGAGCAGGGAGCCGCCGGTGAACACGCCGACCGGCTGCCAGCCGCCGTCGGTGGCGGCGTCCAGGACGTAGGACAGGTGGTGGAAGGTGTGGCCGGGGGTGGCGACCACCCGCAGCCGCAGGGTGTCCGACACGGGCACCTCGTCGCCGTCGTCGACCGGGGTGCGGGGGAAACCGACCTGGTCGGCGGCGGCCACCAGGTATTCGGCCCCGGTGAGCCGGGCGAGTTCCCGTCCGCCGGAGACGTAGTCGTTGTGCAGGTGGGTCTCCACCACGTGGGTGATCCGGACGTCGCGCTGGCCGGCCAGGCGCAGGATGCGGTCGACGTCGCGCTGCGGGTCGACCACGACCGCGATCCGGCCGTCGGAGGCCAGGTAGCTGCGGTCGCCGAGGGAGGACGTGCTGAGCACCGTCACCTCAACAGTCATGACAAACCTCTCTTTTCGCTTATACCCTGGGGGGTATATACCGGACAGACGGGTGTTCGTGTTCCGGGGTACGGAGTACCCGCCCGGAGCGCGCTCAGGCGGGCCGGGCGGGGTGTCGTTCGCGGGTCAGGCCAGCGCCAGGAAGAGCTTCTCCAGCTCGGCCTCGGTCATCTCGGGAGTCTCACCGCGCCCACGCGCCGCGTCGCAGTGCCGCATCCCGGAGGCGATGATCTTGAAACCGGCCCGGTCAATGGCCTTGGAGACCGCCGCGAGCTGGGTCAACGCCTCCCGGCAGTCCTCGCCGTTCTCCATCATCTCGATCACGGCGTTGAGCTGACCCCGGGCCCGCTTGAGCCGGGTCAACGCGTCGCCGGTCATCTCCGGTCGCAGTTTCACGGTTGCACCTCCTGCCACCAACATACCCCCGGGGGTACCCGAACCGCCACCCGCCCGCAACGGCCGCGTCGGCCCGCCCCGGGGAGAGGGCGGGCCGACGCTAGGGGGTGCGGGTCAGTGCCGACGTCGGCCGTACGTGCCGGCGAGAACGGCGACGCCGACGGCCGCGAAGGCCACCTGGAGGAACAGCTCGATCCAGTCGATGCCCCGGGTGTCGTCCACCCCGAGCGCGCCGGCGAGCAGGGTGCCGAGGATCGCGGCCACCACGCCGATGGCCAGGGTGAGCAGGATCGAGATCTTCTGCTTCCCGGGCACCACGAGGCGACCCAGGGCACCGATGATCAGACCGATGATGATGGCGGTGAAGAAGCCCTGTACTTCCACGTGTGTCGTCCCTCCACGAGTCGCTGTCGATCTGGACTCTGCCCCGGGCGGGCGGGCGGTGAAACCACGACGGGACGCTGCGGGCCAAATGTCACGCGACTGTCATGACCCCGCGTGGGGACCGTCATCCGGCCACGGCGTCCGGCTCAGCGCAGGGTCCGCTCCAACAGGTCGAACAGCGCCGCCCAGTGCCGCTCGGTGGCCCCCTCGTCGTACATGGCGGTGTCGGCCATCGTGAAGCCGTGCGGAGCCCCGGCGTACACCTCGGAGCGGTAGGTGACCCCGGCGGCGTCGAGCGCCCCCTCCAACGTCGCGATCTGGTCGGCGGTCATCGAGTCGTCCCGGTCGGCGTGGGCGAAGTACAGCTCACCGGTGACCGCGCCGACGCCCCGGTGCGGGCTGTCCGGCGCGTCGGTGACGACCCGGCCGGCGTGGAAGCTGGCCAGCGCCGCGATCCGGTCCGGATGCGCCTCGATCGCGCGCAGCGCGTTGGTGCCGCCCATGCAGTACCCCACGATCGCCACCGGCCCGTCGGCGACGTCGTCGCGGGCGGCGAGGAAGTCCAGGTAGGCCCCGGCGTCCCGGGCCACCAGCTCCGGGGTGAGCGCGTTGATCAGCGGCACGATCCGGCCGAACAGCTCGCCGCGCCGCTGCGGGTCGGCCAGGTCGGCGAGGTCGACGCGCGGCATCGGGCCGGTGCGGTGGAACAGGTTCGGCACCAGCACCAGGTAACCCTGCGCGGCGATCCGCTCGGCCATCTCGGCGAGCCGGGGACGCAGCCCGAAGGCGTCCATGAAGAACAGCACCGCCGGGAACGGCCCGTCCCCGTCCGGCCGGGCCAGGTACGCATCCGCCGCGCCGTCGCTGGTCGGAACCTCCACCGTCGTCGTACCCGCCATGGTGTCTCCTCACCCGGGTGCCGGCGCACCCACCGCGGGAACGCTACCCGCTGCCGCGGCCGCCGGTGGGCCGTGGCCGGACGCCCCGGCCGCCGACGGCGACGGGCCGGGACGACGCCTGTCACGGATCGCGGGTCCCGTCGGTCGTTGGGAGTGCAGGGCGGTGTGCACCGCCAGGGACGGACAGGGAGTGGATCGACCATGAAGATCGTCGTCATCGGGGGCAGCGGACTGATCGGCAGCAGGCTGGTGACCGTGCTGGGGCAGCAGGGTCACGACGCGGTGGCCGCCTCGCCGCGGACCGGGGTCGACGCGCTCACCGGCACGGGGGTGGCCGAGGCGCTCGACGGCGCCGACGTCGTGGTGGACGTGTCGAACTCCCCCTCCTTCGAGGCGGACGCCGTGCTGGCGTTCTTCGAGACGTCCACCCGTACCCTGCTGGCGGCGGAGGCGAAGGCCGGCGTACGGCACCATGTGGCGCTGTCGATCGTCGGCGCCGACCGCATTCCCGACAGCGGGTACATGCGCGCCAAGGTGGCCCAGGAGGCGTTGATCGCCGCGGCGGACGTGCCGTGGACGGTGCTGCGGGCCACCCAGTTCTTCGAGTTCGTGCCGGCCATCGTCGAGTCGTCCGTGGTGGGTGACGAGGTGCGGCTGCCGTCGGCGCTGATCCAACCGGTCGCCGCCGACGACGTGGTGACGGTGCTTGCGGAGATCGCCGTCGGCGTGCCGGCCGACGGGATCGTGGACCTGGCCGGGCCCGAGCGGTTCCCGCTGGACGAGTTGGGCCGCGCGACGCTGGCCGTCGCCGGTGACCCGCGACCGGTGGTCAGCGACCCGCAGGGGCGCTACTTCGGGGCGCTGCTGGCCGAGCAGTCGCTGGTCCCGCTCGGCGACGCCCGGATCGGCGGGGTCCGGCTGGCGCAGTGGCGCGGACGCTGACCCGACGCGCGGGCCCGGCGGGTGACGTCGGGTCCGCGCGGCGCACCGCCTACGGTAGGCGTATGACGACCGGGTCGGGGGCCACCGCCGACGCGCCGGCGGCCGTCGCGCCGGCCGACCTGACCGCGTTCCTCGACGTGCGGCCACGGCTGTTCGGGCTCGCCTACCGGATGCTGGGCAGCGTCGTCGAGGCCGAGGACGTGGTGCAGGAGGCGTGGCTGCGCTGGCAGGGCACCGACCGCCGCGGGGTGCGCAACCCGGCGGCCTTCCTCACCACCACGACCACCCGGCTGGCGGTGAACGCGGCCACCTCGGCGCGGGCCACCCGGGAGACGTACGTGGGGCCGTGGCTGCCCGAGCCGGTCGACACCGGGGCCGACCCGACCCTCGGCGCGGAACGGGCGGCGGCGCTGGACGTCGCGGTCCTGCTGCTGCTGGAGCGGCTGACCCCCGCCGAGCGGGCCGCGTACGTGCTGCGGGAGGCGTTCGACTACCCATACCGGGAGATCGCCGAGGTGCTCGGCACGTCCGAGCCGAACGCGCGGCAGTTGGCCGGCCGGGCCCGGCGGCACCTAGCCGTCGAGGGTGCCACGCCGGTCGCGCCGCAGCAGCGTCGGCGGCTGGCGCAGGCATTCCTCGACGCGGCCCGTGACGGCGACCTGGCGACGCTTGAACGGCTGCTCACCGCCGACGTGGTGGCCCGGTCCGACGGCGGCGGCCGGGTGCACGCGGCCCGCCGGGACGTGCGCGGGCCGGCCCGGGTGACGAACTTCCTGGACAACGTGCGGCGCAAGTACTGGCGGGCGACGACCGTCGAGCTGGTGGAGGTCAACGGCGGTCCGGGGGTGCTCGTCACCGCCGACCGGCCGGTCACGCTGATCACGCTGGACACCTCGGCCCGGGGCATCGAACGGCTGCTGCTGGTGGTCAACCCGGACAAGCTGGGTCGGCTGCCGGTCCGCCGCTGACCGGCGAGCTACCCCACCGTCACCGGCACCTCCAGGCCGGCGACCCCGCCCGGCCGGCCGAGGATCTACCCGGCGTCCCGGACCGGTGCTGTCCCGGGTGCGCGCGACGAGCCGCCGGAGGGCGTTCTCCCGGCTGTCGAGGAGCGTCCGGTCACGACGCCGGGGGCGCACCGACGGACACCTGGTCCGTCGGCACGCCCCCGGTGGTGTCGGGGCGAACGCGGGTCAGGACGCCGACCGCGCCGGTACGGTGTCGTCCACCGGGGCGTCGTCCGGCGCGGCCGGCCGGACGCGGACCATGGTCAGCACCGCCACGGCGAGCAGGACGGTGATCACGGTGCTGATCGCGCCGATCACGTTCAGCCCGCCGGTGAACGCGTCCCGGGCGGAGGCCAGCAGCGTCGCGCCGACCTCCCCGGGCAGCCGCTCGGCGGCGGCGACGGCGGTGGCCAGCGTGTCACCCGCGGCGGTGCCCTCGGGGACGGTGACCTGGCTGCGGTAGACGATCGCGCCGATGCTGCCCAGGATGGCGACGCCGAACGCCATGCCCAGTTCGGTGCTGGTCTCCGAGACGGCCGAGGCGGAGCCGGCCTGCTCGGGCGGTGCCGACCCGACGACGATGTCGGTGCCGAGGGCGATCAGCGGCCCGCCCCCGGCGTAGACCAGGAGGAAGCCGACCACCAGCTGGGTGAGCCCACCCTCGCTGCCGAGCAGGGCCAGGCTCAGGTGCCCGACCGCCGAGACGGCCAGGCCGGCGGCCACCACGTGCGCCGGGGCGAACCGCCCGGCCAGCACCGGGGAGAGCATCGAGGTGACGATCAGCGCGATCGCCGCCGGCAGCAGCCACAGCCCGGCCCGCAGCGGGGAGAGCCCCACCACGAGCTGGAGGTACTGCGTGACGAACAGGTACGTCCCACCGGCGATCAGCATGCTGAACAGCATCGCCACCAGGGCGGTGGTCAGCGCGCGGTTGCGGAACAGCCGCAGGTCGACCAGCGGGCTGGTGAGGCCCCGCTGCCGGCGGACGAAGAACACGCCGACGGCCAGGCCGGCGACGATCGCGAGCACCGGCAGCAGGCCCGGGTCGTCCTTGGCCAGCTCCTTGAGGCCGTAGATGACCGGCAGGATGGTGGCCAGGGACAGCGCCACGCTGGTCAGGTCGAGCCGGCCGGCGTCGGCGTCCCGGTACTCGGGCAGCAGGCGCGGGCCGGCCAGCAGCAGCACCGCCATGATCGGCACGTTCAGCAGGAAGACCGAGCCCCACCAGAAGTACTCCAGCAACGCGCCGCCGACCACCGGGCCGAGCGCGATGCCGACGGAGAACATGGTGACCCAGACGGCGATCGCGATCCCCCGCTGCTTCGCGTCCTGGAACATGTTGCTGATCAGCGCGAGGGTGGACGGCATCAGGGTGGCGCCGGCGATGCCGAGCGCGGCGCGCGCGGCGATCAGCATGGCGGCGCTGTCGGCGTACGCGGCGATCACCGAGGCGACCCCGAACGCGGCGGCGCCGATCAGCAACAGCCGACGCCGGCCGATGCGGTCACCGAGCGTGCCCATGGTCACCAGCAGGCCGGCGATCATGAAGCCGTAGATGTCGATGATCCACAGCATCTGTGGCGCGCTGGGCAGCAAGCTCTCGCTGATGTGCGGCACCGCGAGGTGCAGGACGCTCATGTCGATCGAGAGCAGCAGCGTCGGTAGCGCCAGCACTGCCAGGCCCAGCCATTCCCGGGGGCTCGCCCGGTGCTGCGGTTCGCTCGTGGTGCCCAAGGTGGTTCCTCTCTGGATGGTGCGGAGTGGTCAGTGCGTAAACATCGCACTGGGGTGGGACATTTCTTGATGTTCCGCCATATGGGGGAAACAAAGATGTAAAAGATGTTCCGCGATGGTTGCCGCAGTGTCCGGGTCGTACAGGTAGAAGTGGCCGCCGGTGAACATCCGGCGGGAGAAGACCCCCGTCGTCTCCAGCGACCACAGGTGCAGCCGGTCGGCGACGACGACCGGGTCGTCCACCGCGCCCAGCGACAGGATCGGCACCGCCACCCCCGTCGGCGGCCGGCGGTAGGTCTCCATGGCTTCGAGATCGGCCCGGATCGCGGCCAGCGCGGGGCGCACCAGGTCCCCCCGGTGCAGCAGTTCGGGGCCGATCCCGCCGATCTCCACCAGGTGTTCCAACAGTTCGTCGTCCGTCCGGCGGTAGGCGAACGGCGGCTCGCTGGGAAAACACGGTGGTTGGCGGGCCGACACCGTGAGCAGCCGGGGCGGCCGACCGAGCCGCTCCATCGCCCGGGTCAGTTCGTAGCCCAGCACACTGCCGAAGCTGTGCCCGACGACCGCGTACGGCAGCGGTGGCAGCTCCGCGACGGCGCGGCTGAGGCCGTCGACGAGCGGTGCCACCCGGCGCAGCGGCGGCTCCCCGGCCCGCAACCCCCGGCCGGGCAACTGGGCGACCAGCAGCTCGACCCCCGCCGGCAGCACCGGCCGCCAGGTGCGGAACGCCGACGGCCAACCGCCGGCGTGCGGCAACGCGATCAGTCGCGCCCACGGCCCGCCGCGGGCCGGGCGGGCGGAGTGGGACCCGCTCTCGACCGGGTGCCGCAGGCCCGCGCCCACCCGCATCAACCAGCCGTTCATCGGCTCTCCCTCCTCATGTCAGCATCGGGTGGTGGGCCTCGAGGTGCTCGACCACGCGGCTCTGCTGCGGTCGCAGCCGTTGCCCGGGCAGGTGCTCCAACGAGTGCAGGAAGGGATCGGGCGGGGGTGGCAGGCCGGCGATCGCCGACGCGATGGCCAACACCAGCGTCGGCTGGTACCAGGCCGAGTAGCCGCCCTCGTGGACGAACACGATCCGCCCGCCGGTGAGTTCGTCGGCCAGCGCGCACATCGTCAGGGTCATCGCGTGGAACGTCCGGCTGGTGCACATCATCCGACCCATCGGGTCGTGGCCGCTCGCGTCGACACCGGCCGCGACCAGGACCAGCTCCGGGCGGAAGGCGCGCGCCGCCGGCACGACCAGCCGGGACAGCGCCGCCAGGTACGCCTCGTGCCCCGAACCGGCAGGCAACGGCACGTTGAGGGTACGGCCCGCGCCGGCACCCGTGCCCGTCTCGGTGACCAGCCCCGACGCGGGTGGGAACAGCCCCTCCTGGTGGATCGAGACGTAGAGCACGTCCGGGTCGTCGTAGAAGGTGCGCTGGATGCCGTTGCCGTGGTGCACGTCCCAGTCGAGCACCAGCACCCGGCGTGCCCCGTGCCGCTGCGCCGCCCGCGCGGCGATCGCCACGTTGTTGTAGAGGCACAGCGCCATCGCCCGGTCCGGCTCGGCGTGGTGCCCGGGCGGCCGGACCAGGCAGTACGCCCGGTCGAAGCGCCCGTCGAGCACGGCGGTGACCGCCTGCGCGCCGGCCCCCGCCGCCACCCGGGCGGCCTGGGCGCTGTGGTGGTTGACGTACGCGTACACCCCGGCGTCACCCGCGCCGAGCGCGGAGGCCGCCTCGACCCGGGCGAGGTGTTCCGGCACGTGCACCAGCAGCAGATCGTCGTCGGTGGCCGGCTCGGGGGTGACCGGGGTGTAGTGGTCCAGTACCCCGGCCAGCCGGACCAGCCCCTCGGCCCGGCGCAGATCCGGGTCGACGGCGTGCTGGCGCAGGGGTTCGATGCCCGGACCGACAGGCAGGTAGCCCGATCCCGGTCCGGGGTCGTGCCAGAAGCAGATCTCGTGGCTGTACCAGGCGAGCTTCGACATGGGCGACGTCCTCGGCGCTCGACATCGGACAGGGGCGGATGGCCGGGGTGCGCCACCGACGGGACCAGGTCGGCGGCGCACCCCGGACCGGACGCCGCCGGTCAGGCGGCGACGGTGGCCGGCGCCCGGGTCACCCCGGACACCTCGGCGATGTACCGGTGGTAGTGCTCCCGCTCCTCGGCGGGGGTGAGCTTGGCCCGGAACGTGGAGTCCAGCCAGCCCAGCACCTGCTCGGCCTCGGCCCGGGTGAGGGCCCGGTCGCCGAGTTCCTTCTCGAACTCCCGGATCCGGGCGGTCGGGGTCAGCACCCCCTCGGCGTAGCCGGTCTCGTCCGTGTTGTGGTTGCGGGTGCAGGCGACGGCCTTCAGGACGGCACCGAAGAAGGCCCTGCTGTCGATGTCACTCACTGCGTTCTCCTCTCGACGGGGTTCCTTCGCCGACCGCCCGGTCGGGCGGTCGGCAACACGGGTGGGTCTCGGTCGGAGCGCGCCGGCCGCACTCAGGAAATGAGCCCGACCTGCCGGCCGGCCCGGGCGAAGACGGCGACGGCATGGTCGAGGTCGTCGGCGCAGTGGCTGAGGTTGACGATGGTGCGCAGCCGGGGCAGCGCCTTGGGCACGGTGGGATAGACGATGGGCTGGACGAAGATGCCCTCGGCCTGGCAGAGCCGGGCCATCTCCTGCGCCTGCCCGGCGCTGGCGCAGATGATCGGCACCACCGGCGTCTCGCTGGCCAGGGTGTCGAAGCCCAGACCGCGCAGCGTCGCCCGGTACCTGTCGGTGAGCGCCCGCAGTTCCCCGGTGAGCTGCGGGGCCGCCTCCATCACCTCCACCGCGGCCCGCGCGGCGGCCACCTGCATGGGGGTGCCGGCGGCGGAGAACATCCAGCCCCGGGCGTTGTTCTTCAGGGCGAAGATCAGGTCGCTGGAGCCGGCCACGTAGCCACCGGTGCTGGGCACCGTCTTGGACAGCGTGCCCATCTTGACCGCGATTCGGGCCGGATCGATGCCGAAGTGCTCGGTGATGCCCCGGCCGGTGGCGCCCAGCACACCGAGACTGTGCGCCTCGTCGACCATCAGCGGCGCGTCGTAGCGCTCACACAGCGCCAGGATGCCGGGCAGGTCGGCGATGTCACCGTCCATGCTGAAGACCGCGTCGGTGACCACCAGCTTCCCGGCGTCACCCGCCCGGCGCAGGGCACGTTCCAGGTCGGTCAGGTCGTTGTGCGCGTAGGTGATCACGGTCGCGCCGGACAGCCGGTAGCCGTCCAGGATGCTCGCGTGGTTGTAGACGTCTCCGATCACCACGTCGCCCGGCCCGACCAGCGCGCCGATCGTCGCCACGTTGGCCATGTAGCCGCTGGTGTAGACGATGGCGTCCTCGGCCCCGAGGAACCGGGCGATGCCCAGCTCCAGCTCGCGGTGCAGGTGCAGGGTGCCGGCGAGCAGCCGCACGCCGTGCGCGCCGGTGCCGTGCCGCTCCAGGGCCCGCTGCGCCTGGTGGTTGATGTAGTCGTGGCCGATCAGCCCGAGATAGCTGTACGACGCGAAGTTCAGGAACCACCGGCCGTCGAACTTGATCCAGGCACCTTTGGACTCCTCGATGACCGGCTCGTAGAAGTAGTCGTCCTGGGCGATGACCACCCGGTCGTCCACCGACAGTGCGTCGATGCGCCGGTCGAGGAAGGAGCCACCCGGGTGGTCGCCGAGCCGGCCGGGCAGGGTGCGGCGGGGCACCGACGCGCCGACCGGGACGGTGACGCCGGGTGGCCCGGCGGGCCGCTCCCGGGTGGCCGGCGGACCCGCCGCCGGCCGGTGCCCGTTCGTCCCCGGGTTCCCCGTCGCCGGACCCGTCCCCGCCCGGTGGCCGGGCCGGGGCGGACGCCCGCCGGCGGCGTCGACGTCGCGGTAGCGGTCCCAGTCCGGCACGAAGCGCGCCGACCCCGACGCGGCCGTCGGGTCCGGCGACGCGCCATCCGACCCGGCCGGCACGGCGGCGGACCCGGACCGTCCGCCCACCGGCACGGCGGAGGACGGCGCCACCGGTACGGCGGCGACGGGGCGGGACGCGGCGACGGCAGGCGGGGCCGGGACGGGTGGGCCGGTGACGGGCGGGGCCGGGGTGGCGGGCGCCGGGCCCGACGGGTGGCGGGGCAGTCCTTCCAGATGCCGGGCCAGCGCCCCGACGTCGGGGTGGTCGAACATGGCCACCGGGTCGACGTCCAGCCCCTCACCGGCCAGCGCGGCGGAGACCTCGACCGCCATCATCGAGTCCAGCCCCAGTTCCAGCAGGTTGTCCTCGGGCGACACCTGGTCGACGTGCAGGGTCCGCTTCAGGATCTCCGACAACGCCGGCCACAGCCGGGTCTCGACGGGGGTCACGGTGGTCATCTGGTCGTCCTCCGGTTCGTCGACTGCGGACACGACGTAGTTCGCGGGAGTCAGTTCGAGGGTGTGCCGCAGCAGGGCGATGCCGTCGGCGGCGGTCAGTGCCGGGATGCCGCGTGCCGCCGCGGCGTCGGCGATCCCCGCACCCATGCCGACCCGCCACAGACCCCAGCCGAGGCTGTACCACGCCTCCCCGGCGGCCCGACGGCGCGCGGCGTAGCCGTCGAGGTAGGCGTTGGCGGTCGCGTAGGAACTCTGGCCGAGGTTGCCGTGGGTCGCCGAGATGGAGGAGAACAGGACCACGAACCCGGGTCGCGCGTCGGCGGGGAACGCCTCGTCGAGCGCGTGCACTCCACCGATCTTCGGCCCGAACACCTCGTCGATCCGCTCCGCCGACAGGCTGCGCGCCAACCCGTCGCGCAGCACACCCGCGGCGTGGAAGACACCGTCGAAGGGTTCCGCGCCGCGCAGCACGTCCGGCAGCGTGCGGACGTCGGCGGCGACGATCCGCAGGTCGCAGGTGGTGGCGAGGCGGTCCAGCCGGGCCCTGGTCGGCCCCTCCGTGGGTACCGTGCGGCCGACCAGGGTGAGGTGCGCACCGCCCGCACCGGCCAGGAACTCCGCCACGTGCAGGCCGATGCCGCCCAGACCACCGGTGACGAGGAACCGGCCACCGGCCACCGGCCGGGCCGACCGCCCGGGTACGACCGGTACCGCCGGATGCGTGGGCGCGTACCAGGAGCCGTCCCGCCAGGCGAGTTCCGCCTCGCCGTGCCGTACCTCGTCGAGGGTCGGCGGCTCGGTGCCGCCGCCCAGGCCGATGTCGACGAGGCGGACCCGGGCCTGCGGGTGTTCGATCCGCAGGGTACGCGCGAGGCCCCACAGCGCGGCCTGTCCGGGCTCGATCGACTCACCGTCGGTGACCTGCTGGGCGGCGTTGGTGACGATGGTGAGGGCCGGCATGGGCGGCTGCGCCGCGAGCCGCCGGACCAGGGTGAAGACGCCGTGCAACAGGGCGACGGCCGCCGCCCGGTCCCGCCCGCCGCGCGGTGCCACGTAGACCACCTCGGCGGGCGGCGTCTCGGCAAGCGCCCGGTCGAGGTGGACGTCGTCCAGGTCGGCCGGGGTGAGCAGGACGGGCCCACCCTCGTACGACTCGACGCCGACCTCCCCCGACACCACCCAGGTGCGACCGGGGTCGGTGGCCGGTTCCGGGGTGGGAACCACCGGCCGCCAGACCACGGCGGTGACCGACCCGACGGGCACCCGATCGACGGGCACCGGATCAGTGGGAGGCGGGTCGGCCTGAGGCCGGTCGGTGGGTGCCGGGGTGGGGCGGGTCGACGGGGGCTGCCGGTGGGGGGCCGCCGGGGCGGTGGTCGGGCCGGCCGCCTTGAGGACGATCCGGTCCAGCTCCAACAACACCTCGCCCTGCTGGTTGCAGACCGTGGCCCGCCCGCGCACCGCGCCGCCGGCCCCGCCCGCCGCTTCGGTCCGCTCGACCAGGGCCAGGACCGTGCCGGTGACCGGCCGGCGGGCGGTGATCCGCCCGACGTACCAGGGCAGGCAGGTGCCCGCCGTGCCGTCGTCGAGCATGCCGAGGCACTGGAAGACGCTGTCCAGCAGCGGCGGCGGGACGACGTGCCGGTCGGTCAGCCCGCCGGAGGCGCGGAGCACGGCCAGCATCCGGTCGGGCCCCCGGTGCGCGGCGCGGATCGCCCGGAACGTCGGGCCGTACGCGATGCCGCTGCCCCGCCGCCACTCGTCGACGGTGGCGAGCGGCACCTCGTCTACGCAGCCGGCGCGCAGCCCCGCCACGTCCCGGTAGGTCGGCGGGGCCAATGCGCTGCTGGTGGCCCGGGCCCGGCTGTGCAGGACCGGGCCGGAGCCGTCCGGCTGCCACGAGGCGAGCGTGCACTCCCCGGCCGGGGTGAGCACGGTCTCGATCTCGACCGACCCGCCGGGCGCGACCGGCAGCGGCGCGAGGAACGCCACCCGGTCGAGCTGCCAGCTCCCGCCCTCCCGGGTCGCCGCGCAGGCGCTGAGCATCGCGTCGAGTTGCGCCGCCGCGGGCAGGACCGGCGTGTCGCCGATCCGGTGGTCGCGCAGCACCGGGTGGTCGGCGGCGAGCGACGTACGGTGGCCGCTCACAGCCGGAGGTCGAATCTGTCGGTGGCCAGCACCTGGCCGTTGACCTGGATGTCGACGAGGTGCTCGCCGGCGTAGTAGCGCCTGGTGGAGACCTCCCGGACCGGGTGCGACTTCTCCACCGTCCGGCGTTCGCCGGGGGCGAGATCCAGCGTGGTCAGCTTGAAGACCTTCGGAATGCGCTGGCCGTTCTTGCGGACGTGGTGCACCACGTAGTCCACGGTGACGGTGTGCCGGCGGCTGTCGGTGTTCTCGACCTCCAGGCGGATCATGGTCGACTTACCGAGCGCCAGGGTGCGCGGGTGGAGCCCCATCGTGGGCACCCGGATGTGCTCACCCCCGGTGACGCCCACGATCGCCAGCGCCTCCTGGTTGCCCTTCTTGACCAGCGTGCGCAGTGCGTGCCGGACGATCCAGGTGGTCTCCGGGGTCGGGCTCTCCTGCGACCACCGCAACGCGGTGGCGACCGCGATGTCGGGCGAATCCTTGGAGATGTCGTTGAGGTTGTTCGCCACCGACTTGCGCACGTACTCGGAGGGGTCGCTGCGCAGCGGTTCGAGGATCTCCAGTACGGGCTGCGGGTCCCGGACGAAGGCGGTGAGCGTACGCGCCCAGGGAAGCCGGGGACGCACGCCCTCGCTCGCCAGCCTCCGGACGTTGTGGCTGGGGTCGCGGGCCCAGTCGGCGATCCGCTTCATCGTCAGCTCGTGGTGCTGCTCGATGAAGGGGCGGATGGCGTACTCGGCGGTGTGTCGTTTGGTGATCTCGACCAGTGCGTCGAGGGACACCTCGGGGTGGTCCAGGCCGTACTCCTCGACGAACCGGGCCACCGGCATGAGGTACCAGCTCACGTTGAACATCCCCTCGCCCTCGGCGAGTTCGTCGCCGAGGATCGCCAGGAGAATCTTCACGCTCTCGGGGTAGTCCTCCGGGAGCCGGCTGCGCAGCCCCTCCGCCAGGACGAGGACGCGGTCCTTCAGCTCCTTTCCGGGAATGCGACGCTCCACCTCGACGGCGTATTCTTCGACGTCGAAGTCCGGGTGAACCTCGCGGATCTTGCCGCCGATGAGGCGGGCGGCGTCACCGTTGAAGTGACGCTTGAGTCCGTATTCCGTAGTCATGACATCCGGTCCTTGTCGACGTGGTTTTCCCGGGCGGGCGGATAAAGGCGGATCTTATGTCGGGACGGCTCCTGCCTCCCGGAAGCCGGCCGGGCGGGGGAGCCGTTCGCCGCCCCGTCCACTCCACCGTGGACCCAGAATCTCTGCCGTTGGAAGGGGTAGGTGGGGATGGTGGTGGTGCGGTGTCCCTTCCCGTGGTGCACCCCGGCCCAGTCGATCTCACCCAGCCCCTGGTTGTAGAACGACGTGATGGCCGTGTGGAGCTGCGCCTGGTCGTCGTGGTCCCGGCGTAGCGTCGGCAGCCAGGTCAGACCGGTGTCGGTGAGCGTCGACCGGGCCAACCCCGTCAGGACCGGATGCGCGCCGATATCCCAGAAGACCCGTCCGCCGGCCGCATAGGCCGCTTCGACCGCCTGGGTGAAACGCACCGGTTCGCGGATCCCCGAACCCCACAACCGGCCATCCGCCACCGACCGGGCGTCATGCCAACCACCCGTCACCGTCGAGGCGAAACCGATCCGCGGCGGCGACACCACCGCCCGCCCGAACTCCTCGGCAAAAGGCCCCACCGCCCCGGCCATCGCCGCCGAATGGAACGCATGACTCACCGTCAACCGCTGCGTCCGCAACCCCGACCCGACACAGAACGCCTCCACCGCCCCGGCCGGACCGGAGACCGTCACGCTGCGCGGAGCGTTGAACGCCGCGATCTCCACCCCCGGAAACGACGGCAACACCGCCTCCACCGACCCGGCATCGGCGAACACCACCGCCATCGCCCCACCCGACGCCTGCCCCTGCATCAACCCACCCCGCACCACCGCCAACCGCAACAACTCCCCCAACCCGAAGACCCCCGCCGCCCACGCGGCCGTCAACTCCCCCACGCTGTGACCCACCACCAACCCCGGCCGAACACCCCACGACTCCAACAACCGCACCAACCCCACCTGCACCGCCACGATCCCCACCTGCGCAAACCGCGTCTGCACCAACTCACCACCCCGGTCCCCCCACACCACCTCCCGCAACGGCACACCCGAACCCACCAACTCGACACACTCATCGACGGCATCCCGAAACACCGGCTCCGCCGCACACAACCCCGCACCCATCCCCGCATACTGCGAACCCTGACCGGAGAACAGGAACACCGACGACGGCGGCTGATTCGACAACCGGGCCACCGGCCGATCCCCACCCGCGACCGCATTCAATCCAGCGGCCAACTCCGACCCGTCAGAACCCTGGACCGCCACCCGGAACCGATGCGACGCACGACCCACATTCGCCGTGAAACCCACATCACCCACACCCGGACCATCAACCGACGCCAACACCCCCGCATACGCACCCGCCAACCGCCGCACACCCTCCTCACTGGCCGCCGACACCTTCACCACGAACGACCCCTGCGGCAACCGTTCCTGGACGGCCGGAACCGGAGCCTCCTCGACGATCACGTGGGCGTTCACCCCACCCATCCCGAACGCCGACACCGCCGCCCGACGCGGCGCACCCGCCACCCGGGGCCACGACACCGGCTTGTCCGCCACAAAGAACGGCGTGTCCTCGAACCGGATATGGTCATTCGGCCGCACCACATGCAACGTCGCCGGCACCACCCCACGCTCCAACGACAACAACACCTTCACCAACCCCGCCAAACCCGCCGCCGGCTCCAAATGACCAATATTCGACTTCAACGAACCAATCGCACAGAACTGCGTCCGCGACGTGAACCCCCGCCACGCCCGGGTGAGACCCTCCACCTCGATCGGATCACCCAACGACGTCCCCGTCCCATGCGCCTCCACCATCCCCATCCCCTCCACACCAACACCCGCATCCCGCAACGCCGCCACAATCACCTCCCGCTGGCCGACGGGGCTCGGAGCGGAGTACCGGGTGGTCCGGCCACCGTGGTTCACCGCCACCCCCTTGATCAGACCCCTGATGCGGTCGGCGTCCCGTTCGGCGTCCGCGCGGCGGCGGAGCACGACCGCCACCGCCCCCTCACCGGGCACGAACCCGTCGGCCTCGACGTCGAAGGCCCGGCAGCGGAAGCTGGGCGAGAGGGCCCGCAGGTCCCGCATGGAGTCGAAGTACTCGGGGCTGATCGCGGCGTGCACGCCACCGATGACGGCGGTGTCGATGTCGCCGGCCCGCAGGTGCTGTACGGCGGTGTGCAACGCCACCAGCGACGACGAGCAGAGCGTGTTCACCACGACGCTCGGGCCGTGCCAGTCCATCAGGTACGACAGCCGGTTCGGGATCATCGCCTCCAGGCCCAGCCCACGCCCGTCGGCCACCCCGTGTCGGGACCGCTCCTCGTGATAGTGGTCGTGGCTGTAGGCGATCCACAGGCCGATCCGGTTGTCCGGGCTCCCCTGCCCCGTCCGGCCGGCGTCCTCCAGGGCCTGCCAGATGGTCTCGTAGACGATGCGGGCCTGGGGGTCGATCAGCGGTGCCTCCCGGGCGGAGATCCGGAACGGCACGGGGTCGAACTCGTCGACCCGCTCCAGGAAGGACGCCTGCGGCACCGGTCCCTCCAGCGGCTGCCACCGGCCCTCGGGCAGGGTGCCGACGGTGTCGCGCCCGTCGGTGAGCAGCGTCCAGAACGCGTCGAGGTCGCCGGCGGTGGGCACCCGGATCGCGGCACCCACGACGGCGATGTCACGCCCCGGGTCCGTCCCGCCGACCCCGGCGGCCGTCGGCGCGCCGGCAACCGTCGGCGCGGCGGGCACGTCACCGGCCGGGGGTGGAGGAGGAACGCTGCCGGCCGGCAGCGGGGTGGGCACGGACCCGTCCGGCGGCGTGGCGACGGTGCCGACCGGCGTCGCCCCCGGGTCGGCGGGCGGCGAGACGGGGGCAGCCGGCGACGAGACGGGGACGGCGCCGGCCGACGGTGGGGCGGCGGCGGGCGGGACCGGGGGCGGCGGCGCGGACAGCGCGGCGACGAAGTCGGGTTCCTCGTCGACGAGGTGCTGGGCGAAGCTGCGGGGGGTCGGGTACTCGAAGAAGACGGTCGGGTACAGCGACAGGCCGTGCTCCCGGGACAGGCGTTCGCTGAGCCCGACCAGGCCGACGGAGTCGAAGCCGGCGGAGAGGAACTCGGCGTCGACGTGCTCGGCATCCGTACCGGACAGGGCCAGGAACCAGGCGAGCGCCCGGGCGAACGGCGTCGCCGCGACGGGGTCGGCGGCGGGCGGCGACGCGGACCGGTCGGCGGCCGGCGGCACCTCCGGAGCAGCCCCGGCCGGCTCCGCTGCGGGCCGGTGCGCCGCTGCGGATGCGGACGCTTCCCCACCCACCGGAGCCGCGCCAACGGCGGGGTCCACCGGGACGGCAACGGCGGCGGAGGCCGGCGCGACCGCCGGCACGGGTGCCGGTCGGTGCGCGGTGTCGGCCGGCGGCTCGCTGAACGCGAGGACGGGCACCCGCTTGGAGGAGATGTCCCCGAAGGTCAGCAGCGGTACGCCCGAGGCGTCGAGGACGACCTGGGTGACCCGGCACGCCTCCTCGTTCCAGAAGGACACCTCGGTGCGCACGTAGGCGGCGTCGGCCAGGGCACCGTGCACGCTCACCCGGTCGACGGAGAGCGGAATGAACGCGGTGGCGTGGTCGGTGCCGAACACCGGGTTGTCCGGGTCGATCGCCGCGATGGTGACGCTGTCCAGCAACCCCGGGAAGAGCTGGACGTCAGGGGGGTTCAGGGAACGTTGCCGGCCCCCCTCGATCCGGGCGATGGTGCCGCCGCCGGGCAGGCTGGCGACCCAGGAGATGTTGCGGTAGTACCGGCCGTGCTGGTAGCCGATGCGGCGCAGCCAGCGGTACACGGTGGACCCGGCGTGCACCCGGGAGCAGGTGTCGAGCAGCGCCGCGAGCGGCTGCGGCGCGGGCACCGGATCGGGCTGCGGGGCGTACCGGCCGGTGACGAAGGGGGTGCCGTCGGCGTCGGCGACGGTGAACCGCCCCTCGGCGTCGACCCGGCACGCCACCCGGTGCGCCCCGGTCGGGATGAGCGGGCGGTGGAAGAGCACGTCGCGTACCCCGTGGAACGGCTCGCCGCGCAGCTCGGCGCCCTGGCGCAGGAAGTCGAACCAGGCGACGCCGGGGAGCATGATCCGGCGGTACACCGAGTGCTGGGCGATCGGCACCTCGCCCGGCCCGAAGACGCGGGAGAAGGCATACCCGGCCGGGCCGGCGTCGTCGAGGGTCAGCGGGCCGCCGGGCTCGGCGGAGCGCAGCGGCTCCCGCAGGTCCAGCGCGGGGCCGCGGGCCTGGCCGACCGGCAGGAGGCGCTTGTGCCAGGCGACCGGCCCCTGGAACGTGGCCCAGTCGATGTCCGCCCCGGCCTCGAAGAGTTCCGCCGTGACGGCGGCGAGCACCCCGGCTGCCTGCCGCCCGTCGGTGGCGGCGGCCAGGCGCGCGCAGAGGTCCAGTCGGGCGTCGACGTCGTCCGGGTCTGGAGTGTCCGTGGTCGCGGCTCCGGCGGCCAGCACCGTGCTGAGCGCCTCCTCCAGGGAGGTACGTCCGTGCACGAAGTCGGCGATCGACGCCCAGCCGGGCGGCAGGTCGACCGCCTGCTCGGGTACCCCGCTGCCGCGCAGCGCCACGGCCAGCACGACCCCCGCGCAGATCCGCAGCAGCGGGCCGGAGAACGTCGTCACCGGGCTGCCGACAGCGGTCTCGAACCGGCCGACGATCTCCCGTACCGCCGGCAGGTCGTGGTGGAGCGCGAGCAGCCACCGCGGCGGGGCGGACCCGGCCACCGGGCGGACGGCGACCACGGGCGGCCGGCCGGTGGGCTCCCCCAGCGGGACGTCGGCGCGTAGCAGCCGGGCGCGCAGCGCGGCGGCGAGGCCGTCGGCGTCCGGCCCGGTGACCGCGCAGCGTACGGCGCGGGCCGGGCGGCCGAGCCGGGCGGTGGCGAGCACGTCGGCGATCTCGTCGGCCGCCGAGGGGAGGAACTCCACCCACTGCGCGGCCAGCTCGCGCAGCACGTCGGGGCTGTCGGCGGAGAGGGCGAGCACCTCTGCGGGCCGTCCGGCCCCGGCGGTGGTCGGCGCGGGCCCGGTCGCCGCCTCGGCCACCACGTGTGCGTTGGTGCCGCCGAAGCCGAAGCCGCTCACGCCGGCCCGGCGGACCGGGGCCGCCGGCCAGGGTCGGGGACGCGGCGGCAGGTACAGGGGGCCGGTGTCCAACCGGAGCCGCGGGTTGACCGTCGGCACCGGCACCCCGGGGACGACCCCGTCCCGCAGGCAGAGGACGATCTTGGCCAGGCCGGCCAGGCCGGACGCCGAGTGCAGGTGCCCGATCCGCCGTTTCAGCGAGCCGAGCGCGACGCTGCCGGGGGCGACGCCGCGCCGGCCGAACACGTCGGTGAGCGCCCGCACCTCGATCGGGTCGCCGATGGCGGTGCCGGTGCCATGGGTCTCGACGTACTGCACCGTGGTGGGGTCGATCCGCCCGTACACCCGGTCGAGCAGCGCGATCTGGGCCTCCAGGTTGGGGGTGGTCACCCCCATGGTCCGGCCGTCGTTGTTGACGCCGGTGCCGGCGATCGCGCCGAGGATCAGGTCACCGTCGGCCACCGCCGCGGCCATCGGCTTGAGCACCAGGGCGACGGCCCCCTCGCCGGGGACGTACCCGTTGGCCTTCTCGTCGAAGGTCTGGCACAGCCCGTCCGGGGACAGCGCGCCGGTGCGGGACAGCAGCACGAAGGTCAGCGGGTCGAGCAGCAGGTCCACGCCGCCGACCAGGGCGATCTCGCAGCTGCCGGCGGCGAGGCTCTGGCAGGCCAACCAGACCGCCGTCAGCGAGGACGAGCAGGCGGTGTCGACCACCAGGCTGGGTCCGGTGAGGTCGAGGCGGTCGGAGAGCCAGGCCGCGACGAAGTTCTGCGACCGGCCCCACAGTGCCGCCGGCACCGGCCGGCCGGTGCCGTCCGGGCCGGTCGGGGTCAGTCCCCGGCCGTGGTCGAAGCCGTAGGAGTTCATCCGGGCACCGACGAAGACGCCCGCGTCGAGACGGCGGCGCACGGAGCGGTAGCCGGCGTCCTCCAGCGCCCGCGCGCCGACCTCCAGCATCACCCGCTGCTGCGGGTCGAGCAGGACGGCGTCACCGGCGGTCAGGCCGAACGCCTCGTGGTCGAAGGAGAACGGGTCCTGGAGGAAGGCGCCCCGGTGGTGGGTGCCCTGGTGGTCGCCGTCACCGAGGTAGTGGTCGCGGGCCCACCGGCTGGGCGGGACCTCGTCCACCTCGACCGAGTCGTGGGTCAGCAGCCAGCGCAGGTCCGCCACGTCCTCGGCACCGGGAAGCCGTACGGCCATGCCGATCACCGCGATTCGACTGTCCGTCATGTTCGCGTCGCTCCTTCCGTCACACTCGGTGGGCAGGTCAGTGGCGCGGCTGCTGGCCGGTGGCGAGCAATGGCCGCAGCAGGGCACTGAGGCTCGCCGTGGGCGCCGGGCCGTCCGGGTCGGGCGCGGACGACACCGCACCGGCCGCCCTGATCACCGGGTCGGTCCCGGCCGCCGGGGCGGGTGGTACGGCCCGGTCGGTGAGCCGGGCCGCGAGGTCGGCCATGGTGCGGGACCGCATCACCAGCGAGGGGTCGACGGTCGTCCCGCTGAGCCGCTCGATGGCGCTGGTCAGGTCGGCGATGACCAACGAGTCCAGCCCCAGGTCGGGCAGGGGGCGCTCACCCGGGTCCTCACCGAGCACGTCGACGAAGGCGTCCCGCACCAGCCGGTAGGCGACCCCCGGGTCGCCGTCCGACGGCGGACCGGCCGGTGCGGCGTCACCACCGGCGGAATCAGCCGGGGCGGGGTCGGCCGGTGCCCGGTCGGCCGGGGCGGGCTCGGGGTCCGCCGACGACGCGGGCCGGTGGGCGGCCTGCGGCGGCGGCGCGGAGACGGTGGTCGGCGGCGGTACGGCGCTGCCGGGGAACACCACGGCACCCCCGGTGAGCAGGTGCGCGTCGAAGCCGGCCAGCGCCTGGTCGAGGGTGATCGAGTGCCCGGCGGAGAACGACTCGTCCGCCGCCATGCCGATGCCGGACCAGTTCGGCCAGGCGTGCGCGGTCACCGTCGGGCCGTCGTCGCCGGCCTGCTCGGCCAGGGCCAACTGGTACGCGTTGGCCAGGGCGTAGTCCACCAGACCCCGGCCGGCGTCGGGCAGGGCACCGGCGATCGAGGAGACCAGGGCGACGTGGTCGGCGCCCTCGGTGCGGGCGAGCCGGATCACGTTGCGGGAGCCGGCGACCTTCGGGGCGGCCACCCGGGCCGCCTCCGACCACTGCCGACGACGCAGCGACCCGAACTGGTTGACCCCGCCGGAGCAGTGCACGATCCCGCGCAGTCGGCCCCACCGGTGGGTGAAGGACGCGGCCGCGGCGGTCAACGCGACCTGGTCGGCGACGTCGCACCGCTGGTAGTCCACCTCGGCTTCCGGGCGCAGCCCGCGCAGGAAGTCCTCGGCGGCCCCGTCGAGCGGCGATCGGCCGAGGATGCCGATGCGTCGGGCGCCGCGCGTCACCAGGTGCGTGACCAGTCGCCGGCCGACCGCGCCGAGGCCGCCGGTGACCAGGTGGTACCCGTCCCCGGCCAGGTCGGCGGGGGGACCCGGCCGGGCCGGGGACGGGGTCGGAACGTACCGGCTGCCACGGCGGTAGGCCACCACGGTGTCGGGGCCGGTGCGCAGCGCGGCGAACTCGGCGGCGACCTGCCGGGCGCGGATCTCGACCGGATCGGCCGGGTCGAGGTCGAGCACGGCGACGGTGAACCGGTTCTCGGCCGCGGCGGCGCGGACCGCGAACACCCGCGCGGCGGCCTCGGGGTCGAGTAGCGTCCGGTCCGCCTCGTCGACGGTGACCGACCGGTGTGCGACCCAGACCATCCTGCCCCGGGGCGCGACGGTGGCGGCGTAGGAGCGGAGCTGCTCCCAGAACCCGCGCAGGTCCGGTGCGGTGTCGGTGGACCCGGGGACGGCGTCGACCACCACCAGTGCGCGGGGGGTAACCCCGTCGGGGGCCAGGTCGGCACCCTTGGCGGCGAGCGCGGCGGAGACCGCACCGCCGAGGTCCGGGTCCGCCACGACCACCCGCACGGTGGCCCCGTACGCCGATGCGCCGGGCGGTGGGTCGGCGGGTCGCCACCGGGTGACCAGGGCCTCCGGTGCCGGCGTCGGGTTGCCGTAGTGGCCGCCGTCGGCGGGCCCGGGGTCCACCGGTGGGGTGTGCTCCGAGGGCAGGTCGACAGTGGTGACCGGGGCGGGTCCGGTCACCGTCGCGGCGGGGCGGGTGTGCCAGTAGCGGCCCCGGTCGAACGGGTAGGTGGGGAGCGCGACGCTCCGTGCGCCCGGCACGGACAGGGCGGCCCAGTCGATGTCGGCCCGGCCCTGCCGGACCTGGTCCACCACCGCCGCGTGCCGCTGCGCCGGGTCGGCGGGGAGCGGGTCGGCGGGCCGGTGGCAGTCGACGCGGGCGACCGGGATCCGGCCGTCGGCGACCGCCCGGAGCTGCTCGGCGATCACCTGCCCGGTGGGGCCGCTCACCGCGGTCTGGTAGTCGAGCGAGGAACGGCCCACGTTGGCGGTGTGACAGAGGTCGGCGGTGGCCCGGTCGTCGGGGGCGGCCGCGAAGGAGTCGGCGTAGGCGGCGGCGAGGCGGCGTACCGCGTCCTCGGTGGCGGCGGACACCTTCACCACGTACGACTGCTGCGGCAGGGGTTCCCGGGTGGCCGGGAGCGGGGCCTCCTCCACGATCACGTGGGCGTTCACCCCGCCCATGCCGAACGCGGACACCGCCGCCCGACGCGGCGCGCCCGCGACACGGGGCCACGGCACCGGCTTGTCCGCGACGAAGAACGGCGTGTCCTCGAACCGGATATGGTCATTCGGCCGCACCACATGCAACGTCGCCGGCACCACCTCGTGCTCCAACGACAACAACACCTTCACCAACCCGGCAAGACCCGCCGCCGGCTCCAAATGACCAATATTCGACTTGAGTGAACCAATCGCACAGAACTGCGTCCGCGACGTGAACCCCCGCCACGCCCGGGTGAGACCCTCCACCTCGATCGGATCGCCCAACGACGTCCCCGTCCCATGCGCCTCCATCATCCCGATCCCGTCGGGACCAACACCCGCATCCCGCAACGCCGCCACGATCACCTCCCGCTGCGCGGCACTACTCGGCACCGTCAACCCACTCGTCCGACCACCGTGATTCACCGCCGAACCCCGAATCACCCCCCGCACCCGATCCCCATCCCGCACCGCATCCACCAACGGCTTCACCACCACCGTCACCACACCCTCACCCGGCACGAACCCATCCGCCCCCGCATCGAACGCCCGCGACGCACCCGTCGGGGAGAGGGCCCGCAGGTTCCGCATCGCGGTGTAGTGCAGGGGGGACATCGCCAGTCGCACCCCGGCGACGATGGCCTGGTCGCACTCGCCGCTGCGGATGCTGCGTACGGCGGTGTGCAGAGCCACCAACGACGACGAACACAACGTGTCGATCGTCATGCTCGGCCCCGACAGATCCAGGAAATAGCTGACCCGGTTCGCCAGGAACGCGTTGTGGTTGCCCAGCCCGCTCGGTGCGTCCAGCTCCGGGGCGAGGTTGTAGTCCTTGTAGTGCTGGTAGCTGGCACCTACGAACACGCCTGTCGAGGCGGGCGTGGACAGCGGGGCGATCCCGGCGGACTCCAGTGCCTCCCACGCGGTGCGCAGCAGCCAGCGGACCTGCGGGTCGAGCACCTCGGCCTGCTTGGCGAAGAAGTCGAAGAACCGGGCGTCGAACTCGTCGATCGGGCCCAGGAAGCCGCCGATCGCGGCACCGTCGCCACCTCCCGCCCAGCGGAAGGCGGGCGCGGGGCCGATGCCGCTGCCCCCACGCGCCAGCAGGGACCAGAAGCCCTCCGGGTCGGTAGCACCGGGCAGCGCGCAGGCGATCCCGATGACGGCCAGGTCGCCCCGGTCGCCGCCGTCCGGCCCGGCGGGCGGCTGGTCCCGGGCGGCGGAGGCAGTCGGGGCGGGCTGGTCGGTGCTGGCATGGATGTCGTCGGCGGTGGCCCCGGCCGCCGCCGGGGCGTCCCCGGGCGCGGAAACGGCCGGGGCGTCCCCTGGCCCGGAACCGGCCGGGGCACCCGTCGTCGGCGGGGTCTGCTCGGGCAGCACGGACGCCACCACGGCGGCCAGCGCGCGGCAGTCGGGCGCCTGCAACACCTCCACCGGGCTCAGCGTCACCCCGAGGCGTTCCTGGAGGTCGGCGGCGACCATGGTGGCGAGCATCGAGTCGATGCCGGTCGCGGCGAGCGAACCGGTCGCGGTGACGTCCGGGTCCCGCAGCACCGTGCGGACCACCTCGACGACGGTCTCCTCGACGGCGAAGGCGGTCACCGGCTGACGCCCGGCCGTGGCCGCCGCACCCACCGTCGGGGAAACGTCCGCCGGCTGGTCGGGGTCGCCGGTCGGGGCGGCGACCGGCCGGTAGACCACGTCGGTGAGGGAGACCAGGACCCGGCCGGCGGTGTCCAGCAGCACGACGTCGGCCCGACGGCTGCCGTCGGGATCCTGACCGGTGAGCCGCAGCCGCACGTACCGGGTGTCGACCGGGTCCGCCCAGCGCACCGCCCGGCCGATCGACACCGGCAGGTAGGTCAGCGCGGAGGCGGCCGGATCGGCCAGGGTCAGGACCGCCATGCTCTGCAGCGCCGCATCGAGCGCGGCCACCGCGCGCACCGCCGGGTCGGCGTCGGCGTGGTCGACCCGGACGAGCACCCCGGTCGGGCCGTACGCGATGTGGCCGACGACCCGCAGCGCCGCGCCGAAGTCGACCCGCTTCGCCGCGAACCACGCGTACAGGCCGGCCGGGTCGAGTGTGCGGGGGTGGGCGGCGTACTCCCGGTCCACCGGCAGCGGCGCGGGGGGCGGTCCCTGCGGCCGGACCGCGCCGGTGGTGAGATGGCCGATGACCTGGCCGCCGTAGCGGAACGTCACCGTGTTGCCGGCGGTCGTGTCCACGGTGAGCCGGTGGTGCCCGGTGCCCCGGGCGGTGAAGGCCAGCCGTTCCAGGACGGCGGCGGTGGCGAACCCCCTGGTGACGAGGAGCGCCGCCGGCACCGTCTGCCGGCCGAAGACCCGGTGGGCGTCCAGCAGCCGGTCGAGCCCGGGTTCCCGGTGCCCGGCGGCCGGGTCCGGGGCGACCGCCGGGAGCGGTGTCGACGGACCGGGGACCGGCCGGGCGGACGCCCGGTCGGCGCGGTCCCGGAACGGGTAGGGCGGCAGGGCGAGCCGGCGCGGGCGGGCACCGTCGTACAACGGTCGCCAGTCGACGTCCCGGCCGGCGACGTACCAGCCGGCCAGCGCGGTGAGCAGCCCACCGTCGGGGGTACGCAGCTCGGCGGCGATCCGCTCGGCGGGCCACGGCAGGTGGCGCGCCAACCGTTCGGCGAGGTCCGGCCCGACCGGCACCGGGTCACCGGCGAGCACCGTGTCGCCGCGCAGCACCGTGCCCGGCAGCTCGGGCCCGAGGCGCAGCGCCCGGCGCAGGCCCGCGCCGAGGGCCGCCCCGGTCGCCCCGAGCACGGCGACCCGGTACGGCAGGTGGACCCGCCCCACCGAGGCCGAGAAGCACAGTGCCCCGACGTCGACCGCGTCGTCCGCCTCGATCATCCGCCGTACGTCGGCGACCCGCCGGGTCAGCAGCTCGGGAGTGTGCGCCGACAACACCAGCAGGTGTTCGCGCGCCGGCCCGTCGGCGGGCCGGGCGGCCGGGGCGGGGGTGTACTCCTCGACGACGACGTGGGCATTCGTTCCGCCCATGCCGAAGGCGCTGATACCGGCCCGGCGCGGCCCGGTGGCCCGCCACGGCTGCGGTGCGGTCGGGATGGCCAGCCGGCCCGGGGGCAGGGTGATGTGCGCGCCGAGCGTCGCGAACCCGGCCAGCGGCGGGATCTCACCGTGTTCGAGGCAGAGCAGCACCTTGGCGAGGCCGGCCAGGCCGCTCGCCGGTTCCAGGTGGCCGATGTTCGCCTTGACCGAGCCGAGCTGGCATGGTTCGGGCCGGTCGCCGTCGAAAACCTCGGCCAGGGCGGCGATCTCGATCGGGTCACCGAGCCGGGTGGCCGTGCCGTGCGTCTCGACCAGGGAGATGTCGGCCGGGGTGAGCGCGGCGTCGGCCAGCGCGGCCCGGATCACCGCGACCTGCGACTCGCTGCGCGGTACGGGCAGGGCGCTGCCCCGTCCGCCGTGGTTGACCGCCGCGCCCCGGATCACCGCGTGGACGCGGTCACCGTCGCGTTCGGCGTCGTCGAGTCGTTTCAGCATGACGGCCACCGCGCCCTCACCGGGCACGAAGCCGTCGGCCCGGTCGTCGAACGGCCGGGGCCGGGTCGGCGACAGTGCGCCGAGCTGGCTGAGGCTGCGGTAGTACCAGGGCGTCAGGCCGACGTGGCAGGCGGCGACGATGGCCGCGCCGCACTGCCCGGTACGCAGGCTGACCACCGCCTGCTGGAGGGCGACCAGGGACGACGAGCAGAGCGTGTCGACGGTCTGCGAGGGGCCGGTGAGGTCCAGCGCGTAGGAGATCCGGTTGGCCAGGACGGCGTTCATCGAGCCCAGGGCGGTGTGCGGGCCGACGGCCGCCAGTCCCTGCGCGTCGCGGTGATGGGTGTAGGTGGCCCCCACGAACACGCCGATGTCCCGCCGGCCGGCGAGCCCGCTGTCGTCCACCACCGACCAGGCGTGCTCCAGCAGCAGCTTCTGCTGCGGGTCCATCTCCTCGGCCTCCCGCACGGCGATGCCGAAGAACTTCGAGTCGAAGCGGTCGATCCCGGCGATGAACGCGCCGCTGCGGCAGTAGGTGCCCGTCATGTCGGGGCCGCGCTGCTGGTAGTGGTCGTCGATGTTCCAGCGTTCCGCCGGGATCTCGGTGAAGGCGTCGGTGCCGGCGCGCAGCATCGGCCACAGGTCGGCCAGGTCGCGTCCGCCGGGCAGGTCGCCGGAGACGGCCACCACGGCGATGTCGCCGGCCCGCCGTTGCGCCGGCCCGGTGGCGGGAGCCGGTGCCGCGGCGGGGCCCGGCACGGTCGCGGAGACCGGGCCCGGCACGGACAGCGGTGCCGACACCGTTGCCGGCGTGGCCTGCGGCGTCGGCGGGGACGCCGGTTCGACCGGCGCGGCGGCATCGGTCGGGGAGGCGGCATCGGCCGGGGAGGGCCCGGCGGGGGCCGGCGGGGACGCCGCGGTGGCCGGTGCCGGCTGCGGGGCGGGTGGCCGGGCGCCGTACCGGGTGGCGAGCGCCCCGGCCAGCTCGGCGAAGTCGCCGTACTCCAGGAAGAGGGTGGCCGGGAGGGCGACCGCCCACCGCCGGGACAGCTCCTCGGCCAGCTCGACGCTCAGGATCGAGTTGATGCCGTAGTCGGTCAGCGGGGCGGTCCGGTCGAGGTCGCCGAGGCCCAGCCGCTCCGCGAGGAAGTCGGCGAGCCCGTCCTCGGTGCGCCCGTCGTCGGTGTCGGCGCTGCCGGACGAACCGCCCGGGGACGCACCCGGCCCGGCGGCGGTCGGTGCCGGGTGGGCGGGGGCCGGTGACGCGGGGGCCGGGCGGGCGGAAGGCGTGCCGGCACCCGGCGTCTCCCCCGTGCCGGCGGACCCGCCGGCCGGTGCGGCGTCGGGGTGGGCGATGACGACCTGCCGGACGTCGTCGCGCAGGACGGTCATCAACGCGTCGAGCGCCTCGACGGTGCCCAGCGGCCGGACGCCGCGACGCCTGAGCTGTTCGGCGACGGCGGTGCCCATGCCCACCTCACCCCACAGCCCCCAGTCCACACTGGTCCACGGGTTGCCCCGGGCGTGGGCGAACGCGTCGAGGTAGGCGTTGGCGGCGGCGTACCCGCCCTGGCCGAGGTTGCCGAAGGTGCCGGAGACCGAGGCGAACAGCACGGCGAAGTCCAGCGTGGTGCCGGCGACGGCGGCGGCCAGCTCGTGCGCGCCGTCGACCTTCGGGCGCAGCACCTCGGCCACGTCCCCGGCGGTGGTGCCGCGCAGCAGGCCGTCCTTCAGCGCGCCGGCGGCGTGCACCACGCCGTGCAGGTCACCGAAGCGGTGGCGGATCTCCCGTACCACCTCGGCCAGGGCGCCGGGTGCGCCGACGTCGGCGGCGAACGAGACCACCCGGCAGCCGTACGACTCGATGCCGGCCAGGACGGTCCCGTCGGTGCCGGTGCCGCCGGAGCGGCTGACCAGGGCGACCAGGCCGGCGCCGTCGGTGGCGAAGCGGCGGGCCACCGCCAGGCCCAGTCCGCCGTGACCGCCGAGGATCAGGTACCGGCCGCCCGGCCGGACCGGCGGCCGGCCACCGTCGGACGCGCCCAGGGGCACGCGGACCGGCACGTGCCGTACCCCGGCGCGGTAGCCGGTCTCCACCGGCCCCCCGTCGCCCAACTCGGCCGGCAGGGCGGCGGCCGAGGCGGGGTCGAGGTCGACGAGGCGGGGCCGCAGCCCCGGGTACTCGACGGCGGCGGTGCGGACGAGGCCCCACAGCGCGGCGCGGGCCGGCACCGGGGTGTCGCCGTCGGCCACCGGTTGGCCGCGTTCCGTGCCGACCAGGAAGTGCCCGGAGCGCTGCCGCTGGCCGAGGGTCTTCAGGGCGGCGAGGCAGGTGTAGAGGCCCAGGCGCAGTTCGGTGGCTTCCGGTCGGGTCGGGCCGGTGTTCCACAGGTGCACCACCCCGGCGACCGGGTCCGTCAGCTCCGCCCAGAGCTGCTGGAACGCCGGCTCGTCGGGCTCCGGGACGACCCGCTGGTCGGCCCCGAGGCCCGACGCCGGTGGCTCGGGCAGCACCTCGACGACCCGGGCCCCATCGGCGCGCAGGGCCCGTACGATGGCCGCTCCCGGGCCGTCCCGCTCGCCGTGGTGCAGGACCACCCAGGTGCCGGCCGCCGGCCCTGCGGGGGCGGGGGCGGCGGCTGGGGCCCAGTCGATCCGGGTAAGCAGCTGCCCGGTCGCCGGTGCGGGGGGCGCGGCCGGCAACCGGCGCATCCGTACCCCGGTGAGTTCGGCGACGACCCGGCCGGCGGCGTCGACCAGGATGGCGTCCGCGACGGACCAGGCGTCCCGCACGGCGGTACGGCGTACCCGCACGGTCACTCCGGTGCTGAGCGGGGACAGCTCGGTGTGCAGGGCGAGGCGGGCCACCCCGATCGGCAGCATCGGCCCCGGCGGGTCGCCACCGGTGAGGTCCTGGAGGGCGCAGCTGACCACCTGGAAGACGCCGTCGATCAGCAGCGGGTGGGAGTACCACGGCAGTGGCTGGGCCACCGTCTCCAGGGTCGCCTCGGCGGTGCCCGTGCCGACGGCGAGCCGGCGTACGGTGCGGAAGTCCGGCCCGTAGACCAGGCCGGCGGCCGACCAGCCGGCGTAGACGCGTTCCGGCGGGACGGGCACCGGGCAGCTCACCGCCCAGGCGGCCGGCGGGTGGGTGTCCGACGGGATCGGTCCACCCGACCCGGTGGAGACCGTCTGGCGGCCCCCGGGGGTCACCGCGCCCAGCTCGAACCGGGCCCGCTCCCCCAGGGTCACGTCGAGGCGGCCGGTGACCTGCTCGCCGTCGGCGACCGTGAACGGCCTGACGAAGGCGACGTCGACGAGTTCGAGTGGGCGGAACGCCCGGCGTTGGGCGACCCCCAGCAGGGCCATCTCCAGTTGCACGGCGGCGGGCAGGATGCCGAGACCGCCGGAGCGGTGCTGGGCGATGAACGGCTCGTGGGTGGCGAAGGTCTTCTCGTAGGTTTCGACCCGGTACGTCACGGTCCCTCGCTCAGTGCTCGTAGTGACGGTCGAACAACGGGTGGCCGACTGCCCCGTCACCCGCTGCGGGTACGGAAGCCTCCGGCTCCGGTCGACGCCGCGCGGCGGAACCGGGGAACCGGGGTGCGCTCAGCTCCCGGCGCTCGAAGGGGTAGGTGGGGATGGTGGTGGTGCGGTGTCCCTTCCCGTGGTGGATTCCGGCCCAGTCGAGGTCGCCGTGGCCCTGGTTGTAGAACGACGTGATGGCCGTGTGGAGCTGGGTCTGGTCGTCGTGGTCGCGGCGCAGCGTCGGCAGCCAGGTCAGGTCGGTGTCGGTGAGGGTCGCCCGCGCCAGACCGGTCAACACCGGATGCGCGCCGATCTCCCAGAAGACCCGTCCGCCGGCCGCATAGGCCGCTTCGACCGCCTGAGCGAACCGCACCGGTCGGCGGATCGCCGAACCCCACACCTGGCCGTCGGCCACCGACCGGGCGTCATGCCAACCACCCGTCACCGTGGAGGCGAACCCGATCCGTGGCGGTGACGCCATCGCCTGCCCGAACGCCTGGGCGAACGGGTCCACCGCCCCGGCCATCGCCGCCGAGTGGAACGCGTGGCTGACCGTCAACCGCTGCGTCCGCAATCCCGACCCGGCACCGAACGCCTCCACCGCCCCGGCCGGGCCGGAGATCGTCACACTGCGCGGGGCGTTGAACGCCGCGATCTCCACCCCCGGAAACGACGGCAACACCGCCTCCACCGACGCCGCGTCGGCGAACACCACCGCCATCGCCCCGTCTGCGGGTTGCGCCTGCATCAACCCACCCCGCACCACCGCCAACCGCAACAACTCCCCCAACCCGAAAACCCCCGCCGCCCACGCAGCCGTCAACTCCCCCACACTGTGACCCACCACCAACCCCGGCCGAACACCCCACGACTCCAACAACCGCACCAACCCCACCTGCACCGCCACAATCCCCACCTGCGCAAACCGCGTCTGTACCAACTCGTCGCCCCGGTCCCCGAACACCACCTCCCGCAACGGCACGTCCCCACCCGACGCCACCAGCTCGGCGCACTCGTCGAACGCCGCCCGGAACACCGGCTCGGTCGCGTACAAACCCGCAGCCATCCCCGGGTACTGCGAACCCTGGCCCGAGAACAGGAACACCGACGACGGCGGCTGATTCGACAACCGGGCCACCGGCCGGTCCCCACCCGCGACCGCATTCAATCCGGCGGCCAACTCCGACCCGTCAGAACCCTGGACCGCCACCCGGAACCGATGCGACGCACGACCCACATTCGCCGTGAAACCCACATCACCCAGCACCGACGAATCCACCCCAGACAACAGTCGCGCATACCCGTCCGCGAGCCGACGCACCCCGTCCTCACTCGCTGCGGACACCTTCACCACATACGACTGCTGCGGCACGACCTCCCGGACAGCCGGGAGCGGCGCCTCCTCCACGATCACGTGGGCGTTCACCCCACCCATCCCGAACGCCGACACCGCCGCCCGACGCGGCACACCCGCCACCCGAGGCCACGACACCGGCTTGTCCGCCACAAAGAACGGCGAGTCCTCAAACCGGATATGGTCATTCGGCCGCACCACATGCAACGTCGCCGGCACCACCCCACGCTCCAACGACAACAACACCTTCACCAACCCGGCAAGACCCGCCGCCGGCTCCAAATGACCAATATTCGACTTCAACGAACCAATCGCACAGAACTGCGTCCGCGACGTAAACCCACGCCACGCCCGCGTCAAACCCTCCACCTCGATCGGATCACCCAACGACGTCCCCGTCCCATGCGCCTCCACCATCCCGATCCCGTCGGGACCAACCCCCGCATCCCGCAACGCCGCCACAATCACCTCCCGCTGCGCAGCACTACTCGGCACCGTCAACCCACTCGTCCGACCACCGTGATTCACCGCCGAACCCCGAATCACCCCCCGCACCCGATCCCCATCCCGCACCGCATCCACCAACGGCTTCACCACCACCGTCACCACACCCTCACCCGGCACGAACCCATCCGCCCCCGCATCGAACGCCCGCGACGCACCCGTCGCGGAGAACGAGCGCAGGCGGGAGCCGAGCTGGAAGTACTGCGGGGACATGGCCAGGTGGACTCCGGCGACGATGGCCTGGTCGCATTCGCCGTTACGGATGCTGCGCACGGCGGTGTGCAGAGCCACCAACGACGACGAACACAACGTGTCGATCGTCATGCTCGGCCCCGACAGATCCAGGAAATAACTCACCCGGTTCGCCAGGATGGCGTTGTGGTTGCCCAGCCCGGCGGCGGTCTGCACCACGTCCCCGACGACCATGTCCCGGTAGTGCTGGTAGCTCGCGCCGACGAACACGCCTGTCGACCGGCCGTCCGTACGGCCCGACAGGCCGGCGTCCTCCAGCGCGCGCCAGGCGGACTGGATGAGGTGGCGCTGCTGCGGGTCGATCCACTGGGCCTCGGCCGGTGAGATCCGGAAGAACGGCGCGTCGAAGTCGGTCAGGTCGTCGACGAAGCCCGCCCGGCGCAGGTAGACGGTGCCGGGTTCGGCCGCGTCGGAGTAGTAGTCGTCGATGTCCCAGCGGGACTTCGGGACCTCGCGGAGGCAGTCCTCGCCCCTGGTGAGCACCTCCCACAGCTCGTCGAGGTTGCTGGCGTTGGGGAAGACGCCGTCGATGCCGACGATGGCGATGTCGTGCCGGTCCGGAGCCGTCGAGGTCGCCACCGCGACCGGTGTCACCGCAGCCGGTGCCACCGCAGCCGGTGCCACCGCAGCCGAACCCACCGGGTCCGGAGCCGGAGCGATCGGAGCCGGGACGGCCGGGGCGTAAGCCGGAGCCGCCGTCGCGGGCAGGTCGACCGGGGGCGCGTCGGCCGTCGGTGCGACAGGCACCCCGGCCGGCGAACCACCGCCCGGAACGGGTGGCACCGCGCCGGGCGTCGACGCGGCACCGGGTACGGCGGTGACGCCGTACGAGTCGCGCAGTTCCCGGGCGAGGTTCTCCACCGTCCCCACCTCGAGCAGCAGGGTGACCGGGATGTCCACGCCGAGCCGGGTGCGGATGTCCTGGGCCAGCGAGACGGCGAGCATCGAGTCGAGCCCCTGGGCCTCCAACGGGCGGTCCAGTTCGAGGGTCTCGACGTCGGTCTCAAGGCCCTCGGCGATCCACCGGGCCAGCGTCCGGCCGAGGTCGCCGGCACCGTTGACGGGCCGGGAGACGGCGGTTCCGTTGACCGGCAGGGGGGCTGCGGCGGTGGTGCCGGGTCCGGACGCGGCCGGGACCCGACCGTTGCCGTCGGCACCGTGGACCGGGGTGGACCCGGGCGGGGTGCCACGGTGCCCGGGGACGCCGGTCGGGGTGGTGCCGTCGAACCGGGCCCGGTCGTGCGCGCCCGTCCCGGTGGGCGGGGTGGGCGGCGGGGCCGGGGAGATCCGACGCCAGGTGACGCCCCGGGCGGTGAGCACCGGCCGGTCGCCGTCGAGCACCACCAGACTGGCGGTGAGCAGCCCGGCGTCGGGCGCGCTGCCCCGGTCCCGGCGGGCGTGCACGCGTACCTCACCGGTGAGCGGGCCCCACACGGTCAGCCGGGAGACGGTGAACGGCACGTAGAGGCCCTGCGCCCCGCAGGCGGCGAGGGCCACCTGGAACGCGCCGTCGAGTAGCCGGGCGTCTACCGGGCCGGCGTCGGGTCCGGCGTCGACCCGCAGGGTGCCGGTCGCCACACCGTCCGCCGTGGACAGTTGGCGTACGCAGCGGAAGCTCGGGCCGTACCGCAGGCCGTTGCGGTCGAAGTCGCGGTACATGCCGTCGAGGTCGACCGGGGTGAGCCCGACGGTGGCGGCCGGTGGGGTGAGCGTCGGATCGGCCGGTTCGGGGTCGGCCACCTCCAGGTCGCAGACCACGGCGGTGGTGCCGTCGCGGAAGGTGACCCGGCTGCCGTGCCGCTCCGCGGTGAGCGTCGCCGGCGGCCGTACGGTGGCCCGGAAGGTGAGGTCCCGCAGGGTGAAGGCGTCCCGGCCGAGCAGCTCGGCGACCTTGCCGGGGTAGCCGGAGCCGGGCAGTGTCGGGTCGCCCAGCACCACGTGTTCCCGGGCCTCCGGGTGCTCGGTCCACGACCCGGGTGGGGTGGTCGCCGGCACACCGGCCGCCGGGAGCCGCCCCGCCGTCGACGCGGGCGTCAGCCACAGGTGCTTCTCCTCGTGCGGGGCGGTGGGGAAGCGCACCGGGGCGCGTTCCTCGGCCACCAGGCCGTCGCCGGCCACGAAGCGGCGGGCCGCCGTGTCGAGGGCGTCGCGTCCCGGCGCATCGCCCAACGGGGGCAGGGTCCGCCCCGACGGGGTGGGGACGATCCCGGTGTAGAGGTTCCGGGTGCCCTCGGCGCGGGCGAGGAACAGCATCAGCTTGTCGTCGAGCTGTTCGACGGTGTCCACCACGCAGGCGAGCCGGTACGTCGCCGCCGGCCGCTGCCGGCTGGCCACGCAGATCCAGCCCAGCGGCGGGCAGTACGGCGATCTCAGCAGGTGCACGAGCCGGTCGGCGAGGGTACGCAGCCCCTCCTCGGAGCCCGCCGAGAGGGTGAGCAGGCCGGTGCCGGTCCGGGCGGGCACCCGGGTCGGCGACGGGGCCGCCGCGAGGACGGCGTGCGCGTTGACCCCGCCGAAGCCGAAGCTGCTGACCCCGGCGACCCGGGGCCCGGCCCACGGGACGAGCCGGTCCGGGACGAACAGCGGCGAGTTCTCGAAGCGGAACGCCCGGTTCGGGAAGGTGAGGTGGGCCGAGGGCGGAATCCGGTCCGCCTGCAGCGCGAGGATCGTCTTGATCAGGCCGGCGATCCCGGCCGCCGGTTCGAGGTGGCCGATGTTCGTCTTCACCGAGCCGACCGCCACCGTGCCGCGCCGCGCCGCGCCCAGGGCGGCCTGCAACGCCTCCAGCTCGATCAGGTCACCGAGCTGCGTGCCCGTGCCGTGCGCCTCGATGTAGCCGACCCCGTCCGCCTCGACGCCGGCCCGCCGCAGGGCGCTGCGGATCACCGCCTGCTGGGCGGTGCTGCTCGGCGCGGTCAGGAAGCCGGCGGCACCGGTGTGGTTCACCGCGGATCCGCGGACCACCGCGAGGACCGGGTCGCCGTCGCGTTCGGCGTCGACGAGCCGCTTGAGGACGACGACCCCGCAGCCCTCGCCGCGGACGTACCCGTCGGCGTCGTCGTCGAAGGTCCGGCACACCCCGGTCGGGGAGAGCATGCCGTTGCGCAGGAAGGACCGGGTCTTGGTGGGGGTCAGCACCAGGTTGGCCGCGCCGACGACGGCCGCGTCCACCTCCCCGGCACGCAGGTGCATGGCCGCCTGGTGCAGGGCGACCAGCGAGGACGAGCAGGCCGTGTCGACGGCGAAGCTCGGCCCCGACCAGTTGAAGGCGTGGGAGAGCCGGTTGGCGACCATCGACACCGCCGTGCCGGTGGCCACGTGCGGGTCGCCGGCCCCGATGCTGCCCGCCACCAGTTCGGGGAAGTCGCTGGCGATGGTGCCGACGAAGACGCCCGTGGCGGTGCCGAGGGAGGCGGCGGTGTGGCCGCAGCTCTCCAGGGCCTCGTCGGTGACGCTGAGCAGCAGCCGCTGCAACGGGTCCAGCCGTCGGGCCTCCCGGTCGGTGAGCTGGAACCGGGCGGCGTCGAAGTGCTCGACCCGGTCGACCCAGCCGGTCGGCACCTCGTCGGCGGCGGACCAGAGGTGGCCCCAGCCCCGGTGTCCGGTCGGCGCGTCGCCGACGCTGGACACCCCCTCGGCGAGGTTGGCCCAGAACTCGTCGGGGGTGGCCGCGCCGGGGAACCGGCAGGCCAACCCGATGACGGCGAGCGGCTCCTCGACGGTGTCGGGTGCCGGGGTCCCGGACGCGTCCGCCGGGGCGGGCCGGTGGGACGGGTCCTTTCGTACCGTGCCGGGTGCGGCCGGGTCACCGGTGGTGGTGGCCCGCGGTCCGCCGGTCGTACCGGCCGGGGCGGGGTGTGCCGGGTCCGGCGCGGCGTCGACGGTACGCTCGGCGGCCGTGTCGGTGGTGGCCGCGACGACCGCCTCGGCGGCAGCGACGACGGCCTGTTCGGGGGTCGCCCCGGTGGTGTCGGGCCGGGAGCGTGCGAGCGTGCCGGGCGCGGGCTGGAGCAGTTCGGCGAGCCGTTCGGGGGTGCCGGTGGCGAAGATGGCCGGTGGGCTCACCGCGACGCCGAACTCCTCGGTGAGCGCCAGCGCCGCGCGGGTGACGTTGGCCGAGTCCCCGCCGAGGTCGAAGAAGTTGTCGGTGACCAGGAACTCGTCGTGGCCGAGCACGGCGGCGAACACCCGCGCGATGCGCTGCTCCGGCGCGATGGTCGGCTCCGGCGCGGCGGCCGGTTCGGGGGTGGCTGCGGCGGCCGCCGGGGGCGCGGCGGGCGCGACGGAGGGGACGCCGGTGCGGATGATGCTGTGCCGGTCCGGCCGGGGCAGCCGGTTGCGGGCGATCTTGCCGTTGTCGGTCAACGGCATCGCGTCGAGCCGCACATAGGCGTCCGGCACCATGTACTCGGGCAGCCGCCCGCCGACGAAGGTGTCCAGCTCCGCCTTGACCAGGGTGCGCTCGCCGACGAGGTACGCGGTCAGCCGCGGTTCGCCCCGGCCCTCGAAGGCGACGGCGATGACGGCGGCGGCGGTGACGCCGGGGTACTCCGCCAGGACGCGTTCGATCTCGGCCGGTTCGATCCGGTTGCCCCGGACCTTGACCTGCGAGTCGGCCCGGCCCAGCCACTCGATCGCGCCGTCGGCGTGCCGCCGGACGGTGTCCCCGGTGCGGTAGAGCCGCTGACCGCTGACCGGGTGGGTGAGGAACACCTCGGCGGTCCGGTCCGGACGGTTGACATAGCCGCGGGCCAGGCCGACACCGGACAGGTACAGCTCGCCGGTGTCGGCGGGCTCCAGGTCGGCGTCGAGCACGTGCAGGGCGAGGTTGGGCAGCGGTTCGCCCAGCGGCAGGAACGCGCCGACCGACTCGACCCGGTGGGCCGACGCCCAGATCGTCGCCTCGGTGGGGCCGTAGAGGTTCCACAGGGCGCGGGCGGTGCCGTGCAGTTGCTGGGCGGTCGCCGGCACCAGGGCCTCGCCGCCGGACAGGACGGTGAGCCGGGACGTCGGCGTCCAGCCGGTCTCCAGCAGCAGCCGCCACATACTCGGGGTGGCCTGGGCGACGGTGACCTCGCCGATCAGGTCGGCGAGCCGGTGCGGGTCGCGGGCCACCGCCCGGGACGCCAGGGTCACGGTCGCGCCGACGGTCAGCGGCAACAGCAGTTCCAGCAGGGAGATGTCGAAGGCGACGGTGGTGTGCGCGAGCACGGTGTCGGTCCCCGTGACGTCGAGCCGTTCCCCGATGCCGGTCAGGAAGTTCGCCAGGGCGGCGTGCCCGATCTCCACCCCCTTCGGCTCCCCGGTCGACCCGCTGGTGAACAGCACGTAGGCGAGGTCCGCGCCGGTGACGGTGGGCGGCACGGCCAGCGCGGAGCCGTCCGGGCCGGGGATCGGCAGCACCGGCCCGACCGCCTCGCCGCACGCGAGGCTGTGTTCGTCGGCGAGGATCAGGTCGCACTCGGCGACCTGCGCGTAGCGGCGCAGCCGATCCACCGGGTAGTTCGGGTCGAGCGGTAGGAACGCCGCCCCGACCCGGAGGATGCCGAGCATGGCCGGGACCAGGTCGGGGCCGCGCTCGGTCAGCAGGCCGACGACGGACCCGGCGCCGAGCCCCTGGTCGTACAGGTGGGCGGCGATGGCGTCGGCCCAGGCGTCCAGTGTGGCGTAGTCGATCCGCCGGGCCCCGCTGCGGACCGCGACGGCGTCCGGGCGGGCGGCCACGGTCGCCGCGACCAGGTCCAGCACGGTGGGTACGGGGGCGGCGGGCTCCGGCGCGGGCTCCGGGTGCGCCGTGACGTCGGGCGGGCCGGCGGAATCGGTGGGGCCGGCGGCGAGCGGCTCGGTGGCCGGGGCGGGCGCGGACCCGTCGGTCGGGGCGGGCCCGGTCGTCGCCGACGCGCCGCCGTCGGCGGGGGCCGGTGCCGAGGCGGGGGCGGGCATCGGCGCGGCGGTGCCGAGGAGCATGGCCCCGAGGGCGAGGTCCTCGACCCGCTCGGCGAACTCCAGAGCCTCGTCGGCGGACATGGCGGTTTCGCGGACGAAGACCGTTGGCGGGCCGTCGTGCAGGCAGAGCAGGGCGATCTCGGTGTCCGGCTCGGTGGCCGCCTCGTCGTCGGGGTGCCGCTGGAGGACGGCGATCCGGGTGAAGGTCGGCCCGTCGGCGCCGACCGGGCGGTACGCCAGGCCGAGGCGTACCTCCAGGTCGGTGGCGTACCCGTGGCGGGCGGTCGCCTCGTCGAGCCGGGCGGCCAGTTCGTCGGCGGCGGCCGCGTCGAAACGGACCGGGACGCGGGCGACGGCGAGCCCGTGGGTCGCCTCGGCCAGCGCCGGTGCGGACGAGGCCGACCAGGCGAAGTCGAAGCTCGGCGCCTCCATCCGTTCGGCGAGGACGGCGAGGAAGGCGCGGATCACGGTGACCGTCTCGGCCCACGACCGGGGCAGGTACGCCAGCTCGTACCGGCCGTAGTGCGCGGACGCGGCGGAGAAGTCCTCGGCGGGCAGCGGCGCGGGCCGCAGGTCGGTCAGCCGGGCCTTCCACCAGGACTCGTGCCGGCGCAGTGGTCCCTGTGCCTCGGCGATCGCGGCCAGCCGCCCGGGGGGCGCGGCCGGCAGCGGCCGGCCCGGGGCGATGCCCAGCCGTTGGGCCACGGCCCGGCCGCTGAGTGCGCTGCCGTCGGTGGCCGTGAAGTCGCTCAGCAGCAGGTCGCCGTCGGGGGTGGACAGGGTGATCGCGGAGTCGGTCACGGCCGTCGTGACGGTCACCGACGGCGGGTCCTCGCGGGGGATGCGCCGGATCTGCCGGGTGAAAACCGCGCCCTGGGCGGTGACCAGGGCCGGCACCCCGAGCGGGTTGGGGAACGTGCCGTAGTCGAGGGCCTTGGCGATGCGTTCGGCCTCGACGGCGGAGGTGCCGGCGTGGATGAGCCCGCCGCCGGCGATCCGGTCGCGCTGGTGGTAGAAGCGGCGCCCACGGTCGGCGGTGTCGACCGGTTCGGGCAGTGCGCGCCGCAGCAGGTACGGGACGAGGTCGGCGAAGAGCGCGATGCCCACCTCGGCGGTCTCGTAGGTCAGGGACAGCGCGGTGGAGTGGGTGCGGACCGGGAACCACCGCTCCAGCAGCACGGGGCCGGCGTCGACCGCCTCGGTCATCCGGTGCCAGGTCGCGGCGTGCCGGCCCGCCCCCTCGTAGAGCGCCCAGGCGGCGACGTTGCTGCCGGAGTAGCGGGGCAGTGGACCGTCGTGGAAGTTGATCGCGGCGACCCGCGGCAGCGCCAGCACCGGGCCGGGCAGGATCCGGAAGTTGACGATGCTGAACAGGTAGTCGACCTCGGTGGCGGTGAGCGCGGCGGCGAGGTCGGCGTGCGGGTCGAGCACCGGGACGTCGTGCGCGTCCGCCCAGGCGGTGGCGACCGGTTCGGCGGTGAAGACGCCCTCGATCCGTACCCCGGACGCGACGAGCTGGTCGGCGCAGCGGGCCAGGACCCGGGTGCCGCCGATGAGGAAGCAGGTGACCACGGCCGTCATCCCTCGGTGTCGACGGGGTCGGCCGTCTCACGCGCCACCCAGGCGTCGATCTGGGAGACGACCTCCTCGTCCAGGGAGAGCTGGCCGGGCGACCAGAGCGGGTTGGACAGGCCGCGGTGGGTCCGCTCGCACATCTCCCAGTCCTCGTAGTTGGCCTTGTCCCAGAGCGCGAAGACGGCCTCGTGCGAGAAGTCGCTGCGGGCCGTCTCGGAGGGGTGGAACAGCCAGAAGTGCCGTACGTAGCAGGTGCTCGGGCTCTCCGGCCAGACCCACTGCATCATCACGTAGTCGGCGGTGAAGCCGAAGAGCAGGTTCGGCAGGATGGTGATCCAGTTGATCTTCTTGAGGTCGGCGTCCGGGACCAGCGGCATGGGTGCCCGGTCGCTGCGTCCGGTCATCGACACCGAGTTGTACTTGTCCCGGATGACCTGCCACGCGCCGACGATGTCGCCCTTGAGCTCGTAGGTGCCCGCGTCGTCGAAGTCGGTGATCCGGTGCAGGTCCTTGTGCGCCGTCGGGAAGTGCAGGCTCTCGTTGACGTTGTGCGCCACCAGCTTCCAGTTGGAGGCGACCGGGTAGTCCTTGGCCTGCACGCACTTCAGGTCGGCCAGCTCGTAGACCCGGGCGAACTCGCCGAACTCGCCGAGGGAGGCGTCGAGGTCGGGCGCGTCGTCGGAGAAGGTGATGAAGACGACCCCGAACCGGATCTCGGTACGCACCGGCAGCAGGCCGTTCTTCTCCTTGTCGAAGAAGTGGTCGAAGTACGTGCCGTTGAAGCTCTTGAGCTTGCCGTTGCGGTCGTAGACCCAGCAGTGGTAGATGCAGACGATGCTCTGCCGCTTGCCGGCGGCCTCCTCCACCAGCCGGTACCCCCGGTGGCGGCAGTAGTTGTGGTACGCCTGGATGCCGTTGTCGCCGTTGATGATCAGGATGGAGCCGGTGCCGATGGTCAGGGTCGCGTAGGAGCCCTTCTCGGTGAACCGGGAGACGTGGTCCACCGGCAGCCAGCGGCGGCGGTAGATCCGTTCCAGCTCCCGCTGGTGCTGCTCCTCGCCGGTGTAGAACGCGTGGGACCGGCCACGGCCGCCGGTGTCGTAGTACGGCCGTTGGTCGTCCTGTTGGCCGATGAGATCGAACATGCTGGACGCGCGCGTCATCTGCCTGCCTCCTCCGGGGGGATCAAGTGCCACGAACGGACGGCGGAGGACGGGGACGTCCTCCACCGTCGTGCCGCGCTGTCCCGCGCGGCCTCACGCCGATCAGGACGGTTCGTAGATCCGCTTGTGCTGGGGGACGCCGGCGTCGTCGTAGATCCGGTCCAGGTTGTCGGGGGCGAACAGCTCGTGCCCCTCGACCCCGCCGGCGATCATGCCGAGCATCTTGGTGGTCCACTCCCGGCTGGTGCTGATCGCGCCCAGCACCGCCTCCAGGTACGGGTCGAGGGTCAGCTCGGCCATCGCCGTGGTGTAGTCGTAGACCGGCGCGCTCTCCTCGTCGCGCACCTTGACGTAGTCGGCGAGGGCGTCGTCCATGGTCCGCTCGCCGGACAGCGCCTCGTGGATGCGGTCGGCGAGCAGCTCGCCGTGCAGGAAGGCGTCGGTCATGCCCCACCCGGTGATGGGGTCCTTGTGGTAGCCGGCGTCGCCCACCAGCGCCCAGCCGGGGCCGTGCGAACGGCGGTAGTAGTTGTCCGGGTAGCGCATCGGCCGCAGCGGTTCCTCGCGCCGGCCCTGCTCGCGTAGCTGCGCGCCCATCTCCGGCTCGACGTCGTCGAAGACGGCCAGGAAACGCGCCTCGGGGTCCTGACGGAACTCCTTGAGCTGCCGGCGGGTGCAGATGACGGCGACCATGTTGACGTCGCCGTTGGTCGGCCAGGTGCCGAACCACTGCTCGTGGAAGCCGGTCTTGTGGTGCAGGCCCCAGTCCAGGCCGCTGTAGTAGGAGTAGTAGGTGAATCCGGCGGCGGGCCGCACGTTGTACAGCTCCGCGCCGACCTTCCGGGCCACCGTCGAGTGGAAGCCGTCGGCGCCGACCACCACCGTGGACCGGAACTCCTGCTCCGGCCCGTCGCCCTCGCGACCCCGGATGCCGACCACCCGGCCGTCGGAGAAGACCAGGTCGGAGACGGTGAACTGCTCCAGGACCTCGACGCCGGCCCGGCGGGCCGCGTTGACCAGGATCTCGTCGAGCACGACCCGACGCGGGCAGTAGACGGCGTCGATCCCGTCGATCGGGTCGGCGAACCCGATCAACGGGATGCCGTGGTTGGCGTAGTTCATCGTCCGGATGGCCGGCGTCTTCGCGTCGATCACCTCGTCGAGCAGTCCCCACGCCTGGAGGCGGGACAGCCCGGCCTGGTGGATGTAGTGGGTCGACACCGCGTCGCTCGGAAAGGAGGAGCGATCGACCATCAGAACCCGGTGGCCCTGCCGGGCCAATAGCATTGCCACGGGCGAACCCGCGCAGCGTGCACCGACAACGATTACATCGAACATGGGCCTGCTCCGATCAGTCGTCAGCCCTGGAAAGCAACCGTCCAATGCGGATGTGGGATTGCCAAGAGAGTACGTTTCCACGTTCCTCATGGTCAATACGCGGGTTCGCCGGCGATGGTGAATGAGAACGCTAACAAGAAGGAAGTCCTGCTTGTGGACCATGCTCGAACTGGCAAAGTGTGACGTGGGTCACATGCATAAAGCAGCCTGAATGAAAGCTGAGAATTGCGCTGAGCTGGGATGATCACTTTCGGTTTACCAAATCACCCCGACCAATCACAGAATCGAGTTGGGGTGAACAGAACCGAAGCCACCCTCAGAAGCTGGAAATCCGGCGGTGCGCACACCTGGACCAATCGGTGGCGAGGCACCTCCAGGGCGGGCCAAACCCCCAAGAGGGGCAACGATCCCCCGTTAACACTTACCGCAACATTTCGGTCATGACCGCCCTGAACAGGAGATACGGCGGCTGTGATCGAAGTTGATCGATTAACATGCGGTCAACACCGCAATGGTGAACAACCCTGATGATTGCCTCCGGCAATCTCTGGCTCGCCATTTGGTTGCCTCGACGAATCGTTGCCCCGGGCGCTTTTCTCGGCGACGGGCGGCGAAGGGCGTCCCCCGGGACCGCACCACCCGACCACCCGCCGCCGTCCGAGCCGCGCCATCCGGAAACGCCGGCCCCTCCCCGTCGCGGAGAGCCGACAGTTTCGGTACCCATCGAGACAGTGGGAACGATTAGCCAAATACCTTTTCCGGTGGGTCGGCGGGAGGGTTTCGGGCACCGGAATCGTGGAAAGAACCGTCGGACCAGAAATGCCGACGCATGAGGGATCATCCGATACGGTGCGCAACATCGACGCGGAGAGAAACGGTCACCCGGGCATCGCTCCGGCCGACGCGGCCGGGTGACGACGCTTTTCCCGGTGCGGGGGAATCGCCTCTTTCGCGCGGACGTCACGTTGCGGTCGTCCGCTCACCGGGCTACACCGGTGGTCGGCCACACCGGCCCCCGAGCCGCCCGGCACACCAGGTCGGTCTACGTTCCCGCCCGCCCGGCGTGCCGATGTGCTCCGGCCCGCCGGGCCGCGCGGCGGGATCAGCGGGGTGCCATCCGGAGGGCACCGTCAAGGCGGATGACCTCGCCGTTGAGGTAGTCGTTGCCGATCAGGGAGAGCACGAGGGCGGCGTACTCCCCCGGATCGCCGAGGCCGCCCGGGAACGGCACCCCGGCGGCGAGGCCGGCCCGGTACTCCGACGACACGGTCTGCATCATCGGCGTCAGCATGATGCCGGGCGCGATGGTCATCACCCGGATGCCGTGCGGGGCGAGGTCACGGGCGGCCGGCAGGGTGAGCCCGACGATGCCGCCCTTGGACGACGCGTACGCCGCCTGGCCGACCTGGCCCTCGTAGGCCGCGACCGACGCGGTGTTGACGATCACGCCCCGCTGGCCGTGCCCGTCCGGGGCGGTCTCCGCGATCCGTTCCGCGGCGAGCGTCAGCACGGTGAAGGTGCCGATCAGGTTGACCCGGACGACGCGGGCGTACAGCTCGAGGTCGTGGACGCCGCGCCGGCCGAGAATCCGCTGCGACGGGGCGATGCCGGCGCAGTTCACCACCGTCCGCAGGGGATGGTCCCCGACGGCGGCCCGGTCGACCGCCGCACGGACCGCCGCCGGGTCGCAGACGTCGACGTCGACGAGGCGCACCCCGGCCGGCGCGTCACCGGCGGCGGCGATGGCCGACCCGAGATCGAAGCCGTGGACGGTGGTGCCCGCGCCGGCCAGCGCGGCGGCGGTGGCCGCGCCGAGGCCGGACGCGGCGCCGGTGACGATGGCGGCGGTACCTGCGAGTTCCATCCTGTGCTCCTTCGTGCCGGACCGGGTCACACGTCGGTGATACGCAGGCCCGCGTGGGCCCGGTAGCGCCGGTTGACCGAGATGAGGTTGGCGGTGAACGCCTCGACCTGGTGGGCGTTGCGCAGCCGCCCGCCGTAGACGCCCCGCACCCCGGGGATGGCGGCGGCGAGTTCCCGGACCAGGTCGGTGGCCTCGCGGTCGTCGCCGAGCACCAGGACGTCGGTGTCGACCGCGTCGAGCCCCGGGTCCTCCAGGAGCACGGCGGAGACATGGTGGAACGCCGCGACGACCCGGGACCCGGGAAGGAGCGCGGCGGCCTGCTGGGCGGCGGAGCCCTCCGCGACGGCCAGCGCGTAGGCGCCCTGCTTGTCGAAGCCCAGCGGGTTCACGCAGTCCACGACGATCTTCCCGGCCAGTGCCGGGGCGAGCGTGGTGAGCAGCTCGGCGTGCCCGTCCCAGGGCACCGCGACCACCACGATGTCGGCCTGCCCGGCGGCGTCGGCGTTCGACCCGCCCCGGACCCGGCCGGGCAGCGCGGCGGCCGTCCGTTCGGCCCGCTCGGCGTCCCGCGACCCGAGTACGACGTCCAGCCCGGCCGCCCCGAACCGCCGGGCGAGCCCCCGCCCCTGCGGCCCCGTCCCGCCGAGCACGCCGACGGTACGGCCCCGCAGCTCGTCACTCACACTCACGTGGATCTCCTTCTCGTCCCCCACCGCCCGCCCCGTGCAGTCCCGGTCTCCGTCCCCGCCGGCCCTCCCGGTCCCCTGCCCTCCCGCGCCCCTCGGCCCCGCCGTTGCGGTGATCAAGAGGTTCGCGTCAGTTGATCAAGAGGTTCGCGTCATCGTGGAGATCACTCCTGACGCTTTTCTCTTGATCACCGGAGCGGGGCGGGGCGGGGTGGAGCGGGGCGGGACGGGTGAGGTTGGGGGGTGGGAGGGGAAGGGGACGGGTGGGGCGGGGGTGGGTCAGGGGTGGGGTTGGTAGAGGGTCAGGGGGTTGCCGGTGGGGTCGGTGACCAGGGCCCGACGTTCGTGCGGGCCGGTGGTCGGGGCCGAGACGGTGACGCCGGCGGCGGCCAGGTGGGCGAGGCAGGCGTCGAGGTCGTCGACCTGGATGCTGAGCACGGTGCGGCCGGCGACGGGTTGCTGGGTGGCGTCGGCCAGGCCGAGGGTCACCGTGCCGTCGGTGACGGCGGCGTACCGGTCGCCGTCGCGGAAACGCACCGTCAACCCGAGCGCGGTGTAGAAGGCGAGCTGGGCGTCCAGGTCGTCGGCGGGGACGATCACGTGGCCGATCCTCATGGCCGGAACCTCGGCATCACCTCGCGGGCGAACCGCTCCACGATCTCCATCGACCGTTCGATCGGCAGGCCGAGCCACTGGGCGCGGAAGACGAAGTGGTTGTAGCCGGCGTCGGCGAAATCCTGGATCTTGGCGGTGATGTCGTCGGGCGAGCCGAAGAACAGCGCCTTCTCCTTGATCGCGTCCCACTGCGACTCGAAGAAGTCCATGCCGTACTGGACGTACTCGCCGTAGGAGCGTTTCACCTGTTCACCGGCGACGGCGAACGCGGCCTCGGCGGAGTCGGCCACGCACAGGTCCCGGTGGATCGGGAAGACCGCGTCGGACTCGTCGAACCCGGCGGCCCGCCGCTGCTCACGGTAGTCGGCCAGGTTGCCCACGGCCCAGTTGCGGCGCACGTTGGACGGTGCGAGCCAGGGCAGCCCCTGCCGGGCGATCCGGGCGATGCCGGTCGGACCGTTGGCGCCCACCCAGACCGGCGGGTGCGGACGCTGCACCGGCAGCACGCTGCACCGCACCCCGTCCAGGGTGAAGTGGTTGCCCTCGTGGTGCACCGGCTCCCCGGTCCACAGCTGCTGCATCACCGAAAGCGCCTCGTTCATCCGGGACACCCGGGTGCGCCGTTCGATGCCGAACGCGGCGAACTCGACGTCGCGGTAGCCCGAGCCGATACCGAGGACGAACCGGCCGCCGGACATCTGGTCGATGGTGGCGATCTCCTCGGCCCAGTGCACCGGGTGGCCCAGCGGCAGGATGAGGATGCCGGTGCCGAGCTGCATCGTCCCGGAGTGGTCGACGAGCCGGCTCAGCAGCGGCAGCGGCTGCGGGGTGCGCAGCGACGACAGGTAGTGGTGGATGCCGAAGACCGAGTCGTAGCCCAGGTCCCGGACGTGCTGGACGTACTCGACGGTCTCCCCGATGCGCCGGCCCAGGTCGTCGCCGGGGGCGTACTGGTGGTCGAGCAGGATGCCGAACTTCACGCCGTCGCCTACTCTTCCCGCGACCGGCTGTCGCTGAGCCGGAAGTACGGGGCGACGAGCCGGTCCCGGTCGGCGAGCGCCTGCGCGATGCCCTTCTCCCGGCGTTCCTTGAGGAAGTTCCAGTCGCCGTCGGCGAAGCTGACGTTGGTGGCCCAGCCGTGCCCGACCCAGCCGGTCATCGCCCCGAGGCCCTTGCCGCGCGCCTCCATCACCACCTGCATCATCGACTTGCCCATCATCAGCGAGTCCAGCGGCATCACCGCGATCGCGTCGGCGTAGTCGTCGACCCACTTCTGGAGTTCGTCACGTGGGACGACCTTGGTGACCAGGCCCTTGCGCTCGCCCTCCTCCGCGCCGATCGCGCGCATGGTGAGCATGACGTCCTTCATCGTGGTCAGGCCGACCTTCTCGATCCAGTGGTACATGTCCTGCGGGGCGGGACCGAGGTAGCGGAACGCCGGGTGGGTGAACCGGGCGTCCGGGGAGGCGATGACGATGTCGGCCGACAGCGCGATCTGGAAGTGCCCGCCGTAGCAGTAGCCCTGCACCTGGCAGATGGTCGCCTTCAGCGACTCGATGATCGGCCGGGTGAAGCCGGAGCTGAGCACGTTGCGGTCGGGCAGGATGCGCTGCCGCTGCGCCGGGCGACGCCGGGACGCCTTGTCGGTGCCGTTCTTGTAGCCGATGTAGTGACCGAGTTCGGCGGCGTCGGCACCGGTGCCGAAGTGCTCCCCCTCCCCGGTGAACACGATGACCTTGACCCGGTCGTCGGTCTCCGCCTCCTTCACCAGGTCACCGACCCGTTCGAAGGCGGCCACCGGGATGGCGTTGAGTCGCTCGGGACGGTCGAAGGTGATGGTGGCGACGGCCCGTTCCTCGTCCACGTCGTACCTGACGTACTTCGCGAGGACCTCGGGGTCGACCTCCATGTTCTCGACGTCCCACTGGTTCTCCAGCAGTTCGGCTTCGGTCTTCTTCACGGCGAATTCCTTAGGTCAGGTGGTGGTACGGAAGGCGGGGATCACTTCGGTGGCGAACAGCCGCAGCGAGGCGCGCAGCTTCTCGGTCGGCATGCCCAGCCAGCCGGGCCGGAAGATGAGATGGTCGAACCCCAGGTCCCGCAGGGCGGAGATCCGCTCGACGAGAAACTCGGGCGAGCCCAGCAGCAGCGTGTTGCGGACCAGCTCGTCGAACCGGTCCCGCTGCCAGCGCAGCGCCGGGTACTCGGCGTACGTGGAGTACTCGACGCGGGCGTGCGGCAGCGCCTCCGCGACGGCCTGTTCGGTGCTCGGCGCGCAGTACAGCTCCACGCCGACGGGCCGCTGCACCGTCGCCGGGTCGCGCCCGTACTCGGCCAGCGCCTCGTTGTAGACCGCCAGGTGTTCGGGCAGGAACCGGCGGCTCGGGGAGTTGCCCGGCGCGTACCAGGCGTCGCCGAGCCGGGCGGCCCGACGTACCGCCTTCTTGCCGCCCGCGCCGATCCAGATCGGTGGGCCGCCCGGGGTCAGCGGCGGGATGCCGATGGTGGCGTCGACCTGCGGGTAGAACTCCCCGTCGTGGGTGACGGGTGCACCGGTCCACAGCGCCCGGATCAGCCGCAGGCTCTCGTCGAACCGACGGAACCGGGTCTCCGGGTCGACGCCGAAGGCGGCGAACTCGTTCTCCCGGTAGCCCGCCCCGACGCCGAGGACCACCCGCCCGCCGGAGAGGTGGTCCAGGGTGGCGAACTCCTCGGCGACGTGCACCGGGTGGAACATCGGCAGCAGCAGGATGCCGGTGCCGAGCAGCATGTCCCCGGAGCGCGGGATGAGGCTCGCCAGCATCGAGATGGGCTGCGGGGTGGCCAGGTTGGACTGGAAGTGGTTGATCGTCCAGACCGAGTCGTAGCCCAGTTCGGCGGCGAGTTCGACGGTGCCGAACAGGTCGTCGAGGTGTCTGCGGAGGTCGTCGCCGGGCGGGTACTGGTGCGACGCCATGATGCCGAACCTCATCGGCTCCCCCCATCTGTCGACCGGCTGGCCCCGCCCGCCTCCGGCGGGGAGGCCGCTGCGCGGCTGATCTTTCCGGTGGCGCTGCGTTCCAGCGCGGGCACGAACTCGATCCGCCGGGGGGTCTTGAAGTGGGCCAGCCGCTCCCGGGCGTACGCGACGAGCCGGGCGGCCAGGTCGGTGTCGTCGACCGTGTCGTCGGCGGCCCGGACCACGAGCGCCACCGGGATCTCGCCCAGCCGGTCGTCCGACCGGCCGAGCACCCGGACGTCCTGCACGAGCGGGTGCCCGCGCAGTTCGTCCTCGATCTCCTCGGGCCAGACCTGGAAACCGCCGCATTTGATCATGTCCCGCTTGCGGCCGACCAGGAAGAGCACCCCGTCGGGGTCGACGTAGCCCATGTCGCCGGTGTGCACCCAGCCGTCGCGGACCAACTCGGCCGAGGCGGCGGCGTCGTCGACGTACCCCCGGGTCAGCGCGGAGCGGACCACCACCTCGCCCTGGGCGCCGGTCGGCAGCGCGGCCCCGGCGTCGTCGCGGATCTCCAGCTCGACGCCCGGGTAGACCCGGCCGGCCGAGCCGGGCTTCCACCGGCCGGACTTCATGTCCCGGCCGGTCCAGCCGGCGATGTGCCCGGCCTCGGTCGAGCCGTAGTTGACCAGGATGGGCACCCGGTAGCGCTCCTCGAAGGCGCGCCGCACCGGCCAGGAGATCGCCTGCCCGGCCACCAGCACCGACCTGACCCCGTCGAACGGCAGCTCCCGTTCGGCGTGCACGATGTCGAAGACCATGGTGGGCAGCAGGAACAGGTTGTCGAACCCGAACCGGGGCATCAGGTCGGCGAGCCGGTCGACGCCGAAGCGTTCCCAGACCACCGCCGGGCGGCCCACGAAGTACGCGAACAGCAGCGCATGCTGGCCGCCGCTGTGGAACAGCGGCAGCGCGATCAGGTTGGGGCGGGCGTCGCGGGTGGCGCTGCCCTCGGCCTCGGTGCCGGTGGTGACCCGGGCGAGGCGCATCAGCGACTCCCGCGTCCCGCCGTGGGTGACGCTGACGGCCTTGGGTCGCCCGGTGGTGCCGCCGGTGAACAGGATGCACGCCTCGGCCTGCGGCCCCACCTCGACGCCGGTGACCCGGGCCTCCCGCCGCCACGGCAGCTCGGGCACGCCGGTCAGCGACGTCGTGACGGACCGGACCGGGACGGCGGCACCGTTCCCGTCGAGGTCGGACCGGGCGGCGAGGAAGGCGGCGACCACGTCGGGCCGGCGGTCGTCGACCAGCAGCAGCCGGGGCGCGGTCTTCGCCACCGACTCGGCCAGCTCGGCGGCGTTGTAGAGGCTGCTGACGGTGACCGGCACCGCGCCGATCTTCCAGGCCCCGAAGAGCAGGAAGACGATCTCGGGGCCGTTGGTCAGGTAGCAGGCGACCCGGTCGCCGGGGCCGACGCCCTCGGCGCGCAGCGCGGCGGCGACGCCCCCGGCGAGCAGGTCGATCTGGTCGAAGGTCCACCAGCGGCCGTCCTCGGCGTACAGGCCGGGCAGGTCGCCCCGGTCGGCGCACCGGCCCTCCAGGATGCCGACCAGGTTGCCGGCGCTCACCGGGTCACCCCGGTCGCGGTCGCCGCGATCCTCGGGACGACGGGCGTGGCGACCCTGGGGATGACCTCCGCACCGAAGCGGGCGAGCTGTTCCATCGCCTCGTCCTGGCTCGCGCCGACGAACTGGTGGCGCAGCGAGACCTCGGTGATGCCCAGCTCGGTCTCCCAGCGGCGCAGCTTGGCCACGATCTCGTCGGCCGAGCCGACCAGGCAGTCCTCGGCCAGGTACCGGTCGAGGTCGAGGGACTGCGCGTCGTCCCAGGACTTGTAGCCGGCGTACTGGCGTTGCAGGTGCGGGCGGACGGCCGCGACGGCCGCCGGGTAGCTGTCGGCGAGGTACGCCTCACGGCTCATCGGGTACTCCCGGTCCAGGGGGAAGCCGCGCTCGGTCAGGTCGGCCCGGTAGAGCCCGAGCAGTCGGGCCAGTTCGGCGTCGTTGCCCTTGGGGCCGATCAGCCACGGGGCGTCGAGGCGGGCGGCGCGGCGGATCGCGGGTTCGGCGAACGCGCCGATCCACAGCGGCGGGCCGCCGGGCTGGGCCGGGCGCAGCGCCAGCGACGCCCCGGGAACCTCACCCCAGCTACCGGCGGCGTCGATCGTCTCGCCGTTCCACAGGGCGCGCAGGATCGGCACGTACTCCCGCAGCCGGCGCAGCCGGTCCTCCCAGGCGACGCCGAACGCGGCGGTCTCGCGTTTGCGGTAGCCGGCGCCGATGCCGACGGTCAGCCGGCCGCCGCACAGCACGTCGAGGGAGGCCAGGTCCTCGGCGAGGGCGACCGGGTTCAGCAGCGGGGCGAGCAGCACGCCGAACCCGATCCGGACCCGGGAGGTGGCGTGGGCGAGGTAGCCGGCGAGCGGGACGGGTTGGACGAACGCCGACCGGGCCAGGTAGTGGTGGCCGAGGTAGACGGCGTGGAAGCCGGCCGCCTCGGCGGCGGCCGCCTGGGCCAGCACGCCGTCGATGCCCTCGGCGGCGGACGCCGACGGGTCGAACTGGGCACTCAGGAAGCAGCTGATCTTCACCCGAGGACCGCCTCGGCGGTGGGCACCCGCTCGGCGGCGCGGTCCTGGGCCCGGAAGTGCGGGATGACCTTGTCGGCGAACTCCTCCATGGAGCGCAGCGCGGCGGCGCGGTCCAGCGACGGGATCCGCAGCCAGCCGATGTAGTGGTTGATGCCGAGCTGGTCGCGCAGCATCTCGATGGTCTCGATGACGCGCTCGGCCGAGCCGAAGTTCCCGCCGTGGGTCAGCGTCTGCTCCAGGGTGAGCAGCTCGATGTTCTTGGCGACCGCCGCGTAGTAGGCGCGCTCCTGGGCGATGGCGTCCTCCGAGCCGGGGATGACCTTGCCGACGGACTTGTAGTAGTTCATCGCCGCCGTCGCCGCCGTACGCAGGCCCTCGTCGCCGTCGCCGCACCAGACCTGCTGCATGAACGGCAGGTCGTAGGTGGACAGGTCGAAGCCGTTGTCCCGCATGCTCTGCCGGTAGAGGTCGAAGTTCTTCTGCATGATGCCCAACGGCGTGAAGTTCGGTGAGGTGATGATCGACTCGCCGACCGCGCCGCGTTGCCGGAAGCTCTCCGGGGAGACCGTGCCCTGCAGGATGGGCGGCCCGCCGGGGGTGAACGGCCTCGGGTAGGTGGTGACGTTGTCGTAGTGGAAGATCTCGCCGTGGTAGGAGAAGTTCTCCTGCGACAGCGCGAGCCGCAGGATCTCCAGGGTCTCCTGGTAGCGCTGCTTGGACTCCGCCAGCGGTACGCCGAAGCCGGTGAACTCGGCGGGCTGGTAACCCCGGCCGACGCCGATGGAGACCCGGCCGCCGCTGAGCACGTCGAGGGCGGCGATGTCCTCGGCCAGGCGCAGCGGGTGGTGCAGCGGGAGGACCAGGACGGCGGTGCCGATGGTGATCCGGCGGGTCCGCTCGGCGACGGCCATGCCGAAGTTCAGTGGGCTGCCGAGGATGCCGTACTTGGAGAAGTGGTGCTCGGCGAGCCAGACCGAGTCGAAGCCCAGCTCGTCGGCCAGCTGGATCTCCTCGAGGGTTTCTCGGAGCACCTGATGGTCCGATGCGCCGTCGGCCACCGGGAACAGGTTCATGATTCCGAACTTCACGGCCTTCTCCTCATTTATTCCGACCAGCCGGTATGTTACTGCTCCGGGCTGGTGCCCGGCAAGACTTCCGCAGGTCAGCCCCGCGCGGCCCGACGTGCCCGGATGCGCAACTCCCCGGCCCGCCGCCGGTGCCACGACCCCCGCCCGCAGCGGGCGTCGAGCACGAACGCGCGGCGCAGGAACAGGTGCGGGTCCGCCTCCATGGTGATGCCCATTCCGCCGTGCACCTGGATGCACCGCTCGGCGGCGAACACCGCCGCCTGCCCGGCCGCCGCCTTGGCCGCGTGCACCTGGACCGCGGCGTCCGGGCGTCCGGTGTCGACCGCCCACGCCGCGTACAGGGTCAGGTCCCAGGCCGCCTTGCGCGCGGTGGCCGCCTCGGCCAGCGGGAAAGCGACACCCTGGAACGACCCGATCACCCGACCGAACTGCCGCCGGGTGCGGGCCTGCTCGGCGGCCAGGTCGATCGCCCCCTGCGCCACCCCGCACAACTCGGCCGCCACCACCAGCGCCGCCCGCAGCGGCCCGGTGCCGGTCGGGCGGGGCCGCTCGGGCGCGGCCACCGTCACGTCCGCCAGCGGCACCGACGGGTCCAGCGACTGCCGCGCGGTGATCCGGACCGGGTCGGCGAACCAGACGCCCGCCGGGCCGAGCGCGACCACGCCGTCAGCCTGCGCCGCGTACGGCACCAGGGTGCGCACCAGCGGGTCCACCGACGCCGCGTCGACCCAGCCTGAGCCGCCCGGCACGTCGACCGCAGCGGTGAGTACCCGGCGACCGTCGAGCACCTCCTCGGGCAGCGGCCCGTGCTGCCCGTCGCCGCAGAGCAGCTGCACGGCCGCCGCGTGCGTCGGGAACCGGCTGGGCAGCAACCGCCCGCCGAGCGCCTCGACGGCGACCAGCAGGTCGATCAGGCCCGACCCGATGCCACCGGCCGACTCGGGCACCCCGAGCAGCCCGAAGTCGCGCAGCAGCGGCCCGTCCCCCGCCGGGGCCCGCCACCCGCCCGACCACGCCGCGCGGGCCGCGCCCCGGTCGGCGTCGGCGAGCGCGCCCACGGTACGGCCGATGTCCTGCTGTTCCTGGGTGAATGTCGCGCGCACCGGACCACCTCGCTCAGCGGGAGCGGGGCAGGCGCAGGACCCGCTCCGCGAGAATCGACTTCTGGACTTCCTCCGTGCCGCCCTCGATGGTGTGGGCGCGGGCCCGCAGGTAGCGGCGCATCCGGGCGGCGGCGCCGTCGCCGTCGACCAGCACCCCGCCGGCCTCGTCGAGCTGCACGGCGAGCCGGTTGGCGTTCTGCACGACCCGGGCCCACAGACTCTTGAGCGCCGAGGTCTCCGGCCCCGGCACCCCGCCGGCCCGGCTCTCGCCGAGCATCCGCATCGAGCCGATCCGGACCGCCTCGGCGTCGCACTGCAACGCGCCCACCGCGTCGACGAACGCGCTGTCGTCGGCGACGCCCCGCTCGACGGCGACGTCGATCAGCCGGTCGACCGCCTGCCGGGCCCAGACCCACAGGTTGAGCGCCATGCTGCCGCGCTCGAACGCGAGCGTGGTGAGCGCGACGGTCCAGCCGTTGCCGACCCCGCCGAGCACGTCGTCGTCGGCGACGAACACGTCGTCGAGGAACATCTCGTTGAACTCGGTGTCCCCGTTGATCATCACCAGCGACCGGACGGTGAACCCGTCCATCGGCGCGAGGAAGTAGGTGATCCCCTCGTGCTTCGGCGCGGCGGCGTCGGTACGCGCCAGCAGCAGGCACTTCGACGCGTTGTGCGCGTTGGACGTCCAGATCTTGGCCCCGTTGATCCGCCAGCCGCCGTCGACCCGGATCGCCGCCGTGGTCAGGCTCGCCAGGTCCGACCCGGAGCCGGGCTCGCTGAACCCCTGGCACCAGTACTCGTCGCCGCGCAGGATGCCGGGCAGGTGCCGGGCCTGCTGGGCGTCGGTGCCGTGCGCGATGATCGTCGGCCCGGCCAGCATCATGCCCACCCCGTTGAGCGGGTACGGCGCGCCGCGTACCGCCGCCTCCTCGTTGAAGACGGCCTGGGCCAGCGCGTCCATCCCCCGGCCACCGTGCGCCGTCGGCCAGGACAGCCCGGCCCAGTTGCCGGCGCAGAGCCGGTCCTGCCACACCCGGGACCAGTGCTCCCGCTCGTCCTGGGTCAGCTCCTCCTGGTCGGGCACGTCGGCCAGCGCCCCGTCGAGCCACCTGCCGACCTCGTGCCGGAACGCCAGGTCGGTGTCGCTGTCAGCGAAGTCCATGCCCACCCCCCTGTGGGTCGTCGGTGTCGCCGGTCATGCGCTGGCCTCCTCGGCGGGCACGAGCCGGGCCTTGTAGAGCTTGCCGTTCGGGTCGCGGGGCAACGCGTCGCGCACGACGTAGGACTGCGGGCGCTTCGGCTTGGCCAGCCGCTCGGTGAGGTAGCGGCGCAGCTGCGCGACGGCCGTTTCCGGGTCGGGCGCGGTGTCGGTGAGCACGACGTGCGCCTGCGGCACCTCGCCGAACTCAGGGTCGGGCACCCCGACGACGCCGACATCGGCGACCCAGTCGTGACCGATCAGCGCCGCCTCGATCTCGGCCGGGTAGACGTTGACCCCGCCGACCAGGATCAGCTCGGCCGCGCGGCCGGTGATGTAGAGGAACCCGTCGGCGTCGACGTGGCCGACGTCCCAGACGGTCATCAGGCCGTCGCGGCGCGCGCCGTCGGTCTTGCCGGGGTCGTTGTGGTATTCGACCCGGTCGTCGCCCTGGCGCATGTAGACGATGCCGGTCTGCCCGACGGGCACCTCGTTGCCCAGCTCGTCGAGGATGCGCAGGGTGGAGATGGAGGCCGGCCGGCCGACCGTGCCCGGGTGGGCCAGCCACTCGTGGGGGCGGGCGACGGTGGTGCCGACCTCGGTCGAGCCGTAGTACTCGTAGACCACCGGGCCGAACCAGTCGAGGATGCGCTGCTTGACCTCGCGCGGGCAGGGTGCCGCGCCGTGCAGCACGTAGCGCAGCGAGGAGAGGTCGTAGCGGTCGCGGACCGCCTCGGGCAGTTGCAGCAGCCGGTAGAAGTGGGTCGGCACCATGCTGGTGCCGGTGACCCGGCGCCCCTGCACCCGGTGCAGGAAGCCCTCCGGCGTCCAGCCGTCCATCAGCACCATCGTGCCGCCGGCGTGCAGCGCGCCCATCGCCGGGGTGATGTTGGCCGAGTGGTACATCGGGGCCGACACCAGCCAGGACGCGAACGCCTCCCGCTCCATCCCGAACTCGCGGAACAGCCAGACGTAGGTCAGCGCGCCGGTGTCGGCGTCGACGCCGCTGAGCGGGCGCTTGACCCCCTTGGGCCGGCCGGTGGTGCCGGAGGTGTACATCATCAGCGAACCGGCCGGGGTGTCCGCCGGGCTGGTGGCGGGCATGTCGGCGGTGAGCGCCGTGAGCGGTCGGGCCCGGTCGGTGCGGGGCGTGCCGTCGACGAAGACCTGGATGCCGGGCACCGCCGCGGCGGCGTCGAGCACGACGTCCTGCACCCGGGCGGAGCCGACCACCACCCGGGCCTCGCTGTCGGCGAGGATGTAGCCGACCTCGGGTGCGGTCAGGTGGTAGTTCAGGGTGACCAGGTAGAGCCCGGACTGCATGGCCGCGAGATAGAGCGCGACCAGGCCGGGGCTGTTGGTCATCACCGCCGCGACGGTGTCGCCGGGCCGCAGGCCCGCGTGCGTACGCAGCCCGTGCGAGATCCGGTTCACCTCGGCGAACAGGTCACCGTAGGAGATCCGCCGGTCGTCGGCGGTCACGATCGCGCACAGCTCCGGTTCCGCGGCTGCCCACAGCCGGAACCCGGTCCGCTCCTGGCTCATCGGACTCCTTGAGCTAGATTCCGACCATCCGGTATGTTGGTGTCCCACAGTAAGGGAGCCTCCCGACGATGTCCATACCCGTGAGCGACGCCCACGCCGCCAGCTGGCGGGCCCGCCAGGTGCCGGTCCCCACCCAGGTCGTCGACGGTGTCTGGGCGATCCCGGTCCCCCTGCACGGCAGCGCCCTGCGGTCCATCACCGTCTTCCTGATCACCACCGGCGACGGCCCGGTCCTCGTCGACGCCGGCTACGACCACCCGAGCTGCTGGACGTCGTTCCAACGGTCGGTGGCGTCCATCGGGCAGCGGGTCGACACCATCGCGGCGGTCCTGCTCACCCACAACCACCCCGACCACGTCGGCTTCGCCGACCGGGTACGCGCCGCCTCCGGCGCGCGGGTGGTGATGGGCGCGCCCGACGACTTCGCCACCATGCACCGCCGGCGCGGCACCTTCCTCCAGCAGGTACGCACCGCACTCGACCTGACCGGCGCCCCGCCCGACGTCGTCACCGCCATGTACGCCGACGCGGTCGCCGTCGCCGTGCACCAGGAGGACCTGCGGCTCGACGTGGCCGTGGAGCACGACACCGAGTTCCGTTTCGGCGACGTGACCGTCCGCGCCCTGCCCGCCCCCGGGCACACCTACGGACACACCGTCTACGTCGACGCCCGGGGGCTGGTCTTCACCGGTGACACGATGATGGCCGAAGGGCCCACCCAGCTCGCCATCGTCAGCCGCCCCGACGACGACCCGGCCGCCGACCTGTTCGGCACGCTGGCCCGCATCGGCGACCTCGGGGCCGCCATCGCCTGCCCCGCCCACCAGTTCCCCTACCGGAACGTCGCCGCCCGCGCGCAGGCGCTCGCCGCGTTCCACCGCGACGAGGTCGAGACGGTCCGGGGCCTGGCCCGCGACGGCGACACCGCATGGGACGTCGCCCGGCGGATGACCTGGAAGAAGCCGTGGGACGAGCTGGGCCGGGGCACCCGACGGTTCGCCCTGGTGCACACCCTCGCTCTGCTCCGCCACGCCGCCACCGACAGGTGACGCCGGGGCGGCCCGCCCGGCCCGGCTGCCGGCTCAGTCGCGCCGGGCGTCGTCGTACGTCCAGTCCGGGCGCAGGGTCGAGCGCAGCTCCCGCAGGGTCCGTTTGAGCACCTTGCCGGACGGGTTGGTGGGGAACTCGGGCACCAGGTAGACCTCCTTGGGCACCTTGAACCGGCCGAGCCGCTGCCGGGCGTGCGCGATCAGCGCCTCGGGTGTCAACCCCGGCCGGGCCACCACGAACGCGGCCGGCACCTCCTGCCACGTCGGGTGCGGGGCGGCCACCACCGACGCGGCCAGCACCAGCGGATGGTCGGCCAGCACGTTCTCGATCTCGGCGCTGGACATGTTCTCCCCACCGCTGCGGATCATGTCCTTGAGCCGGTCGCGGATGTAGAGGTAGCCGTCGGCGTCGAAGCAGCCGATGTCGCCGGTGTGGAACCAGCCGTTCCGGAACGCGGCGGCGGTCGCCACCGGATCGTCAAGGTAGCCGGGGCTCACCTTCGGGCCCCGCGCGACCACCTCACCGTGCGCGCCGACCGGCACGTCCGCACCGTCCGGGTCGACCACCCGGACCTGGACCCACGGCACCGGCAGCCCCACCGACCCCTGCTTGGACTCCTGGTGGGCGGCGTCGAGGTAGGTCAGCCCGCTGCACGTCTCGGTGAGGCCGTACCCCTCGATCAGCCGGGCGTTCGGGAACAGCCCCCGGGCCACCCCGAACAGCGCCGAGGTGACCTGCGAGAAGATCAGCCAGCGGACCGACGACAGGTCGGTGCCGGCGGCGGTGGGCTCGCGGCGGACCAGGTCCAGCATGGTCGCCGCCACCACCATGCCGGTGATCCGTTCCGTCTCGATCGCCCGCAGCACGGCCGCCGGCACGAACCGGCGGTGCAGCACCATGGCGCCCCCGACGTGCCAGATGCCGAAGCCGGGCAGGTCGGTGCCACCGACGTGGTAGAGCGGCGCGGCGTTGAGGATCCGGTCGGTCGGCCGCAGGCCCAGCTCGACGATCTGGGCGTGCATGTTCCGGTTCACGTTGCCGTGGGTGAGCAGCACCCCCTTGGGCAGGCTGGTGGTGCCGGAGGTGTAGACGATCCGTTGCAGGGCCGCGTCGTCCAGGTCGACGTCGGCGACCCGCGCGCCCCGGTGTGCCGCGACGAGCGCCCGCACGTCGGTCCAGCCGTCGTCGACCGGCTCCAGCGCGAAGCGGCGTACGGCCGGCAGGTCGGCGAGGGCGGCGGTGGTGAGCGGGGCGAACTCCGGCACGGTGGCGACCGCCTCGACCCGGGCGTGCGCCAGCAGCCGGGCCAGCTCCCCCGCGGTGAGTCGGTAGTTCAGCGGGACGACGACCGCGCCGAGTTTCGCCAGCGCCAGGCAGAGGAGCAGGAACTCGGGGACGTTGTCCGCGACGACCGCCACCCGGACGTCCCGGCGTATCCCCTCGGCGACCAGCCCGGCGGCCAGCGCGTTGACGTCGTCGTCGAGCTGCCGGTGGGTCCACCGACGGTCGGCGAAGACGAGCGCGTCGGCGTCGGCGAACCGGCGGGCGTTGCCGGCCAGCATCGCGGCGAGGTTCGCGGTGCTCACTCCGCCGCCTCGCGCAGCGCCTTCTTCAGCACCTTGCCGGAGTCGTTGCGCGGCAACGACGTCACGAGCTGCACGTACCGGGGGACCTTGTAGCGGGCCAGTTCGGCTAGGCAGTGCGCGCGCAGCTCCTCGGCGGTGCCGGTCGCGCCGTCGCGGAGGATCACGAACGCCTTGGGCACCTCGTCCCACCGCGGGTCCGGCACGCCGATCACGGCGACCTCGGCGACGTCGGGATGCTGGGCGAGGACCCGTTCGATCTCGGCGCTGGCGATGTTCTCCCCACCGGACTTGATCAGGTCGGCCCGGCGGTCGACGAACCACAGGTAGCCGTCGGCGTCGATCCGCCCCACGTCGCCGGTGCGGAACCAGCCGTCGCGCCGGCTGCGCCGGTTGGCCTCGTCGTCGTTCCAGTAGCCGGGCGACACCTTCTCCCCCCGGACGATGATCTCCCCCTCGACGTCCGGGCCGACCGGCCGGAAGTGCTCGTCGACGATGCGGATCTGCACCCCGGGGAACGGCGCGCCGAGCGCACCGAGCTTGCTCTGCTCGTGGGCGGCGTCGAGGTAGCAGACCCCGTTGCACAGCTCGGTCATGCCGAACGTGTCGATCAGGCGGACGTGCGGCAGCCGGCGTTTCACCTCCTGCCGCACGCTCGGCGCGACCCCGGCGAACAGCAGGTAGCGCAACGCGGCGAGGTCCGGCGGGTCGTCCAGGTCGAGCAGCCCGAACAGGATCTGGGCGGCCAGCACCATGCCGGTGATCCGCTCCTGCGCGGCGATCCGGGCGATGTCGGTCGGCTTGAACGTCGGGGTGAGCACCATCGTCGCCCCGGCGACGAACGTCGCCAGGCCCGGCGCCTCCAGCCCGCTGACGTGGAACAGCGGCGCGGAGACGAGGATCCGGTCGGCGGCGGTCAACTCCAGTTCGAGGACCTGCGCGAAGTGGTTCGCGGTGAGGTTCCCGCAGGTGTGCACCACCCCCTTGGGGCGGGCCGTGGTGCCCGAGGTGTAGAGCAGCCGGTGCACGTCGGCGGGGCCCTTGTCGGCGTCGGCGACCCGCACGCCGGGTGGCTGACCGGCGAGCAGGTCGGCCAGCCGTCGGGCGTCACCGACGACCGTGTCGCCGTTGGCGACCAGCGTGCGCAGCCCGGTCGTGGCCGCCAGCCGGGCGGCGTCGGCGGCGAAGTCGTCGTCGTAGAGCAGCCCGGTGACGCCGGCCTGGTCGATGACGTACGCCTGTTCGTTGGCGTGCAGCCGCCAGTTCAGCGGCACCGAGACCGCGCCGAGCCGGCTCAGCGCCAGCAGCTCGATGACGTAGGTGGCGGTGTTGCGCCCGAGCACCCCGACCAGGTCGCCGTCGGCGATGCCGGCGTCGCGCAGGGCGGCGGCGTGCCGGTCCACGTCGGCGTCCAACTCGGCGTACGTCCAGCGGGCGGCCCCGTCGACCAGGGCTTCGGCGTCGGCGCGGCGCAACGCCTGGCGGCGCAGCGTCTCGGTGAAGTTGCTGCCGCCCATCAGTCGCCGCTCCCCCGCCGCCGGGCCAGGATCTCCTCCCGGGTTGGCAGCGACACGAACTCCAGCAGGTTGCCGTCGAGGTCGCGGGCGGCGAACGCGGTGATGTACCCGTAGTTGTCCAGCAGCACCCGGTTCGGCGCGGACAGGCACTCCGCGCCCAGCTCGGTCAGCCGCCGGTGCAGGTCGTCCAGCTCGTCCAGGGGCACCTCGAAGCTGAGCAGGAAGGTGCCCAGCTCCAGGTGACCGGCGGTGGCGGTACGGGTCTTCACCCCGTTCCACTCGATGAGTTCGAGCTGGCCGACCCGGCTGGGGCCCTGGAGGTACTGGACCCGGCCGGTGGTGCCGGCGGGCAACCCCAGCGACACCTCGATCCCCGGCCCGCCGACGTCGGTACGCAGCGTCCGGCGGTAGCCCAGGGCGCGTTCGTAGAAGTCCGCGGCACGGTCGACGTCCGAGACGGTCATGGCCACGTGGTGCACTTCGCTGACCGGCATGATGCCTGCCTTCCGATGGGGTTCGCGGTTCAGGCGGACGGTCCGGACGGCCCGCCGAGGACCCGTTGGATCAGGGTGACCTCGTCGGCGCCACTGTCCGGCACGATGAAGTCGTCGAGTCGGCAGATCTCGTCCACCGCGCCGAGCACGTCGTCGGGCGAGGCCGGGGTGGGCCCGCCGTACCAGCCGGGGGTGACGCCCAGGAAGATCCGCCCGACCCGGCCGCCGCCCACGGTGAGGATGTGCCGGTTGAGCTGGCACTGCTCGGAGGCGAGGAAGGTCGCCACGGCGGCCACGTGCTGCGGGTCGAAGCGGTCGGTCAGCTCGCCGAGCAGGTTCTCGGTCATCCGGGTCGCGGCGGTCGGCGCGATCGCGTTGACCAGGATGCCCCGGCGGGCCCCCTCCAGGGCGAGCACGTTCATCAGCCCGATCAGGCCGGCCTTGGCCGCGCCGTAGTTGGCCTGGCCGAAGTTGCCGAACAGGCCGGACGACGAGCTGGTCAGCACGATCCGGCCGTAGCCCTGGGCGACCAGGTGCGGCCAGGCGGGCCGCAGCACGTGGAACGCCCCGGCCAGGTGCACGTCGAGCACCGCGCTGACGTCCTCGTCGGACATCTTGGCAAGCGTCCGGTCCCGCAGGATGCCGGCGTTGTGGATGACCGCGTCGAGCCGGCCGTACGTGTCGATGGCCCGGCCGACCAGGTCGGCACCCCCGGCGGCGGTGGCCACCGAGTCGGTCGAGGCGACGGCGGTGCCGCCGGCCGCGCGGATCTCGGCGACGACCTGTTGCGCCGCGCCCGAGGAACCGGAGCCGTCGACCGTCCCGCCGAGGTCGTTGACGACCACCGACGCGCCCCGCGCGGCGAGGGTCAGCGCGTGCGCCCGGCCGATGCCGTTGCCCGCGCCGGTGACGACGACGACCCGGCCGTCGAGGGTGACCCGGGCGCTCATCGCTCGTTCCCCAGGACCGCCACGAACGCGACACAGGAACCGGGCTGACCGCCGAGGTTCTGGGCCACCGCCAACCGGGCGTCGGGCACCTGCCGGGGACCGGCCTCCCCGCGCAGCTGGGTGAAGCACTCGAACATCATCCGCAGCCCGGTCGCGCCGATCGGGTGGCCGAACGACTTGAGCCCGCCGTCGGTGTTGACCGGCAACGCCCCGTCGGCGTCGTAACGGCCGTCGAGGATGTCCCGCCACGCCTTGCCGCGGGCGGAGAAGCCCAGGTCCTCCATCAGCACCACCTCCGTCGGGGTGAAACAGTCGTGCACCTCGGCCAGCGAGATCTGCGCCGCCGGGTCGGTCACCCCGGCCTGCTCGTACGCCTCACGGGCGGCGGTGACCACCTCGGGGAAGGTGGTGAAGTCGTAGCCGTCGGCGGCCAGCCCGGCCCCGGAGCCGGCGACGAAGCTCATCCCGCGCAGGTAGACCGGTTTGTCGGTGTACCGGTGGGCGTCCTCGGCCCGGACCAGGATCGCCGCCGCCGCGCCGTCGGAGACGCCCGAGCAGTCCATGACACCGAGCTGCCCGGCGATGCGCGGGGACCGCTCCACCGTCTCGGCGGTCACCGCCCTACGGAACTGGGCGCGGTCGTTGCGGGCGCCGTTGGCGTGGTTCTTCACCGCGACCCGGGTCATCGCGGCGCGCATCTGTCGCTCGTCGATCCCGTACGCCGCCTGGTAGGCGGGGGCGAGCAGGGAGAATCCGGCCGGGGCAGTCCAGTCGACGTCGGTGCCGTCGGCGGGTGGGAACACCGCCGACAGCCCGGAGTACGAGGAGTCCTTCAGCTTCTCCACCCCGGTCGCCATGACCATGTCGTACGCGCCGGAGGCGACGGCGAAGGCGGCGTTGCGGAACGCCTCCGAGCCGGTGGCGCAGTAGTTCTCCACCCGGGTCACCGGCTTGCCGGTCAGCCGCAGCGGGCGGGCGAGGGTCTGCCCGGACATGCCCGAGCCCTGGGTGCCGACCCAGAACGCGTCGACGTCGTCGAGGGTGACGTCGGGCAGCGACCCGACGCACTCCTGCACGGCGTCGACGAGCAGGTCGTCGGCGGAGGAGTTCCAGTGGTCCCGGAACGGGGTGCAGCCCATCGCGACGATCGCGACGTCGTGGGTGGTGCGCCTACTGGCCATCGGCGGTGTCCTTCCCTGGCGCGGCGTCGGCGGGTGCCGGGCGGAGCTTCCAGAAGTAGTTGTGGATCGAGTCGGTGGTCCAGAGCCGCCGGAACACGGGGTTCATCGCCATCCCCACCGCCACGTCGGCGGGTGCCACGTCGGTGGCGTACGCGCTGAGCCGGCCACCGCCGTCGACGTCGGCGACGACGATCGCGACCTCCGGTTCCGGCATGGTCGTCAGGTGGTCGCGGGTCACCGAGACCACCCGGGCGGTGCGGTCGCGCAGCGACACCGGGGCGCTGCCGGACCCGGCGGTGCCGCAGGAGGCGCAGACCCGCCCGGGGGGTGTGGTGACCCGGCCGCAGGCGTCGCAGCGGCTGCCCTCCAGCCGGTACTTCCAGCCGGCCCGGCGGTGCATGGGCGGGGCGGCCGGGGCCGGGGAGGCCGGTCGGGCCGGGCCCTGCACGTCGAGCAGCCCCCGCCAGCGCAGGTAGCGGCCGTAGCCGAGGCGCTGCCGGGCGGCGAGCTGGGCGCGGACCGTCGGCCCGCCCCGGGCGGCGCGGACCCCGTCGCCGACCCGCAGCACGAACGCGTCGGCACCCTCGGTGGCCGACAGCAGCAGGATGGTCTGCCCGGGTTCGGCCTCGTCGAGGGCGGCGGCGAGCAGCAGGCCGGGGTGGGCGACGCCGGTGAAGCCGGTGGCCCGTTCGACGGTCGCGTCCTGCCCGGTGCCGCCGAGCGCCTTGCGTAGCGCCGCCGCCGCACGCGGGTTCGACGACGACACGACGACCTCGTCGACGGCGTCGAGGGACGCCTGCGCCAGGGCCCGGCGGGCGGTGTCGAGGCCGGCGGCGACGAGGATCTCGGCGGTGAACCGTTCGTCCCAGACCCGGTCGTGCCGTTCGCCGGGCAGCCGCCAGCGGTCGAGCAGCTCGGTGGTGTGGCCGGCGCGGGCGAGGAGCACGGCGGCCCGGCCGCCGCCGGCGAACGCCGTGGCGGCGTCGCCCTGGGCCAGTTCGTCGGGGGCGCCGGGGCGGGTGGTGCGCACGTCGGCCAGGGCCGCCGTGGCGACGCCCCGCAGGACCAGGTCGAGGGCGGACGCGCCGGCCCGGTGGCCGCGCAGGTCGAGGGCGGTGACGCCGGGGTCGAGGCCCAGCGCCTCGTGGACCACCCCGGCGGACGTCTTCGTCTCGTACGGGGCGCTGGTGGTGGCCAGCAGCAGGTGCCGCCCGGCCGGGGTGTCGGCGGCGATGTGCCGCAGCGCCTCGACGGCCATGGTGACGGCGTCCTCGTCGTAGCCGGCGACGCTACGGGTGGGGCCGCCGGCACGGGCCGGCGCGGTCGGGTCGAGCCTGGTGTCGTCGAGCGCGTACGACGGGAGGTAGGCCGCGTAGGCGTCGATGCCGGGTTGCTCGGGCATGGGTCGCGGGTTCTCCTTCAGCTCCACGAGGGGATGGCGGCGAGCAGACGTCGGGTGTACTCCTGCTGCGGTCGGTCCAGCACGGTCAGGGCGTCGCCCTGTTCGACGACCCGCCCGCCGCTCATCACCGCGATCCGGTCGCACAGGTCGCTGGCGAGCATCAGGTCGTGGGTGACGAAGAGCAGGCCGATGCCGAGTTCGTCGACGAGGGTGCGGAACAGGTCGACGACCTTGGTCTGGGTGGTGACGTCCAGGGCCGTGGTGCACTCGTCGGCGATCACCAGCGCGGGGCGGGTGACGACGGCGAGCCCGATGGCGACCCGTTGCCGCAGGCCGCCGGAGAGCTGGTGCGGGTAGCTGGCCAGCACCCGGCCGGGGTCGTCGATGCGCATCTGGGCCAGCACCTCCACCGAGCGGCGTTCCACCTCGGCCCGGGTGATGTCCCGGACGTGCCGGCGCAGCACCTCGGCGAGCTGGGTGCGGACCTTCAGCAGCGGGTTCAGCGACCGCGACGCGTCCTGGAAGACCATGCCGACGGCGCTGCCCCGGACCCGCGCGGTGCGGTCGACGCCGGGGGCCACCACCTGCTCGTCGCCGACGGTGACGGTGCCCCGGTCGACCCGGACGTTGCGGTCGAGCAGCCCGACGACGGCGCGGGCCAGGGTGGTCTTGCCGCTGCCGGACTCGCCGACGACGCCGACGATCTGGCCCCGGCGGATCTCCAGGTCGACGTCGTCGAGCAGGGTCAGGTCGCCGGCGGCGAGCCGGGCGGTGATGGACAGTCCGGAGAGTGTCAGCAGGGCGCTCATCGCCGCCTCTTCCGTGGGTCGTGGTGGGTGAGCAGCGCGTCCCCGAGCAGGTTCACCAGCAGCACCAGGACGGTGATGGCGAGGCCGGGGAAGAAGGCGATCCACCAGGCCTGGCTCAGTTCGTCCTGGCCGGAGGCGAGCATCGAGCCCCAGCTGTTCATCGGCGGCACCACGCCCAGGCCGAGGAAGCTCAGCGCGCTCTCGACCAGGATCGCGGTGCCGACCTGGAGGGTGCCGAGCGCGACGATGGTGCCGGCGAGGTTGGGCAGGATGTGCCGGAAGACGATCCGGGGTTCGGACGCGCCGGCGGCGCGCAGGCCGACGACGAACTGGCGTTCCCGGATGGCCAGGGTCGCGGCGCGGGTGACCCGGGCGCACACCGCCCAGCCGGTGAGCGCCAACACCAGGAACAGCACCGGCAGCGAGCTGCCCCGGTTGGCGATGATGGCGAGGGCGACCAGGATGAACGGCAGGGCGAGCTGGGCGTCGATGAGGATCGAGATGACCCGGTCGACCCAGCCCCGGAAGTAGCCGGCCAGCAGGCCGAGCAGCGTGCCGGGGCCGATCGCGACGAGCGCGCCGACCAGGCCGATCACGATGGTCAGCCGGCCGGCGGAGACGAACTGGGTGAGCAGGTCCTGGCCGAGCTTGTCGGTGCCGAGGGGGTGCGCCCAACTGCCGCCGGACAGGAACGCGGGCGGCCGGCGGGTCGCGTCGAGGTCCTGGCCGCCGTCGGGCAGCAGCCCGGTCAGCGGCAGCACGAACACCGCGACGGCGGTCACCGCCAGCGGCAGGGCCAGCCAGAACACCGACGTACGCGCCCGGCGGCCGGCCCGGCGCGGTGGCGACACCGGGGCGGTGACCGGGTCGAGTTCGAGTTGGCTCATGCTCACCGCACCCTCGGGTCGACGATCGAGTGCAGGACGTCGACGAGCAGGTTCAGCAGCACGAACACCAGCGCGCCGAACACCACGATCGCCTGCACCAGCGGGAAGTCGCGGAACTGGATGGCCTGCAACGCGAGCTGGCCGAGACCGGGCCAGGAGTAGACGTACTCGACGGCGACCGCGCCGGAGAGCAGGATGCCGGTCTGGAGCACCACGATGGTGAGGATCGGCATCATCGCGTTGGTGAAGGCGTGCCGCCAGATCACCCGGCGGGTGCTGATGCCCCGGGCGCGGGCGGAGTCGATGTAGGGCTCGGACAGCGCGTCGCTCATCGAGGCGCGGGTGAGCCGGGCGATGTGCGCCATCGGATAGACCGACATGGTCAGCGCGGGCAGGATCAGGTGTCTCGGGCTGCCGGACTGGCCGGCGGGCAGCCAGCCGAGTTTGACGGCGAACAGCACCACCAGCATCATGCCGAACCAGAAGACCGGCACCGACTGGCCGAGCAGGGCGAGGGTGGAGGCCCCCCGGTCCCACCAGGTTCCCTCCCGGGTGGCCGCGAGCACCCCGAGCGGCACGCCGACCAGCAGGGCGAGTGCCATGCCCGCGCCGACCAGTTGCAGCGTGTACGGCAGCCGGTCGGCGATCATCGCGGTGTTCGACTGGTAGAACTGCAACGACTGGCCGAGGTCGCCGGTGAACACGCCCTTGAGGTAGTCGAGGTACTGCACGACGACGGGCAGGTCCAGGCCCAGCTCGTGGCGCAGCGCCTCGCGTTGCTCGGGTGGGGCCAACGGGCCGAGGATGGTGGCGGTCGGGTCGCCGGAGAGCCGGCCGAGCAGGAACGCCAGGCTGAGCGCGATGAGCAGCGAGGCGAACAGCGACGCGAGCCGGCCGCCGACGCGGCGTACGGTGCTGGCCTTCATCGGCGGGACCTCCAGCGCGCGCCGGGCATCGCGGCGAGCAGTTCGCGGGTGTAGTCGTTCTCGGGGGTGCCGAAGACCCGGTCGCAGGGTCCCGCCTCGACGACCCGGCCCCGGTACATGACGTGCACGACGTCGCAGAGCGAACGGACCACGGCCAGGTCGTGACTGATCATCAGCAACGCCGCGCCGGTGGTGGCCCGGATCTGGCGCAGCAATGCCAGCACGTCGGCCTGTACGGAGACGTCGAGGCCGGAGGTCGGCTCGTCGGCGACGATGAGGCGGGGACGCATGAGCAGCGCGCGGGCGATGCAGACCCGCTGCGCCTGGCCTCCGGAGAGCTGGTGGGGGTAGCGGTCGAGCAGGTCCGGGGCGAGCCGGACCCGGCCGAGCAGGTCGGCGTCGTCGATCCAGGAGGTCCGTTCGGGTTGCAGCGCCCGCAGTTCCCGCAGCCCGGAGCGGACCGATTGGCGGGGGTCGAGCGAGCCGTGCGGGTCCTGGAAGACCACCTGCACCTCGGGGCGCAGCCGGCGCAGTTGGGTGCGGCTGACCGCCGCGAGCGAGTGGCCGAGCAGCCGGATGTCGCCCCGGCCGCGCGGGCCGAGCCCGGTGGCGGCCATCGCGAGGGTGGTCTTGCCGGAGCCGGACTCGCCGACGACGGCGACGCTCTCGCCGGCCGCGATGCGCAGCGACACCTGGTCGACCGCGCGGAACAGCGTGCCGGTGCCGCCGTCGCGGTGCTCGACGACGAGGTCGGCGACCTCCAGCACGGGGGTGTCCGACTCCGGGGTGCGGGGGTGCCGGGCGAGGTCGCCCGGCACCCCCGTCTCCGCTGCCTCGGGCATCGTCAGCGGGTCGCCTTCGTGAAGTCCACGGTGTTTAGCGGGCCGAACACCACGCCGGAGACGCCGGGGCCGGTCGCGTAGTTGAACACCTGCCGGTACAGCGGCACGTAGCAGTGCTTCTGGACCACGCCGATCGTGTTGAGCTGCTCGTAGAGCGGGGCGGCCTGCTGGGCGTCGTTCTGTTCCAGCGCCTGCTGGGCCAGGGTGTCGATCTGCGGGTCGGGGCAGTTGCCGGTGATCGACTTCGTCTTCATGAAGCCGCTGACGAAGTAGTCCGGCACGGCGACGTTCGGCACCCCGGCGAAGATCGACAGGCCGGGCACCTGGCGGCCGACGATCCGCTTGACCAGCGTGCCGTAGTCCAGCGGCACGTAGCTGACCTTGAAACCGGCCTTCTCCAGGCTGCCACCGACGGCCTGGGACACCTCTTCGATGTTGGTGTACTGGGCAGCCGGGTAGGTGATCTGCACGGTCGGGGTCGCCCCGCCGAGGAGTTCCTTGGCCTTGGCGGCGTCGGCGGTCACGCTCTGCGTCGGCTGCTGACCGGGCTTGACGTTGAGCAGCCCGGCGTCGGCGACCGCCTGGCCGTCGAAGATGCCCTTGACGATGGCGTCGCGGTCGATGGCCAGGGCCGCCGCCTCGCGCAGCTTCGGGTCGTCGAACGGCGCCTTCGTGGAGTCGAGGAAGGCGATGATCTTCATGGCGGTCTCGGTGCTGACCACCTCGACCCCGGCGGACTTGGCGGCGCTGGCCTGGGCCGGCGGCAGGTCGAAGGAGACGTCCACGCTCTTGCTCTGGATCAGCGCGAGCCGCTGGGCGGCCTCGTTGGCCCAGGTGAAGGTGACGCCCTCGTTGGTCGCCTTGGTGCCCCAGTAGTCGGGGTTGCGCTTGACCGAGATGTCCCGGCCGGCGTTCGCGCCCGACCAGACGTACGGGCCGGTGCCGACGGGTGCGGCGGCGAAGCCCTCCGAGCCCTTCTCCTGGTAGTACTTCGGCGGCACCAGGTAGACGGTGGTGAGCAGGTCGGGGATGTCGTACTGCGGGGTCTTGGTCTTGACCACGACCGTGGTGGCGTCGGGCGCCTCGATCGCGGTGACGTTGCCGAAGTACGTCTTGAGCTGCGAGGCCGCGCTGTCGCGGGTGAGCGTGATGGTGTTGGCGACCGCCGCCGCGTCGGCCTTCTCGCCGTTGCTGAAGCTGATGTCGGGCCGGACCTTGAACGTCCAGGTCGTGGCGTCGGTACGGGTCCAGCTCGTGACCAGGCCGGTGTCGGTCGGCGCGAGGTCGCTACCGGTGTTGATCAGGGGTTCGAGCATCGTCGCCCAGACGATCTGGGCGGAGCGCGCGCCGACGATCGGGTCGAGGGTCGCCGGCTGGGCGGCCAGCAGCGCCCGGATGGGCGCGGTGCGGGACGAGCCGGTGTCGTCGGAATCGGAGCCGCCGCACCCGGTGAGGCCGGCGCTCGCGACGGTCAGCGCGGCTGCCAATGCCAGGAAGCGCCGGGAGCGCAGGGATTTCATGATCATCATGGGTGTCCTTCACTGCGATGGACCCGTCATGTCTCCGCGTGAGGCGGCGGTGACGTTCGCCACAAAGTACCGACCAGCCGGTATCAAGTCAACGGGTCGACCGGGTATCTCGCTCGTGACATTCGCGTGACAAAGGCCCGCCGGCCAGCACCGTTGTGTTCATACCGACCGGTTTGTATGATACCGCGGTGACCATCACCCTCACCCATGGGCACGACGGCCGCCTCGCCCGGATCCGCTACGACAACGCGGCGCGCGGCAACTGTTTCGACACCACGACGCTGCACCGGCTCGTCGACACCCTGGAGACCGCCGCCGGCGACGCGACCTGCGCGGTCATCCGCCTCGACATGGCCGGGCGGCACTTCTGCGCCGGCTGGGACACCTCCTCCTTCACCGCGCTGGCCGGGGCCACCCGGGAGGAGGTGGCTGCCGACCTGCGCGCCAGCGACACCGCGTTGCAGCGCATCCGCCGGCTCCCGGTGCCCGTCGTCGCCGCCGTGCGGGGACGGATCATCGGGTTCGGCGTCGGCCTGCTCAGCGCCGTACACCTGCCGGTCGCCGCCGCCGACGCCCGGCTGTCGCTGCCGGAGGCACGCTACGGCTTCGCCCCCGCCGGGGTCGGCCACACCATCGCCCGGTCGGTGCCCCGGCCGCACGCCTACCACCTGCTCACCGGGGTGGCGGAGGCGACCGCCGGGCAGCTGCGCGACTGGGGCCTGGTGGCCCGGGTGGTCCCCGACGACGAGCTGGACGGGGCCGTCGACGAGCTCGTCGACGCCCTGCTGGCCGTGCCGGGGGCGACCCTGCGGGCGGTGGTCGGCGTCGTCGAGTCGAGCCTGACCACCGGGACCGCCGACCAGGCGTACGACATCTCGGCCCGCACGATCGTCGCGGGCCCGGCCACCAGGGGGGCAACCGGATGAGACCACGATTCCAGCCCGGCGAGGCGGTCTGGGTGGAGCTGTGCACACCCGACCCGGCGCAGGCCGAGACCTTCTACGCCGCGCTGCTCGGCTGGACGGTCCGCGCCGAACGCCTCGGCGGCACCACCTACCGGATGTGCAGCATCGACGGGCGGGACGTCGCCGGGATCTCCGACGCCGCCGCCCTGCACGGCGACCGCCCCCGGGGCTGGCTCACCTACTTCGCCGTCGACGACATCGCCGCGTCCGCCCGGCAGGCGGTGGCGCTCGGCGGCGAGCTGGTCGCGCCGCCGCGCTACCTGCCGGCGGCGGGCACCGGCGCGGCGGTGATCGACCCGTTCGGCGCGGCCTTCGGCCTCTACCAGGGTGAGTCGCGCGTCGGCGTCCAGGCGGTCAACTCGGTCGGGGCGCTGTGCTGGAACGAGTTGGACACCGGTGAGCCGGCCGAGGCGGTGGCCTACTACCGCACACTGTTCGGCTACACCACCCAGCAGCGCGACGACTCGCCGACGGCCCGGCCCTACACCGTGCTGATGCTCGCCGACGTGCCGGTCGCCGGGGTACTCGAACTCGACAACGCCTGGCCGAACCCCATCCCGTCGACGTGGGTCACCTACTTCGCCGTCGCCTCCCTCGACGACGCGCTGGCCCGGGTGACCGCCCTGGGCGGCAAGCCGACCGTCGGGCCGGTCGACACCCCCCACGGACGGCTGCACCTGGTGAAGGACCCGGGTGGGCACACCCTGTGCCTGATCCAGCTCGACACCGGGCTGCGTCCCGACCACGACTCCTGCGACCCGGCGGTGACCCGATGATGGCCGAGCCCCTGTTCGACTCCGCCGAGTTCCGTCAGGTGTGCGGGCACTTCCCCACCGGTGTGACGGCGGTGACCGCGGTGACCGCCGGGGGCGCCGTCGCCGCGCTGACCGTGAACTCGTTCACCTCGGTCTCGCTGCACCCGGCGAAGGTGCTGTTCTGCGTCACCAGTTTCTCGTCGAGCTTCCCGGTGCTGATGGACGCCCACCGGATCGCCGTGCACATCCTCAGCCAGGACCAGGAGGACGTGGCCCGGCGGTTCGCCACCTCCGGGCTGTCCGGGGAGCAACGGCTCGACGGGGTGTCCTGGGTGCCCGGCCCCGACGGCGTCCCGCTGCTGCCCGACACCCCGGCGATCCTGGCCGGACGACGCGACGAGGTGATCACCAGCGGCGACCACGTGATCGTCCTGATCGACGTCGACCGGGTCCACCTGAAGCCCACCGACGTGCCGGCGCTGTCGTTCTACCGGGGCCGGTTCGTCGCGCCGTCGCGCACGATGACCGAGTGACCGCCGGCCGCCGGGCCGGGTGACCGCCGGCCCGGCGTCGGCCCTGGTTCGGCCGACGCCGGGCGGGTCGGGCGACGCTCCCTGAGGTCAGGCGTAGTAGCGGAAAACGATCTCCGCCACGCAGCAGGGCTGCGACGTGTCGGCGAACTCCACCGCCACCGACGCCGTGGCCTGTACCCCGGGGGTGGCCTGCGGGCCGGGCGCGGTGATCGCGGTGGCCGCGACGAGGGTCGCGGTGCCCTGGATCTCGACCCCCGGCGGCAGCGGCCTGACGAACCGGACCCGGTCGAGGCCGTAGTTGACCCCCATCGAGAAGGTCCGCACCTCCAGGATGTCGGCGAGCAGCCGGGGGACGAGGGCCAGGGTGAGGAACCCGTGCACGACGGTACCGCCGAACGGCCCGGACCGGGCACGTTCGACGTCGACGTGGATCCACTGGTGGTCCCCGGTGACGTCGGCGAACTGGTCGACCTGCCGCTGGGTCACCACCTGCGGCGCGCTGACGCCCAGCTCCGTGCCGACCAGCCCCAGCAGGTCGGTCGGGGTGTCGACGGTGGTCCGTCTCATGGTGCGCATCGGGGGTGCTCCGTTCCGGGTGGTGGGTGCAGGGGGTCGGGTCGGGTGGGTGCCCCGGGGGCGTGACGGTCGGGCGGGGACGCGGTGCCGGCACTGGCCGCCGCCTGGGCCGTGACGTGCGCGGCGAGCGTCTCCCACTCCCGGTCCCAGTCCGCCTCGGCCACCGGCGGGCGGGCGACGGTGAGCATCCGGCGGACCGCCGCCGGGTCGCGGGCCGCGACCGCTGCGGCCAGCGCGTCGACGTGCCCGACGAGACGGTCGTCGGCGACGGCGGCGCTGACCAGTCCCCGGCGTACCGATTCCTCGGCCGACCAGGTCTCCCCCGTGATCAGCAGGCGTCGGGCGAGCGCCGGGCCGACGGCGAGGGGCAGCAGCACGCTGGACCCCCAGCCGGGGACCTGACCGGCGGCGAGGTGCCGGTCGCCGATCCGGGCACCGTCGGCGGCGACCGCGATGTCGCAGCCGAGCAGCAGTTCGAGGCCGCCGCCGAAGGCCGCCCCGTTGACCGCGGCGACGGTGGGCACCGGGGCCGCCCGGAGGGCGCGGACCAGGCGGCGGCCCCGGTCGAGGTGTGCCAGCAGCGCGGGCAGGTCACCGAGCAGGGCGGTGGCCTCGGCGAGGTCGGCCCCGGCGCAGAAGCTGCGGCCGGTGCCGGTGAGCACGAGCACGCGTACGCCCGGGTCGGTCGCGGCGGCCAGCCACCGTTCGAGACCGGTCAGCACGGTACTGTCGCAGGCGTTGCCGGACCCGGGCCGGTCGATGCGCGCCCAGAGTGCGGTCCCGCGCCGGGTCAGCACCACGGAGGTCACGTCAGGCTCACGCAGAGCTTGCCGAACGCGGTGCCGGCCAGCATCCGGGCCGCCTGGATCCGGATGTCGGCGAGGTCGACGACGCTGTCGACGACGGGTCGGAGCCGGTGGGTGTCGACGAACCCGACCAGCGCCACGAACTCTTCGAGGGTGCCCATGGTCGCGCCGTGCACGCTGATCTCCCGGGCGAACAGGCGTGGCAGGTCCAGCTCGGCGGTGAAGCCGCTGGTGCCGCCGCAGACCACGATGGTGCCGCCGGCCCGGGTGCAGCGGGTCGAATGGGCGAAGGTGGCCGCGCCGACGGTCTCCACGACGATGTCGGCGAGTTCCGGGGTCCGTGCGTCGCTGTCCAGGGCGACGGCTGCGCCGAGGGCGAGCGCCCGTTCCCGTTTGGCCGCCGACCGGGAGGTGACCATCACGGTTGCGCCGGCCGCCACGGCGAGGCTGATCGCGGCGGTCGCCACCCCGCCACCCGCGCCCTGCACCAGCACGGTCCGCCCGGGGCCGACGGCCGCCCGGCTGAACAGCATCCGGTACGCGGTGAGCCAGGCGGTCGGCAGGCTGGCGGCCTCGGCCCAGCTCAGTCCGGCGGGTTTGGCGACGAGGTGCGCCGCCGGGACGACGATCCGTTCGGCGAGCACGCCGTGGCCGGCGTCGGGCAGCAGGGTGGCATGCGGGACGGTCCGACCGTCGGGCGCGGTGGGCAGCACCGGGTAGACGATCACCTCGCGGCCCGCGGCGACGCCTGCCGCGTCGCTGCCGATGACCCGGGGCCCGTCGGGCCCGGTGGTGCCGATGCCGCGCAGCGTCCACAGGTCGTGCATGTTCAGCGCGCCGGCCCGGACGTCGACGTCGACCCAGCCGGGGGGTGCCGTCGGGGCGGCGAGGTCGCCGACGTGCAGCGCGCCGACCGGGTCGGCGGCGCTGGGGGTACGGACGTGGGCGGCTCTCACCGGGCCGCCGATCCGGCCGGTTCGGTGGGCCCGTTCCAGAACGCCACGTCGGCGAGGTCGGCGCGGGCGGCGGGGCGGAAGTCCAGGCCCCGGGTGTAGGCGACCGGGACGAGGGTGACCGGTCGCCAGTCGTCGGGCAGGCCGAGCACCTCGCGTACCCGGGTGGCCCGGTGGGCCAGGGCGGTGGCCAGTACCGAGCCGAGGCCCCGGGAGCGCAGGGCGAGCTGGAACGACCAGGCGAACGGGAAGATCGACCCGTAGTAACCGGAGGCGGTGCCGCCGACGGGTCGCTGCGGGACCGGTTTGGTGCTGCACAGCACGACCAGGACGGGCACCTGCGCCAGGTGGTCGACGAGGTGCTTGACGGCGGCGAGGACCCGCTGCTGCCGGGCCTGGGCGCGGGGGTCGGCCCGGACGCCTGGCGACAACCGGGTGGTGGTGGCCGCCTCGCCGTCGGCCAGCGGGCGGGCGACCGTGTCGTGCCAGATCTCGGTGTACAGGGTGGACAGTTCCCGCTTGAGTGCCGGGTCGTCGACCGCGACGATCCGCCAGTCCTCCAGGTTGGAGCCCATCGGCGCCTGCTGCGCGAGGCGCAGGCACTCCTCGACGACGGCGCGGCCGACGGGCCGGTCGAAGTCCAGCCGGTGACGCACCGCGCGGGTGGTGGTCAGCACCTCGTCGATGTCGGTGATCACTGCTCCGGTCATCGGTGGTCCTCTCCGGTGAGGCGGTCGACGGGCTTGTCCCGGTAGGGCAACGGGGTGCCCCACCGGTCGAGGTAGCTGACGCCGTGCACGGGCCGACGGGCCGCGACCCTGAAGTCGGTGCCGATGGTGTACGCGACCGGCAGCATGGTGATCTGCACCGCGCCGTCGGGGATGCCGAGCAGCGTGGCGACGGCGGCGGCGTGGTGCAGGTGCAGGGTGGTGATGACGGTGCCGAGTCCGCGCGCCCGCAGCGCCAGGTTGAACTGCCAGATCGCCGGATAGAGCGATCCGTAGAGGGCAGAGTTGGTGCCGGGGCCTCCGGTGGCCGGGTCGGGCCGGGTGGCGCACGGGATGACCAGGTACGGGGCCCGCCCGATGTGCCGCGCGAGGTGCTCGGCCCCGGCGAGGATGCGGGCGGTGCGGGCGCTGACCGTGCCGTCCGCGTCGACGCCGCCGAGGCGGCCCCGGACCAGGTCGTTCCCGGTGCCCGCCGCGCTGTGCAGCGGTTCGTGCACGTGGGTGCGGTAGGCGGAGTGGTAGAGCGTCGCCAGTTCGGCCTTGAGCGCCGGGTCGCCGACGACGAGCCAGCGCCAGTCCTCGGCGCCGCCTCCGGTGGGCGCCTGGACGGCGAGTTGGAGGCACTCGCCGACGAGGTCGAGGGGCACCGGACGGTCGTAGTCGAGGCGCAGCCGGACCGACCGGGTGGTGGTCAGCACGTGGTTGAGGTCGGTGAACGGCAGGGTCATCGGTCGGCCTCCGGGGCGACGCCCATCAGGTCGGTGACGTGCAGGGTGTCGCAGTACTCGCGGACCTCGGCGATGCCGCCGGGTCGGACGTCGACGATCCAGAGGTAGCGGTTCTGGTAGCGGGCGCCGTCGCCGAGGACGGCGTGTCCGTGGGCCTCGACGGCGACCAGGGTGTCGTCGACTATCCACCGGTCGGCGGTGACCGCGATCCCGGGGGACGCGTAGGCGCCGCCGGCCAGTCGGGCCCGCATGGCGGCGAGTTTCCCGCTCATCGCGACCCGCCCGTGCAACGGGCCGTTGGCGTCGAGGTCGCCCCGGCCGTGGTGCCGGCCGAGGTCGCGGCGGCGGCCGGAGTCGGTCCACCAGGTGGCGTCGGCGGTGAACAGCGCGCCGAAGGCGTCGAGGTCGCCCCGGGCGAGGGCCGGCCACATCGCCAGCGCGGTCGCCAGCGCCGGGGGCGCGTCGACCGGGTCGGGCGGGTCGTGGCGCGGGGGGTCGTGGTGCGGGGGGTCGTCGAGGCTGCTGCGGGGTACGGGCGCGTCGTCGCCCACGACGTGCTGCGCGTGGGCGGTGTCGAGGTACTCCCGCACGGCGACGATCGCGCCGGTCGGGTCCACGTCGACGACGAAGCCGTAGCGGTTGGCGTACTCGCGTCCGCTGGCGTGGACGCCGTACCCCTCGACCTCGATGACGCAGGTGTCGTCCCCGGCGACGATCCGCCGGGGGATCTGCCGGCAGCCGGTGGGGAACGCGTGCGGGCCGAGGGACCGCATCAGCGCCAGTTTGTCGTCCATCCGCATGCGGCCGTGCAGGGGGAAACGTCCGCTGCCGTGTGGGGCGAGCGCCGGGTCGCCGCCGCGACGGTCCGGGCCGGTGTCCACCCACCAGGTCGCGTCGGGGGCGCACAACCGGGCGAGGCCACCGAGGCTGCCCCGGTCGAGCGCGGAGACGAAGTCCATGCCTGCCCGGACCGCGCGGGTCATCCGGCCTCCCACATTCCGACTGGTGGGTATCTAACACCCCCGGCCCGGACAACTCAAGGGGTGCCCAACATACCGACCGGATGGTATTTTGCTGGCCGGCGGTTTGACGAGGGGGTCTGTGGTGTTCGAGGCGTACCGGTTGCCCGAGGAGCACGACGCGGTCCGCGAGGCGGTCCGCGAGGTCTGTGCCGCCAAGGTGGCCCCGCACGCGGCCGAGGCCGACGAGACGGGGGAGTTCCCCAAGTCCTCGTACGACGCCCTGCGGGCCGCCGACTTCCACGCCCCGCACATCCCCGTCGAGTACGGCGGGGCCGGCGCGGACGCCTTGGCCACCGCGATCGTCATCGAGGAGGTCGCCCGCGCCTGCGCCTCGACGGCCCTCATCCCCGCCGGCAACAAGCTCGGCACGATGCCCCTGCTGCTGGCCGGGTCCGAGGAACTCCGACGGCGCTATCTGACGCCGGTGGCGGCGGGTGAGGCGATGTTCTCGTACTGCCTGTCCGAGCCCGAGGCCGGCAGCGACGCGGCGTCCATGACCACCCGGGCCGTCCGGGACGGGGACCACTGGGTCCTCAACGGGGTGAAACGGTGGATCACCAACGCCGGGGTGTCGGAGTTCTACACCGTGTTCGCCGTCACCGACCCGGCCGCCCGGTCCCGGGGGATCTCCGCGTTCGTCGTCGAGAAGTCCGACCCCGGGGTCAGCTTCGGCGCGCCGGAGAAGAAACTCGGCATCAAGGGCTCCCCCACCCGGGAGGTCTACCTCGACAACGTCCGCATCCCCGCCGACCGGATCATCGGCGAGCCCGGCACCGGCTTCGGCACCGCGATGCGCACCCTGGACCACACCCGCGTCACCATCGCCGCCCAGGCCGTCGGCATCGCCCAGGGCGCCCTCGACTACGCCAAGGGCTACGTCCGCGAACGCAAGCAGTTCGGCAAACCGGTCGCCGAGTTCCAGGGCATCCAGTTCATGCTCGCCGACATGGGCATGAAGCTGGAGGCGGCCCGGCAGCTCACCTACGCGGCGGCCGGCAAGTCTGAGCGCGGCGACGCGGATCTGACCTACTTCGGCGCGGCGGCCAAGTGCTTCGCCTCCGACGCCGCCATGGAGATCACCACCGACGCGGTGCAGTTGCTCGGCGGGTACGGCTACACCCGGGACTACCCGGTCGAACGCATGATGCGCGACGCCAAGATCACCCAAATCTACGAAGGCACCAACCAGGTCCAACGCATCGTCATGGCCCGCCAACTCCTCAAGGACTGACGGGCGGGGCGAGGGCCCCGGCGGCGCTCAGGCGGTCAGGCCCTCCAGCACCATCGCACTGAACTGGCGGGCCACCTCGTCGACGCTGAGCGGTCCGCCGACGTTGAGCCACTGGTAGGCCCAGGCGCACATGCCGACCAGCCCGAAGGTGGCGATCCGCGGGTCGACGTCCGCGCGGAACGCCCCCCGGGCGACCCCGTCGGCGATCATCCCGGCGAACGCCGCCTCCACCAGGCCCCGCTTGCGGGTCACCTCGGCGAACAGGTCACCGGAGAGGTAGCGCCGCTCCTGGTAGAAGATCGTCACGTGGGCCCGGTACTCGGCCACGCTGGTCAGGCTGAACCGGATCAGCTCGCGTACCCGCACGGTCGGGTCGTCGCTGTCGGCCTCGATCTTCTGGATCGCGGCGAGCTGCGCCTCCAGGTACTCCTCCTGGATGTGCCGCAGCAGGTCGTCCTTGCTGGCGAAGTGGTGGTAGAAGGCGCCCTTGGTGAGCTGCGCCTGGTCGGCGATCTCCTGCACCGAGGTGCGGTCGAAGCCCCGTTGCTCGATCAGCCCCAACGCACTGGTGATCAGCGAGTTGCGGGTGTTCTCCGGGTCGTACCCGTCGGGCCAGCGTTGCCGGCGTCGGGTCGACTCCGGGCGGGACGTCGCACGCGCCATCAATGGCCTCCCTGTCCGCGATACAGCCAGACAATGCTACCGTCCGGTCGGAAGGAAACGAAGGGAGCCACCCCGATCGATCCGCCCGAGAAGTGTCGCGCACCCTCGACCCGGGGGGAAGCCCCTACGCCGGCACCGGGCGTACGCGGGACGGACTCAGCGCGGGGCGTCGCCCGCCCGGCCCCGACCCGGCCCGGCGGTGCGGTGGCCGACGCGGGGCGCGCGTACCACCGGGGAGGTCGCCGCACCGGGGCGGAACTGCCGGGCCGCGTCCGCGACCAGCTCCTCCGGGTCGTCGGTGAGCGCCTGCCGCAGGTGCGCCGGGACGAGTTCCGACGTCGCCACCGCCATCCGCACCTGCGCCGACCGGTCCTCCACCAGCGGACGCAGGTCTGCCTCGTCGAGCGCGACGGCGGACACCAGCGCGGCGCGGACGTCCGGCACCGGGTCCTGGGCGAGCGCGCGACGGTGCTCGGCGGTGGTCCGCGGATTGCGCGCCAGCCCCTTGCGTACCCGGGCCGTGCGGTCGGCCAGCAGCGTGGTCATCACGTCGGAGTCGTGGGTGTGCGCGGCGAGGCGCTCCCGCACCTCGGGAGAGACGTCGTCGACCAGCCGCGCGGCCAGCTCCGGCTCCAGGTCACGCGACTCGGCGAGCAGGCCCCGCAGTTCCTTGTCGGCGGTCTGCGCCATCGCCCGGCGTACCGACGCGTCGCAGGCCGGGTTGCCGGCGACCGCCCAGCGGACCCACCGGTCGGCGTCCCTGACCAGGCGCAGCAGATTGGCGATCGAGGTGGCGGGGTTACGTGCCACGGCCTCCCGTACCTCGCGGTCACGGTCCCGGGTGAGCGGACGCAACGCCTGCGCGGGCGCGTCGGCCCGGGCGGCGACCGCCCGCCGGACCACCGGCGACGGGTCGGCGGCCAGGTCGATCAGCGTCAGGTGGGTGGTGCCCGGGTCCTGCGCGAGGCGGAGCCGGGCCTCGGCGTCGCCGTCCATCGCCGCGGGCGGGCGGTCACCCGCCCCGTCGTGACGGTCGGACCGGTCGACATCCTGCTGCTTCCCCATGGGCGTCATCATGTCACGGGCCGGACGGGCCGCCGCGGGGCCGACCGAGCCGGCGCGGTCATGCCGTACGGGCCGGCGGCACGCTCATCCGCCGCCGGGGGTGACCAGGCCGGACTCGTAGGCGACGATCACGAGTTGGGCGCGGTCACGGGCATGGAGCTTGACCATCGCCCGGTTGATGTGGGTCTTCGCGGTCGACGGGCTGATCACCAGCCGGTCGGCGATCTGGGTGGTGGACAGGCCCTGCGCGACCAGGGCGACCGTCTCGCGCTCCCGACAGGTCAGCCCCGCCAGTGCGACGCCGGCGGCGACCCGCGGGCGCGCGGAGACGTACCTGTCGATGAGCCGGCGGGTGATCGACGGCGCGAGCAGGGCGTCACCACGGGCGGCTACCCGGACGGCGTGCAGAAGGTCCTCCGGCACGATGTCCTTGACCAGGAACCCGGCCGCCCCGGCACGCAGCGCGTCGACGACGTACTCGTCCAGGCCGTAGTTGGTCAGGATGACGACGCGTACCCCGGCCAGGGTCGGGTCCGCAGCGATGCGCCGGGTGGTCTCGATGCCGTCCATGACCGGCATCTGGATGTCGAGCAGCGCGATGTCCGGCCGGTGCCGCCGGGCCAGCGTCAGCGCCGCGACGCCGTCGGCGGCCTCCCCCACCACCTCGATGTCGTCCTCGATGTCGAGCAACGCGCGGAAGCCGCTGCGCAGGAGCGGCTGGTCGTCGACGAGCAGCACCCGGATCACGGGGTGCCACCCGTGGGGAGTTCGACGTGGACGGTGAAACCGCCGCCGCGGCGCGGGCCGACGCGCAGCCGACCACCGAGGGCGGCAACCCGTTCGCGCATGCCGAGCAGCCCGACGCCGGGGGTGGGCGCGCCGGACGGGAGGGCGGTGCCGTCGTCGTCGACCCGGATGGCGAGCGCGTCGCGCCGGTAGTCGATCCGGATCGACGCGGTGGTGGCGGCGGCATGCCGGTTGACGTTGGTGAGCGACTCCTGGACGATCCGGTACGCCGTCGCACCGACCGCCGCCGGAACGTCGTGCCGGTCACCCCCGATGGTCAGGGTCGTGTCCAGACCCGCCGCGCGGGCCCGACGCACCAACTCCGGGACGTGGTCGAGGCCGGGCTGGGTGGTTTCCCCGTCGTCCCGTAACGCCTCCAGGGTCGCCCGCAGCTCCCGGGTCGCCTCCCGGCCGGCCGCCCGGATCGCCAGCAGCGCCTCCGGCACGTCCTCGCCGCGCCGCTGGGCCAGATGCACGGCCACCTCGGCCTGCACGGTGATGACCGAGATCTGGTGGGTGAGCGAGTCGTGCAGCTCACGGGCGATGTGCAGCCGTTCCTCGTCGGCGCGCCGCCGCGCGGTCTCCTCCCGGCTCCGCTCGGCCTCGTCCGCCCGCCGCTCGGCCTGCCGCAGCGCCTCTCCCGCCGCGCCGGCGGCGACCAGCCAGGCCAGTTCGAGCACACCCCGGGCCCGGGTGAGCGCAGCGCCCAGGGCCAGTTCCTGCGGCGGGCCGAGAGCAACCAGCGGCAGTGCCACCAGCACCGCCACCACCGCCACCACCGTGGCCGTGCGGTGTCCCGCCCGGACGGCGGCGTACACCGCGAACAGGAAGGCGACGGCGGGCACGTCGAGACCGACCGCCTGGCAGCCCACCGCGCACCCGCCGGTGCCGACCAGCACGGCGACCGGGGCATGCCGGCGGGCGGCGAGCGCCAGACCGCCGGCCGCCAGCAGGGCGTAGCCGACCGGACCGGGCCCCGGATTCCCGGCCACCCCGGCGAGCAGCAGCACCACCGCCACCCCGCCGGCGATCGCCCAGTCGCGGACACCGCAGCGTGCTGTGCTCATGGGCGCACCCTAACCGGCTGCCACCGGGGGGCGACTCCTACCGACGGACGACCGGCGGATACCACGGACGCGGTAGGCGTACCGCGTCGGCGGCGGCCGGGTACGCCACGGCGGCAGTACGCACTGTCCACGTTCGCCGGACGACGGTCGCCGCGCCCGCCGCCATGATCGGGGAGACCGACGCGTGGGGGCACGCGTCGCGGACAGGAGGAGCATCATGCGTCCAGCAGGCATTTCCCGGTCGTCCCGACTGGTGTCGACGGTGGTCGCCGCCGTCGTTCTCGGCGCGACGGGGTTCGCCGCCCCGGCCTCGGCGCACCTGTCGGCGCAGCGGGACGCGGTCGGTGTCACCACCATGAGCGTCGGGCGGCTCGGGGCGACGGTCGCCGTGCTGCTGGGGCTCGCCGGGGTGGTCGTCGGAGGGTTGGCGCTGCGCCGGCCGACCGGTGCCGGGCGGCGCGGCGGCGTGCCGGCCGTGACGGCGGGGGTGGTCGGGATGGCCCTGGGTGGGCTGGTGGTGGCCTCCGCGGACGGTGGCGTCGGCACCGGCAACGGACGCGGCGGCGGCTACGTCGCCCTGGTGGTGGGGCTGCTCGCCGCCGGGCTGGGTGCGCTGGCGCTGGCCCGTCGACGCCGGGTGGGGTGAGCCGGCCGGGCCGGCGCTCGCGCGGGGTCCGGGCCGCGCCCGCCACGGCCGGCCGCGGATGCGCCGGTCGGCCGTGGCGGGCGGCGGGGTCACCGGGCCAGCGCGACCGCGCGGGGCACGATGCCCCCGGCGTCGAAGGCCGGCGGCAGACCGAGGTCACGGTCGATGACCAGCCACAGCCGGATCAGGTCCCGCTTGCGTTCCGGCTCCGGGTGGTCCTGGTAGTCGGTGCGCGCGTGCATGATGGTGTAGTTGTTGAGGAACTGGATGTCGCCGGGGGCGAAGTTCATGTTGAGCACGAACCCGTCGGAGTTGTCGAGTTCGTCGAGCAGGTCCATCGCCTCGATCTGGGCGGGGGTCAGGTCGGGCACGCCCTCGCCCCGGGGGGCCGACTCGATGTACGCGCGGCCGTAGTGCGCGAACAGCTTGCCGTCGTCGTTGCGGCCGAAGATCGGGCACTGGAAGAAGCTCTCCGGGCCGTTGCCCGAGCGGCGGTCGTGCCACCAGTCGGCGTACAGCACCTCGGCCAGGTCGGGTCGGCGGCGGACGATCTCGTCGTGGACCGCGACCGCGCTGACGATCGTGCTGACCCCGCCGGACATGGCGGGGCGGATGCACAGCAGCGCCACCACGTCGGAGGAGTCGGCGTGGTAGTCGAGCCGGGCGCTGGTCTGGAAGCCGCGCACCAGCGGGTCGTTACGGTCGACGCCCTGGTCCCGGATGTGGATGAGCAGGTCGTCCTCGGTCTTCTGGTGGATCGGGATGCCCACGTGCAGCCCGATGCCCCAGTACATCAGCTCGGCCTGCCGTTCGGTCAGCCGCTCGACCGGCACCCCGCGCACCAGCACGAAGCCGCGACCGTCGACCAGTTCGTCGACCACGCCCGCGAGCACCGGGGCGAGCGTGGGCAGCACGAAGTTCTCCTTCGTGACGTCCCGCAGGCCGACGTCGGGCCGGTCCACCGCCGCCAGGGCGGCCATGAGTTCGGCGACGTGCGCGTCGGTCAGTTCGATCTTCCACTCCGGACTGTCCACGATGTCCGGCCCCCGCCATGCCGCGGGGCCACCCACGATCTCGACCACATCAGATCCTTTCCTCGATGACTGTTCAGGACATCCGCGCGTAGGCGGGCAGGGTGAGGAACTCGACGAACTCGTCGGCCAGGCTCACCTCGACGAGGAGGTCCCGGGCGGCGGCGTAGCCGGCGGCGTCGAACGCCGGTCCCCGGGCGGCGGCGATCGTGGCGGTCTCCTCGTCGATCACCTGCTCGACCAGGTTTCGGGTGACCGGCCGCCCGTCGGCCAGGACGACGTCGTTGTGCACCCACTGCCACACCTGGGAGCGGGCGATCTCGGCGGTGGCGGCGTCCTCCATCAGGTTGAAGATCGCAACCGCGCCCAGGCCGCCGAGCCAGGCCGCGAGGTACTGGAGGGCGGCGCTGACGTTGTTGCGCAGGCCGGCCTCGGTGACCTGCCCGCCGGCCGACCGGACGTCGAGCAGCGCGGCGGCGTCGACCGTGACGTCGTCGCGGGTGCGGTCGAGCTGGTGCGGCGCGTCGGCCAGGAAGCCGTCGAAGACTTCCCGGCACAGCGGGACGAGGTCCGGGTGCGCCACCCACGACCCGTCGAACCCGATCGTCGCCTCGCGGGTCTTGTCCTCGCGGACCCTGGCCAGGGCGGTGGCGTTGACCTGGTCGTCGCGGCGGCTGGGGATGAAGGCCGCCATGCCGCCGATGGCGTGGGCGCCGCGCCGGTGGCAGGTCCGCACCAGCAGTTCGCAGTACGCCTGCATGAACGGCGCGGTCATGGTGACCGAGTTGCGGTCGGGCAGGACGAAGTCGGTGCCCCGGTTGCGGTGCTTCTTGATGATGCTGAACAGGTAGTCCCACCGGCCGGCGTTCAGCCCGGCCGAGTGCTCCCGCAGCTCGTAGAGGATCTCGTCCATCTCGAACGCGGCCGGGATCGTCTCGATCAGCACGGTGGCCCGGATGGTGCCCTGCGCGATGCCGCGTTCGCGCTGGGCCCAGACGAAGATGTCGTTCCACAGTCGGGCTTCCCGGTGGCTCTCCAGTTTGGGCAGGTAGAAGTAGGGGCCCCGGCCGGCGTCGAGCTGCCGCCGGGCGCAGTGGAAGAAGTAGAGCCCGAAGTCGACGAGCGCGCCGGCCACCGGTTGCCCGTCGACGTGCAGGTGCTTCTCGTCCAGATGCCATCCCCGGGGCCGTACGACGATGGTCGCGGGGTCGTCGCCGAGGGCGTAGGACCTGCCGTCGGGGGTGCCGAAGTCGATGGTGCGGTCCAGCGCGTCGACGAGGTTGACCTGACCTGAGATGACGTTCTCCCAGGTGGGGGTGATGGCGTCCTCGAAGTCGGCGAGCCAGACCTTGGCGCCGGAGTTCAGCGCGTTGATCGTCATCTTGCGGTCGGTGGGGCCGGTGATCTCGACGCGACGGTCCACCAGGCCGGGGGCCGGGGGCGCGACCCGCCAGTCCGCGTCGCGCACGTGCGCGGTCTCGGGGAGGAAGTCGAGCACGGCCCCGGCGTCCAGTTCGGCCTGTCGGGCGACGCGCAGCGCGATGAGTTCGTCGCGTCGGGCCCCGAAGCGGCGGTGCAGTCCGGCGAGGAAGGCCACCGCCTCCGGGGTGAGAATCCGGTCGGATCCCGGCACGGCCCGACCGGTGATCGTCACGTCCACGTCCTGCTGGTTGGTCACGGCTGAACCTCGCTGTTCGTTCGCCAGTTTCCTGCGCCCGGATCGCGGTGATGCTCGTGCGGGTCGTCGGCCGGGGCAGTCTGTATCAAAAAGAGAGACGCCATCTCGGATAGCGATAGATTTACCCATCATGCAGGTGCTGTCAACCCCACGCCACGGTCGCCGCGACGGCACCACACCGGCCGCGAGGTGCGCGAACACGGACTAGATGCCTCGTGGATCGCTTGACAAGATGGCGTCTCGCATAGAGTATTTCGGCACCCGTCAACGCAGCTCCACCGTCGGCACGGCCGCCACCCTTCCTCGTGCCCGTGACCGAGGCGCCGGTCATCCCGCCGCCTGCCGTGAAGTCCTGGCGACACCGGCCCGCGTCACCCACCACGTCCGATCGGCGACACCGGTCGGGTACCGCCGCACCCTCCTCATCCCCCATCAGGCCCCGTCAGCGATCGCGGATCACCGCCGGCCCCACCTGCGGCGTCCGCGGCGTCGGTGTCCGCGCCGACCGAGGCGCACACACCCCCGGGATGCCTGTCAAATCACTGGAGGACATCCCCATGGCTTTCTTCTTTGTGGACTCGAAGGCGCGCACCCCGGGAGATCGGGCCGCCGACGGACCCCGTCGCGGGCACGACCGCACCCCGCACCGCCGCCGGCACGGTGGACCGCTGCGGCGCGGACGGCTGGGCGTCGCGCTGGTCGCCGTCAGCGCGCTCGCCCTGTCCGGCTGCTTCTCCGACGGTGGATCGAGCGCCCCCGCCGACGCCTCGCTCGGCGAGCCGCTGAAGGTCACCCAGATCGGCTTCCCCAACGAGATCACCCTGGTGTGGGCGCTGAAGAAGGGCCTCTTCGCCAAGCACGGCATCGCCGTGGAGCCGGTCACCCTCGCGTCCGCCTCGTCCGCCGTCGCCGCCGCCGACTCCGGCCAGGTCGACCTGGCCTTCTCCGGCGGCTGGGGGGCCATCGTGGCCGCCTCGCAGGGGGTCAAGGTCAAGATCGTCATGGGCGCGTACTTCAACCCCACCCCGCCCGACCCGACCCGCAGCCGGGGCGTCTTCGCCAGCACGAAGAGCGGCGCGAAGACCTACTGCGACCTGGTGGGCAAGACCGTCGGCGTCACCGAACTCAACGGTCCCGGCCAGGTCTACACCAGCGCCGCCGTCCGCAAGGCCGGCTGCGACGACAAGAAGATCAAGTACGTGAACATCCCGAGCGCGCAGATGGCCACCTCGTTGAAGGGCGGCGCGGTCGACGCGATCAACGCCAGCGGGGCGATCGGCCAGACCCTGGTCCGCGAGGGCGGCGCGGTCTGGCTCGGCGAGCCGTACGCCGACGTGCAGGGGCGGATCAACTACGCCGACTACGTCGCCTCGGAAAAGTTCGTCGCCGCCAACGCCGACAAGATCGCGAAGTTCCGGGCCGCCATGGACGAGTCGCTGCGCCAGATCAAGGACCCGGCCAACGAGGCGGAATGGCAGCAGATGGCGGCCGACTTCGGCAAGACGACTGTCGAGGCGATCCGGGCCAGCCAGTTCGAGGAGCTGTCCAGCGAGGTGGACCGCGCGGCGCTGCAGAAGATGGCCGACCTCGCGCACGAGTTCGGCGCGATCAGCACCAAGGTCGACACCTCCGGCCTCGTCCACGAGTCGGCTTGATGGGCGCCGTCCGCACCGCGTTGCGGCGCGGCCAGCCGGTGATCTGGGGCGCGGCGGGTCTCGGCCTGCTGGTCGCCGGCTGGGCCGCCGTCGCCGCCGCCGGGGTGGTGCCCGCCTCCGGGCTGCCCGGCCCGGTCGCCGTCGGGCGGGCGTTCGCGAGCCTGCTCGGGGACGCCGACTTCGTCCGGGAGTACCTCGACACGCTCGCCACCTGGGCGGTCAGCCTCGGCCTCGCGGTGGTCATCAGCATCCCGCTGGGCCTGCTGATCGGCTACCTCGAACCGCTGGCCCGGGCCAGCTCCCTGGTGATCGACATCGGGCGGGCGATGCCGGTGGTGACGCTGATCCCGGCGGCGATCGTCCTGATCGGGCTGGGCCCACAGATGAAGATCTCGGTGGTGACCTTCTCGGTCTTCTGGATCCTCCTGGTCAACACCATCTACGGGGTACGCAGCGTCGAACCGCTGGCGCTGCGGGTGGCCCAGGCGCTGAAGTTCGGCCGGGTGGAGACGATGCGCCGGGTGCTGCTGCCGACCACCCTGCCGTACGTGGTGACCGGTATCCGGATCGCCACCGGCATCGCGTTCGTGGTGACCCTCAGCGCCGAACTACTCGGGGCCACCACCGGCGTCGGCACGGTGCTCGTCAGCTACCAGGAGGCGCAGCGGGCCGACGCGGTCTACGCCGGGGTGCTCGCGGTCAGCATCACCGGCATGGTGCTCAACATCGCCGCCCAGCTCACCGAGCGACGCGTCATCCGCTGGCGTCCGTCCGGGCAGGAGTAGACAGTGCGCAGGTTCCTCATCCGAGTGGTGTCCTACACGTGGCTCGTGCTCGCCCTGGTGCTCGTGGCCGAGGTGCTGCTGCGCTGGCGGGACTCGTCGTTCACCCCGCCGCCCAGCCGGGTCGCCGGCGCGTTCGTCGACCTGTGGTGGAGCGGGCCGGCGCACCGGCTGTTCGCCTCCGACGCGTTCGTCGCGGACGTCGGCGCGAGCATGTTCCGGTTGCTCGTCGGCTACGCCCTGGCGGTGTCGGTGGGCACCGTGGTCGGCGTGGCGCTGGGCCGCAGCCGACGCCTGGAGTGGCTGTGCGCGCCGGTGGTGCGCCTCGGCGTCGCCACCCCGGCGGTGGTGCTCATCCCGATCGCGATCGTGCTGCTCGGGATCAACGACCGGATGCCCATCTTCGTCATCGCATTCGGCTCGATCTGGCCGGTCGTGTTCAACACGATGGACGGGGTGGCCAACGTCGACCGGCTGGCACTCAACAGCGCCCGCGCGATCGGGCTGCGGCGGGTGGACCGTTTCCGGTTCGTCGTGCTCCCGGCGGCGCTGCCGCGCATCCTGGCCGGCGCGCGGGTCAGCCTGGGCATCGCGGTGGTCCTGATGGTCAGCTCCGAGCTGTACGCCTCCACCTCGGGGGTCGGCTACCAGATCCTGCTCCAGCAGCAGAAGTTCGACACCCCCCGGATGTTCGCCGGGGTGGTGATGGCGTGCGCGATCGGCATCCTGTTCAACGCACTCTTCGGCCTGTACGAGCGGTGGGCGCTCCGCGGGCGACCGACGGTAGGGAGATCGGCATGAGCGACCCGGAGCACACCTCGGCCGCGCTGGTCGTGGCGGGACTGTCCAAGACGTACACGACGAACGGGGTCGACCACCTGGCGATCGAACAGGTCGACCTGCAGGTGCACGCGGGCGAGTTCGTGTCCATCGTCGGACCCTCGGGCAGCGGCAAGACCACACTGCTCAACTGCATCTCGGGGCTGATGCGGCCGAGCACCGGCGAGGTCCGCTCGTTCGGCGAGACCATCGGCGACGGCCCGTCGGAGGACATGGCGATCGTGTTCCAGGACTACAGCCGCTCGCTGTTCCCGTGGCTCACCGTCGAGCGCAACATCGGGCTGCCGCTGCGCCGTACCGGGGCGAGCCGGGCCACCGTGAGCAGCGCGGTGGACAGCCTGCTTGCGGCCGTCGGGCTGCCCCGTTCGGTGATCGGCAAGTACCCGTGGCAGCTCTCCGGCGGCATGCAGCAGCGGGTCGCCATCGCCCGCGCGCTGATCAACAAGCCGAAGATCCTGCTGATGGACGAGCCGTTCGCCTCGGTCGACGCGCAGACCCGGATCAGCCTGGAGGACCTCACCCTGCGGGTGTGGCGGGAGTGGAACAAGTCGGTCCTGTTCATCACCCACGACATCGACGAGGCGGTCTACCTCTCCGACCGGGTGGTGGTGCTCAGCAAGGGCCCGTCGACGGTGAAGGCGACCGTGGACGTGCCGCTGCCCCGCGACCGCGACCAGATCCTCACCAAGCAGGAGCCGCTCTTCGGCAAGCTGCGCAGCGAGGTGATGGACCTGGTCATGGGCCACTGACCGAACCGCCGCGGGCCACCGGGACCGTCCCGCCGCCGGGCGGCCCGGCGGCCCCACGGGCGGGCCGGTCGGCGGCGTTGGCCGGACGGTGGTGCGAGAATCTGACGGGGTGACCGCCGAACAGCCCGCCCCCGACGTCCGCACCCCCCGGGCCCAGCACGGGTCGAGCCCACAGCACCTGCTGGCCACCCTGCTCGGCGAGTACCTCGACTCCGCGGACGCCGACCTGCCGTCGGCGGCGGTCATCGCGATGCTGCGGGAGTTCGGGGTCACCGAGCCCAGTGCCCGTGCCGCACTGTCCCGGCTGGTCAAGCGGGGTCTCATCGCCACCCGGGGCGACACCCGGCCGCCGGTCTACCACCTCACGCCCGCGGCGATCGCCCGGCACCGCTCCCGGATGCGGCACTTCCTGACCTTCGGCGCACAGCCGCCGCACTGGACCGGCGACTGGGTGCTGGTCTCCTTCTCGATCCCCGGCTCCGGCCGGGCATCCCGGCACGCGGTACGCCGGTCGTTGACCGCCCACGGCTTCGTGGGCCTCTACGACAGCGTATGGATCCGGCCGGGCGTCCACGCCGCACCGGTCCGGGCGGAACTGGAGTCGCTGCTGCATCCCGTCGCGGGGGCCCGCTGGTCGGTGCTGCACGTCCGGTTCGACGAGGAGGCCGGGCCGCACGGACCGGCCGCCGCGTACGACCTGACCGGGCTGGCAGCCGGCTACACGGCCTTCGTCGCGCGGTTCGCGCCGGTGCGGGCGGCGGCCCGTCGGGGCACGGTCGACCCGGCCACCGCGCTGGTGGCGCGGACCTCGGCGATGGACTCCTGGCGTCGGTTCGCCGACACCGACCCGGATCTGCCCGCGCACCTGCTGCCGCAGCCCTGGCCCCGTGGTCAGGCCCGGGAGACCTTCCTCGACGTCCACACCCGGCTCGGCGCGCTCGCCCGGGCGCGGCTGGTCGAGGTGACCGCCCCGCACTGGCCGGACGCCGCCCGGTGGATCACCCACTTCCACGCGCCGGGCGACCCCACCCGGCCGGAACCGGCAGGCGACCCGCGCGGCACCGGCTGACCGCCTCCGCACGGAGGTCGCACCCGGCCCGCCGAACGGGCAACACATTGACACTTTTCGTTGCCCCGGTGATAGTAACTGCATACCGCGACCGCCTGTGGGGACTGCGGCCGGGCGGTCGACGCGTCCACGTCGGCCCGCCCCGTCGCCGGTGCCGACCACCCTGGTCGGGCCCGGCGACAGACCCGCCACCGCAGGGGTGCCACCGCCGACACCCGCAGGAGGGTGCATGCCAAGGAGATCGAAGCTCTACGCGGGCCTGACCGCCGCGCTCGTGCCGGCAGCCGCCGTGCTGATGGCTCTCGGCGCGACGCCGGCCGATGCCGCAGTCGGCGGCTCGGGGCCCTACCCCGCCGACTACGAGACCTCGACCAGCCTGCCCAACCACACCATCTTCCGGCCCCAGACGCTGCCGACCGAACGCCTGCCGATCCTCGTGTGGGGCAACGGCGGCTGCTCGGCCAACGGCCTCTCGCAGGGCAACTTCCTGCGCGAGATCGCCTCGCACGGCTTCCTGGCCATCGCCAACGGCGGCCCGAACGCCTCCGGCTCCACCAACTCGCAGATGCTCACCCAGTCCATCGACTGGGCGGTGGCGGAGAACTCCCGCCAGGGCAGCAAGTACTACAACCGGATCGACACCGGCAAGGTCGCGGTCGCGGGCTTCTCCTGCGGCGGCCTGGAGGCGTACGCGGTCTCCAACGACCCCCGGGTGACCACCACCGGAATCTTCAGCAGCGGTCTGCTCAACGACGCCGACGACTACCAGCTCCGGCGGCTCACCAAACCGATCGCCTACTTCGTCGGCGGGCCCAGCGACATCGCCTACCCCAACGCCATCGACGACTGGGGCAAGCTGCCCGCCGGGCTGCCCGCCTTCATGGGCAACCTGAACGTCGGGCACGGCGGCACCTACGACCAGCCCAACGGCGGCGAGTTCGGCCGGGTCGCGGTGCTCTACCTCAAGTGGCGGCTCAAGGGCGACACCACCGCCGGCGGCAACTTCGTCGGCGCGAACTGCGGGCTGTGCCGCACCCAGTGGACCGTCCAGCAGAAGAACCTGACGCTCGACGGCCCGCCGCCGACCACCCCGCCCCCCACCACCCCACCGCCGACCACTCCCCCGCCCACGACCCCACCGCCCACCACTCCGCCGCCGACGACGCCCCCGCCCACCACTCCCCCGCCCGGCGGCGCCGGCTGCACCGCCGTCTACGCCGTACAGGACCAGTGGAACGGCGGGTTCGTCGCCAACGTCAGCGTCACCGCCGGGTCCGCCGCGCTCACCGGCTGGCGGGTCACGCTGACCCTGCCGGGCGGCGCAGCGGTCAGCTCGGTGTGGAACGGGGTCGCCACCGGCACCAGCGGCACCATCACCGTCACCAACCAGAGCTACAACGGACGGCTCGGTGCCGGGCAGAGCACCAGCTTCGGGTTCCAGGGCACCGGCACCGGCACCGGAGCCACCGCCACCTGCACCGGAAGCTGACCGTCGGCCGCCGCACGGCGGGTCGCAGGTGCGGCGGGCCGGTACGAGGTACCGGCCCGCCGCACCGTGCTCTAGGGTGCCGGCATGACCAGCGCACCCCGGGAGGCGGAGACCCGCATCGGGCCGGTCGGCGCGCTGCTCTGCCGGCTGCTCTTCCTGGCCATCTGCCTGCCCGGCCCGGTCCTGCTCGCCGCCGACGTGACAGGCGACCTGCCGGTGTCACCCGGGGAGCGCTGGGGGCTCGTCGCCGGCGGGGTGTTCACCACGATCGTCGGGTTCGGCTTCGGTATCTTCGGCTGGCGGGTGGTCGACCGGTCCCGCAGCGACGCCCGCCGGCTCGACGCCACCGGGGTCGCCGCCACCGCCGAGATCCTCACCGTGGCGCACCACCTCGGCGGGGAGAGCCCGGAACTCGACCTGCACGTGCGGATCAGCGGGCCCGGCTTCGCCTCCTTCGAGGCGGACACGGTCCGGCCCGACGACCCGGGACTCGTGCCCGGCCGGCTGCTGACCGCCGTCGTGGACCCGGCGAGCCGGCTCTACCGGGTCCGGTGAGGACGCCGGGCCCTCACGCGCCGCGCAGGTCCTCCTCGATCCGCCTGGCGGTGGCCAGCAGCGGCGGGAGCAACTCGCGCCGGATCAGCTCGAACGACCCCCGGCTGGCGTGTGCGGACAGGTTCACCGCCGCCACCACCGACCCGTGCGGGCCGTGGATCGGCGCGGCCAGCGACCGCAACCCCTCCTCCAGTTCCTGGTCCACGATCGCGTACCCCTGGGCGGCGATCTTCGTCAGGACGGCACGCAGTTTCGCAGGATCGGTGACGGTGCGCCGGGTCAACTGTTGCAACCGCGCCGTGGCGAGGTAGTCGTCCAACCGGTCCGCCGGTTGCGCGGCGAGCAGCACCCGCCCCATCGACGTGGCGTACGCGGGGAACCGGGTGCCGACGCTGATCCCCACCGTCATGATCCGTCGGGTGGGTACCCGGGCGACGTAGACCACCTCGTCGCCGTCGAGCACCGACACCGAGCACGACTCGTGCACCTGCGCGACCAGCGCCTCCATGTGCGGTTGGGCGATCTCGGGCAGGCCCAGGCCGGACAGGTAGGCGTAGCCGAGGGCGAGGATCCGCGCCCGCAGCGAGAACAGCCGGCCGTCGGTGTGCACGTACCCCAGCTCGACCAGGGTGAGCAGGAACCGGCGGGCCGCGGCCCGGGTCAGCCCGGTGCGCCGGGCCACGTCGCTCAACGTGAGCTGCGGATGCTCGGCGTCGAACGCCCGGATCACCGCGAGCCCGCGCTCCAGCGACTGCACGAACTCCGGTGACCGTGCCGTCTGACCGCCCACCTCACCCAGCCTCCCGCCGCAGCGCCTCCCGGGCCACCGTGAACGCCCGGTTCGCCGCCGGTACGCCAGCGTAGACGCCCACCTGGAGCAGGACCTCCGCCACCTCCTGTTCGGTCAGCCCGTTGCCCAGTGCGGCCCGCACGTGCATCGCCAGTTCCTCCTCGTGACGCAGGGCGGCGAGCACCGCGAGGGTGATGCAGCTACGGGTACGCCGGTCGAGGCCGGGCCGGGTCCACACCTCACCCCAGGCGTAGCGGGTGATGAAGTCCTGGAAGTCGGCGGTGAACGCGTCGGTGCCGGCGACCGCGCGGTCGACGTGCGCGTCACCGAGCACCTGCCGGCGTACGGTCATGCCGGCCTCGTGCCGTTCGCGGTCGTCCATCAGTCACCCGCCTGGTCGAAGTGTTCCCGCAGGAGTCGGCCCACCGGCCCGGGTCGCTCGACGTTGGCCAGGTGCGCCGCCGCGTCGAGGACGACCAGCCGCGCCCCGGGGACCAGGTCGACGATCTCCCGGGCGTGCCCGACGGGGATCGCCGGGTCGTCCGCACCCGCGACGACAAGCGTCGGCGCCCCGATCCGGGCCAGATCGGGGCGCAGGTCCAGGGCGGCGATCGCCTCGCAGCAGGCCGCGTAGCCGGCCGGGGAGGTCGCGGTCAGCATCGCGCGGTACCCGGCCACCAGAGCCGGGTTGGCGGCGGCGAAGGTCGGGGTGAACCAGCGGGCCACCACCGCGTCGGCGATCGCCGGCAGGCCACCGGCACGGACCGTGGCCGCCCGTTGCCGCCAGGGTTCGGGCGGGCCGAGCCGGGCCGAGGTGCACAGCAGGGCGAGCCGGCGCACCCGGTCGGGCGCGTGGGCGGCGAGCCACATGCCGACCATGCCGCCCAGCGACAGCCCCGCGTAGTGGACCCACGGCACGTCGAGGTGGTCCAGCGTCCGCAGCACCTCCCGGCCCAGCAGCTCCACGGTGTACGGCCCGGTGGGCGTCGCCGAGCGGCCGTGGCCCAGGTGGTCGTACCGGATCACCCGCAACCGTTCGGTCAGCGCCGCGACCTGGGGTTCCCACATCGCGCCGGTGGTACCGAGGGACCCGCCGAGCAGCAGCACCGGCGCGGTGGGCGGGCCGTCGATCCTCAGGTGCAGCCGGCAGGTCACGACGCCGCACCCCGGGCGGCGGCCAGCGCGGCGTCGACGAACCGGCCGGCCGACCCGAGCCACCGGTCCGGGTCGAGCGCCTCGTCGATCTCCGCCCCGGACAGGTGGGCACGGATCTGCGGGTCGGCGAGCAACGCGGCGCGGAACGTGGGCGCGGCGGCGGCCCGGGCGACCAGGTCGTGCGCGACGTCGCGGCCTACGGCGGGGGCCAGCCGGGCGGCGACGGCCTCGGCGAGCACCCGTCCGCCGGTGGCGTCGAGGTTCGCCCGCATCCGGGCGGGGTCGACCCGCAGTCCGGTCAGCAGCCGGGCGGACCGGGCGGTGACGCCGCCGGTCAGGTGCAGCAGGTCCCGCAGCGGCTCCCATTCGGCGTGCCAGCCGCCGGCGGCCCGCTCGTGCTCCTGCACCGCCGCGGCGAACAGGGTGGCGACGAGGCCGGGGCCGCGGCGGGCGGCGGCCCCGATCAGGATCGCGTCGACCGGGTTGCGTTTGTGCGGCATGGCGGAGGAGCCACCGCGTCCGTCGCCGCCCTCGGTGACCTCACCGACCTCGGTCTGGGCGAGCAGTCCGACGTCGAGCGCGACCTTGCCGGTGGCCGCGAGCAGGCCGCCGAGCGCGGCGGCCAGATCGAGGCGCGGCTGCCGTCGGGTGTGCCAGGGCAGCGCGCTCGCGGGCAGCCCCAGGTGGGCGGCGAACCGGGCGGCGACGTCGGGGCCGGCCGGGCCGAGCGCGGCGAGGGTGCCGACCGCGCCGCCGAGTTGCGCGGGCTGCCCGTCGCCGGCCTGCCGGAGCCGGTCGCGGGCCTGGGCCAGGCCGGTCAACCAGCCGGCGGCCTTGAGTCCGAACGTGGTGGGTGCCGCCTGCTGGCCGAGGGTCCGGGCGACCAGCACGGTGTCCCGGTGGGTGTCGGCGAGCCGGGCGGCGGCGTCGACGGCGGCGTCGAGGTGCCGGCGCAGCGCGTCGAGCGCCCGGACGGCCAGCAGGCTCAGCGCGGTGTCCAGGATGTCCTGGCTGGTCGCCCCGAGGTGCACCCAGGGTCGGGCCGGGGCGGGCACGGCGGCGGTCACCTCCCGCACGAGGGGGACGACGGGGTTCCCGGCGGCGTCGGCGGCCCGGCCCAGCGCCGCCGGGTCGTACCGCCCGGGGTGGCACGCGGTGACGATCGCGTCGGCCGCCGGGGCGGGCACGAGACCGGCGTCCGCGCCGGCCCGGGCGAGGGCCGCCTCCGCGTCGAGCAGCGCCCGCAGCAGGGCCGGATCGTCGAGTTCCGCGTCCACCTCCGGGTTGCCGGACAGTCCGGAGAGCAGGCCGTCAGACGGCGAAGAAGACGGTCTCACGGTCGCCCTGCAGGTGGATGTCGAAGCGGAACCCGTCCGGTGCGGCGCTGGCCAGCAGCGTGTCCCGGCGGTCGGCCTCCACGCCGGAGAGCACCGGGTCGACGGCGTTGGCCGCCGGCTCGTCGGGGAAGTAGAGCCGGGTCACCAGGCGGTGCAGCAGCCCCCGGCCGAGCACCGACAGGGTCAGGTGCGGGGCCTCGGTGCCGCCGTCCGGGTCGGGCAGCGGCCCCGGCCGGACCGTCAGCAGCCGGTAGCGCCCCTGGTCGTCGGTCTCGCTGCGGCCGAACCCCCGGAATCCCGCGAGCCGCGGCGGCCGGGCCCCGCGCGGGTCGTCGGGGTGGTCGAACCGGCCGTCCGGGTCGGCCTGCCAGCTCTCCACCAGCGCGTCGACCACGGGTTCCCCGGTGCCGTCGACGATCCGGCCCCGGATCCAGAACGCGCCGGGGGTGCCCTCGGGGACGACGTACGGGCCGTCGGGCCAGTGCAGGCCGATGCTCAGGTACGGCCCGACGGTCTGCGCCGGAGTGACGCCCAGCCGGTCACTCATGGTCGCCGTCCTCGAAGGGGGTGCCCTCCCGGCCCCGCAGCACGATGTCGAACGTGTAGGCCAGCGCCCACTCGGGCTGTGTGGCGGCGTGGTCGTAGCGGGCGACCAGCCGTTGCCGGGCCATCGGGTCACGCACCGAGTGCAACACGGGGTCCTGGAAGAACAGCGGGTCGCCGGGGAAGTACATCTGGGTCACCAGCCGCTGGGTGAACGCCCGGCCGAACAGGGAGAAGTGGATGTGCGCCGGCCGCCAGGCGTTGTCGTGGTTGCGCCAGGGGTAGGCCCCCGGTTGCACGGTGACGAACCGGTACCGCCCCTGGTCGTCGGTGAGCGTCCGGCCCACCCCGTCGAAGTGCGGGTCGATCGGGGCCGGCCAGGTGTCGCGCTCGTGGCGGTAGCGTCCGGCGGCGTTGGCCTGCCAGATCTCGACCAACGTACGCGGCACCGGCCGGCCGTCGCCGTCGCGGACCCGGCCGTGCACGATGATCCGCTGCCCCTGTGGTGATCCGTCGTGCTGGCGGGTCAGGTCGTGGTCGAGGTCGCCGAGGCGTCCCTCGCCCAACAGCGGCCCGGTGATCTCGGTCAGCCGCTGCGGCAGGTGGACCAGCGGCTGCCGGGGCGCCCGCGTCACGGTCGACCGGTAGCCGGGGCTGAACAGCGGCGGGTGGGCGTCGACGTCGTCGCGCCGGTACGCCGGCAGCGGCAGCCGGCGGCCGGCGGTGTCCTCGGTCATGGTCGGCTCCCCTCGGCCGTCGCCCGCAACGCGCGCAGCACCGCCAGCTCGTCTGCCGTGGGCGGTTCGTTGGTGGTCAGCGGCTCGGCGACGGCGAGGTCCCAGCCGGTGGCGGCCCGTGCCTGCTCCCGGCTCACCCCGGGGTGCAGCCGGGTCAGGGTCAGCTCGCAGCTCACCGGGTCGGGTTCCAGGACGCCGAGGTCGGTAATCACCAGTCGGGGTCCGCCGCCGCGCAGGCCGAGCCGTTCCCGGTCCCCCGGGCCAGTGCCGTAGCCGACGGAGGTGACGAAGTCGACCCGCGCGGTGAAGGTGCGCGGGTTCTGCCGGACGATCACCACGACCTCGCGGCAGGAGGCGGCGATCTCGGGTGCCCCGCCCGCGCCGGGGAGCCGGACGGCCGGGGTCGCGTAGTCGTCGCCGACGACTGTGGTGTTGAGGTTGCCGTACCTGTCGAGCTGGGCCGCGCCGAGGAAGCCGACGTCGATCCGGCCGGGTTGGAGCCAGTAGTTGAACACCTCGGGCACCGACACGACCGCGTCGGCGGTGTCGGCGAGGACGCCGTCGCCGATGGACAGCGGCAGCCGGTCCGGTTTCGCGCCGAGGCAGCCGGACTCGTAGACCAGCACCAGGTTCGGGGCGTGGGTGGCGCGGGCGAGGTTCGCCGCGGTGCTGGGCAGTCCGATCCCGACGAAGCAGGCGATGCCGTCGCGGAGCTGCCGGGCGGCGGCGACGGTCATCATCTCGTCGGCGGTCCACTCCGCGGGCGGGGGCGGGCCGCTCACGTCGGCCTCCCGGGGCGGGGGGCGGGCCGCGCGGTCACGCCGCCGCCCCGGCCCGGTGCACGTGCCGGTCGAGCCAGGCACGGAAGGTGTCGCGGTCCCGGCTGACGGCGTCCCACGCCCGGTAGAAGTCGTTGTCCCGGACCGAGTAGCCCTGGGCGTAGGAGGGGTGGGCGCCGCCGGGCACCTCGGCCACGGCGGTGACCGCCCAGCCGGGCAGCACGACCTGCCCGGGGACGGGGGTCAACTCGGGCACGACCTCCTCGACGGTGACCAGCGAGCGGCGGGCGGCGAGCACCGCCTCCTTCTGCACGCCGGTGATGCCCCACAGCTGCACGTTGCCGGCCCGGTCGGCGCGTTGGGCGTGCACCACGGTCACGTCGGGGCGCAGGGCCGCCACGGCGGTGAGGGTCTCGCCGGTGAACGGGCAGTCGACCGACCGGACGTTGGCGGTGTGCCGGGGCAGGTCGGTGCCGGTGTAGCCGCGCAGCACGGCGAACGGCAGGCCGGACGCGCCGGCCACGTAGCGGTTGGCCATCCCGGCGTGGCTGTGTTCCTCCAGCTCCAGCGGGCGCGGCCAGGAGTGCTGCACGGCGTCGCGGAACCGGTGCAGCGATCCCACGCCGGGGTTGCCGCCCCAGGAGAAGACCAGCCGACGGGCGCAGCCGGCGCCGATGAGCTGGTCGTAGATGACGTCGGGGGTCATCCGGACCAGGGTCAGCTCCTGCCGTCGCTGGCGGATGATCTCGTGGCCGGCGGCGAACGGGATGAGGTGGGTGAAGCCCTCCAGGGCCACCACGTCACCGTCGCGGACCAGTTCCGCCACGGCCTGCGCGAGCGGGACGAGCGTCGCCATGGGCCTCCCGCCTCACCTCGGACCGGTGTTCGCCATGCGGACCATCGTGCTCATGTCGAACGTACGGTCGGCGGCGACATCCGTCAATGTCCACCTCGGGTCCCGACGTCTGGAGGGCCACCGTCCGGGCAGGACGTTGACGGGAGCCGGGTCGCGTGCCAACGTTCAATGAGAGAACACCCGTTCGCTCAGCGAACGCTTTCGGTGGCCCGCCGCCGGGCCCCGGTGTCGGGCCGGCGTCCAGGAAGGACGGACCGGGATGCGTACCCAGGTCGGCATCGTCGGCGCCGGGCCGGCGGGGCTCATGCTGTCGCACCTGCTGCACCGGCAGGGCATCTCCTCGGTGGTGCTGGAGAGCCGCAGCCGTGAGCACGTCGAGCACCGGCTGCGCGCCGGGGTGCTCGAACAGGGCTCGGTCGACCTGCTGTGCCGCACCGGCGTCGGCGAGCGGCTGCTCCGCGAGGGGCTGCGGCACGAGGGCATCGAGCTGCGCTTCGCCGGGGAGTCGCACCGGGTGCCGATGACCGAGCTGACCGGGCGGGCGATCACCGTCTACGGGCAGCAGGAGGTGGTCAAGGACCTGATCGCCGCGCGCCTCGCGGCCGGCGGCACGATCCTGTTCGACGCCGAGGTGACCCGGCTGGACGGGCTCGACTCCCCCGACCCGGTGGTCCGCTACCGACACGACGGCCGGGAGGAGGAACTGCACTGCGACTTCGTGGCCGGCTGCGACGGGTTCCACGGGGTGAGCCGGGGCGCGGTGCCCGACGGGGTGCTGACCAGCTACGAGCGGGCGTACCCGTTCGCCTGGCTGGGGGTGCTCGCCGCCGCCGCGCCGGCCGTGGAGGAACTCGTCTACGCCCACCACGAGCGGGGTTTCGCCCTCTACAGCATGCGCTCGCCGCAGGTCTCCCGGCTCTACCTCCAGGTCGCCCCCGACGAGGACATCGCCGCGTGGCCGGACGAGCGGATCTGGGCGGAACTGCGGGTCCGGCTGGAGACGGTGCCGGGCTGGTCGCTCACCGAGGGGCCGGTGCTGGAGAAGTCGATCACTCCGATGCGCAGTTTCGTGGTGGAGCCGATGCAGTGGGAGCGGCTGTACCTGGCCGGGGACGCCGTGCACATCGTCCCGCCCACCGGGGCCAAGGGCATGAACCTGGCGCTGGCCGACGTGGCGCTGCTCGGCGAGGCGTTCGCCGCCTGGTACTCCCACGGCCGCACCGACCTGCTGGCGGGCTACTCGACCACCGCGCTGCGCCGGGTCTGGCGGGCCCAGCACTTCTCCTGGTGGATGACCTCGATGCTGCACCGGCTGGCGCACGACGACCCGTACGAGGCGAAGTTGCAGACCGCGACGCTGCGGTACGCCGCCACCTCGCGGGCGTACGCGACGAGCCTGGCCGAGAACTACGTGGGCCTGCCCGAGGTCTGAGCGACGCCACCACGACGCAGCCTCGTTCAACTTATTCATGACGGGCGTCAGAAATTCTTGACTTTCGATGTCGGGGTGGCTGACCATGGCCACCACAGCGGCGTGCGCCCCCACGCAGCGGTTGGTTCCCCCCGCAGGTCCGAGGCATCCCGCCGACTTCCGACGCACCCCACCACCCCCGCCCAGGAAGGGCCTCGTCAATGAAGAAGGTCATGGCTCTCGGGTTGATCGCCGCCGCGGTCGCCCTCACCGGATGTACCGACTCCGACGCGTCCACCCCGTCCGCGCCGACCTCCGGCGACCTGCGCAAGGTCCGGGTCGCGGCGCTGCCGATCACCGAGACCGCCGCGCTGTGGGGCGGCATCAAGGCGGGCCTGTTCGCCGAGCGCGGGCTCCAGGTCGAGGTGCTGCCCGCCCAGGGCGGCGCGCAGGCCATCCCGGCGCTGATGAACGGCGACATCGACTTCGCCATCGGCCAGCCGTTCGGCCCGTTCCGCGCCGACCTGCAGAACCTCGGCGTCGTCATCATCGGCAACTACGCCTCCTCGTACGCCCAGGGCGACGACATCAACGCCGTGGTGGCCTCGGCGAAGTCGGGTGTCACCCGGCCGGCCGACCTCGCCGGCAAACGGGTCGCGGTCAACAGCCTGGGCGCGGCCGGCGACGTCACGATCATGGCGGCGGTGGAGAAGGACGGCGGCGACCCCAGGAAGGTCAAGTTCGTCGAGGTGGCCTTCCCGGACGCCCCGGCCCAGCTCGCGGCGGGCAACATCGACGCCGCCTGGGTGCCGGAACCCTTCGTCACCCAGCTGAAGGGTCGGGGCGACAGGTTCGTCGTGGCGCCCTACCAGGCGGTGGTGCCGGGCCTTGCCACCCTGACCACCATCACCACCACCGCCCGCCTCGACAAGGACGCCGAGCTGGTCGAGGACTTCTCCGCGGCGATGAAGAAGACCCTCCAGTGGGCGCAGGACCCGGCCAACGCACCGGCCCTGCGGCAGGCCATCAAGGACAACCTCCAACTGCCGCCGCCGGTGGCGGAGTCGGTCAGGCTGCCGGCGTTCGGCTGGGACGTCGACCGGGCCAGCCTGCAGACGCTCGCCGAACTCGCCGGCCGGTACCGGGTGCTCGACCGCCAGCCCGACCTCGACCGGCTCATCCGCCAGCAGTAGCCGACCCGGCGACGCCCCGGCGGCCCGGCCGCCGGGCGACGCCACCTTCGGAGGTGACCCGCCCGTGCCCACCACCCGACGGCCACCCGCGTTGCGCAGGACGCTGCTGGGCGTCACCGGCCTGGCCGCCTTCCTCGTCGGCTGGCAGGCGATCCCGACGCTGGGCCTGATCGACCCGCAGTACCTGCCGTACGTGACGGACGTGCTGGCCCAGCTCGGCGAACAGCTCGTCGACCTGGCGTTCTGGCGGCGGCTCGGCAGCACCATGACCTCCTGGGCGATCGGGCTGACCGTGGCGACCCTCGCCGCCGTCGCCCTCGGCACCCTCGTCGGCCTGGTGCCCTTCCTACGCCGGAGCACCCACACGATGGTCGAGTTCCTGCGTCCCATCCCGTCGGTCGCGCTCATCCCGCTCGCCGTGCTGATGTTCGGCATCCAGCGGCAGGCCGCCCTGGTCATCATCGTCTACGCGTCGTTCTGGCAGGTGTTCATGCAGGTGATCTACGGGGTCGCCGACGTCGACGCGGTGGCCCGGGACACCGCGCGCAGCTTCGGCCTGCGCCGCCGCGAGCAGTGGACGCACCTCGTCCTGCCGACCACCCTGCCGTACCTGATGACGGGTCTACGGCTGGCGGCGGCGGTGGCGCTCATCCTGGCCATCACCGCCGAGATGGTGATCGGCAACCCGGGGCTCGGCCGCATGATCGAGCTGTCCCGCTCCGGCGGCGACGCGGTCGGCCTGTACGCCCTCGTCGTGGTCACCGGCCTGCTCGGGCTGGCGGTGAACCTCGTCTTCCGGTTCGTCGAACGGCGGACGCTGTCCTGGCACGAGTCCGTCCGTGGGGAGCGGGCGCTGTGACCGCGTACCCGGGCCGGGTCGTCGCCGCGCCACGCCGCCGGGCCGGTACGCGGGCCGTGGCGGGCCTGCTGCACGTGCTCGGGCTGCCGATGCTGCTGCTGGTGCTCTGGGGCCTGGTGGCGACCAGGGCGACGAACCGGTTCTTCCCCGACCCGGTGACGATCACCGACGCCTTCGTCGACACCTGGATCGGGCCCGCGTTCGTGCAGGACGTGCTGCCGAGCCTCTACCGCCTCGGCCTCGGGGTCGCCGCATCGATCGTGCTCGGCGTCGCCGCCGGCACCGTCATCGGCCTGACCCCGTGGTTGCGCGAACTGCTCGAACCGCTGCTGGAGTTCCTCCGGGCCGTCCCGCCACCCGTGCTGATCCCGGTGGCGATGCTCCTGCTCGGCATCACCGACACCATGAAGGTCGTGGTGATCGTCTCCGGCGCGGTCTGGCCGATCCTGCTCAACACCGTCGAGGGGGTCCGGGGCACCGACAGCGTGCTGACGCAGACCGCACGGTCGTTCCGGGTCACCCGGTGGGAGCGGCTGTGGTTCCTGGTGCTCCCCGCCGCCAGCCCCCGGATCATGGCCGGGGTCCGGCAGGCCCTCTCGGTCGCGCTCATCCTGATGGTCATCTCCGAGATGTTCGCCTCGTCGGCCGGGCTGGGTTACCGGATCGCCTACTTCCAACGCAACTACCTCGTCGCCGAGATGTGGAGCGGCATCCTGCTGCTCGGCGGGGTCGGCGTGCTGCTCGCCGTCGTCTTCGGGGTCGTCGAACGGCGCGTGCTGCGCTGGTACCACGGAATCAGGGAGGTCAACCGTGTCTGACCGGGGCACCCTGCTGCGGGTGACGCAGCTCAACAAGGTCTACCGGGCCCGCACCGGCGACGTCGAGGCGATCGGGGACCTCAGCTTCACGATGGACGCCGGCGAACTCGTCTGCATCGTCGGGCCGTCCGGGTGCGGTAAGACCACCCTGCTGAAGTGCCTCGCCGGCCTGCTGCGCCCGACCGGCGGCACCGTCGAGATGCACGGCGCACCGGTGACCGGCCCCAGCCCCGCGATGGCCGTGGTGTTCCAGGAGTACGGCCGCAGCCTCTACCCGTGGCTGACCGTACGCGGCAACGTCGAGCTGCCGCTGCGGCACAAGCGGCTGTCCCGCGCGCAGCGGCACACCCTGGTCGCCGACGCGCTCGACGCGGTGGGCCTGGCGCACGCCGCCCGCAGCCACCCGTGGCAGCTCTCCGGCGGGATGCAGCAGCGGGTGGCGATCGCGCGGGCCGTCGCGTACCAGCCGGAGGTCCTGATCATGGACGAGCCGTTCGCGGCGGTGGACGCGCAGACCCGGGCCGACCTGGAGGACCTGGTGCGGGAGCTGCACGCCCGACGCGGGATATCGGTCCTGTTCGTCACCCACGACATCGACGAGTCGGTCTACCTGGGGCAGCGGGTGCTGGTGCTGTCCCACGCGCCCACCCGGGTACGCGAGGATCTGGTGATCGACCTGCCGGCCGACCGCGACCAGATCACCACCCGCGCCCTGCCCCGGTTCACCGAACTGCGCACGCACGTCTACGGCGAGATCCAGCGGGCCAGACGCGGGCAGAATGTGGCCCCGCGACCCGCGCCGTGAGCGCGCCGGGCGTCGGAGGCGTCGGAGGGGATGACTGTGGCTAGGCGACAGCCCAAGCAGCTGGTGCTCGCCTTCTTCGGCGAACACGTCGTCGACGGCGACACCGGGCCGATCCGGGCCAGCGTCCTGATCACCGTGCTGGAGGGGGCGGGGGTCGCCGCGCCGGCGACCCGGGCCACCCTCGACCGGCTGGTGCGCAGCGGCGTCCTCGCCCGGGGGCGCAGTGGTCGGGAGACGCTGTTCTCGCTGACCGAGCACGGGGCGGCGGTGCTGCGGGAGGCGACGTACCGGGTGCGCGGGCCCCGGCCGTTCGACCCGCAGGGCAGCGGTTGGACCCTCGTCACCTTCTCGATCCCGGAGGAGCAGCGGACGCTGCGGCACCGGCTGCGCTCCACGCTCACCTGGGAGGGTTTCGCGCCGATCCGCGACGGGCTGTGGCTGGCCCCCGGCGAGGTCGACCTCGCCGGGTCGTTGGAGCCGCTGCGCCAGGATCTCGCCCCGCACCCCGTGGTCGCCTTCCACGCCCGCGAACTCGCCGGCTTCCCGATCGGCGACAGCGTCCGCGCCGCCTGGGACATCGAGGCGATCCGGCGCGAGCACCTGGCGTTCATCGACAGGTGGGCCGACCCGGCCGCGACCACGGCGACGGCGGGCGCGTTGACCCTGCGCACGATGCTGGTGGCGGACTGGCTGGCGCTGCTGCGGGCCGACCCGAGACTGCCTGCCGAGTTCATGGACGCGCAGTGGCCGGCCGCCCGGTCGGCACAGACCTACCGCCTGGCGCACCGGGCGCTGGCCGAGGCGTCCGCGGCGGAGTTCGCCGCCCTGGTCACCCAGCGGCCCACGGTCAGCCGGCGAACCGCGCCCGCAACTCGGCCTTCCTGACCTTCCCCGACGCGGTCCGCGGTAACTCGTCCACGATGACCACGTTCTTCGGCAGCTTGTAGCGGGCGACCCTACCGTCGAGGTGGGCCCGGACGGTACCGGTGTCCACCGAGGCCCCCGCCCGGACGGTCAGCACCGCCCACGGCACCTCCCCCCACCGGTCGTCCGGCACCCCGATCACGGCCGCCGACACCACCCCGTCGATCTCGCCGAGCAGCAGTTCGAGTTCGGCCGGGTAGATGTTCTCGCCACCCGAGATGATCATGTCCTTGAGCCGGCCGGAGACGTAGAGGTAGCCGTCGTCGTCGAGGCGGCCCAGGTCGCCGGAGCGGAACCAGCCGTCGGCGGTGAACGCTTCGGCGGTCGCCTCCGGCAGGCCGTGGTAGCCGGGGAAGACGTTGGGCCCGGCCACCTCGATCTGACCCACCGCACCGGCGGGCAGCACCGCACCGGTCGGGTCGGTGATCCGGACGTCGGTGAAGAAGTGCGGCAGGCCGACGCTGCCCTGCTTGGCCCGGGTCATCGCCGGCGGCAGCGCGGTCGCGCCCGGCGACGCCTCGGTCATCCCGTACCCCTGGGAGAACGACAGGCCGCGCGCCTCGTACGCGTCGAGGATGCGGGTCGGCACGGCGGACCCGCCGCAGGTGAGCTTCGTCAGCGTGGACAGGTCGGTCGAGGCCCAGTCGGGGTGGTCGGCCAGCAGTTGGTAGGTGGTCGGCACGCCGCTGAGCATGGTCACCCGGTGCCTGGCGATCTGCGCGAGCGCCCGGCCCGGTTCGAAACCCCGCTCGATGACCATCGTGGCCCCCTTGAGGATGACGGGCAGCGCGCCCATCCCCAGCGAGGCGACGTGGAACAGCGGCGAGATCATCAGCGCCACGTCGGTGGAGACCACGTCGTAGTCGACCACGCAGTTGAGCGCCACCCAGGTCAGGTTGCCGTGGGTGAGCACCGCGCCCTTGGCCCGGCCGGTGGTGCCCGAGGTGTAGACGATCGCCGCCGGGTCGGCGGGGCCGGGGTCGGCGTGCCCGGCCCGTGCCGGGTCGGCGTCGCGGGTCAGCGTCGCCAGGCCCGGCCGGTCCGGGGTGCCCTCGCCGGTGACCAGCACCCGTGGGGGCCGGGTGGTCGGCAGGGCGGCGGTCACCGGCACCGCGAAGTCCGGGTCGTGGATCAGCACCCGGGCCGCGCAGTCGGTCAGCACGTGGCCGATCTCGGGGGGCGCGAGCCGGGTGTTGACCGGCACGAACACGGCACCGAGCCGCACCGTCCCGAACATCACCTGGAGGAACTCCGGGCTGTTCTCGCCGAGGTAGGCGACGGTGTCGCCGGTGCCGACGCCGTACTCCCGCAGCACCGCCGCGACCCGGTCCACGGCGTCGGCGAACTGCGCGTAGGTGACGGTCGCGCCCGCGCCGTGCACGAGGGCGACCCGGTCCGGGGATCTGAGCCGACGCCGGGCCACCCAGGCGCCGATTCCGTGCTGGTGCATCAGCAGTCTCCTGGTGGTGGAGGTGGGATGATGACCTGGCCGGACGCCCGGGGCCTCAGGCGTGGAAGCGGTACAGCCCCCGGGCGACCACCGCCGGCTTGGTGCCGCCCTCGATCTCGATGGTCTGGTCGACGGTGAGCTGGTAGCCGCCCCGCACCTCGGTCACCTCGACGACGGTGGCCCTCATCCGCACCCGCGCGCCGACCACGACCGGGGCGGGGAAGCGCACCCGGTCGAGGCCGTAGTTCACCTTGGTCGACACGCCCTTGACCTCCAGCAGCTCGGTCCAGAACGGCACCGCCAGCGACAGGGTGAGGAAGCCGTGGGCGATCGGCGCGCCGAACGGGCCGCCCGCCGCCCGCTGCGGGTCGACGTGGATCCACTGGTGGTCGTCGGTGGCGTCGGCGAACAGGTTCACCTGGTCCTGGGTGACCGTCCGGTAGCCGGTGTGCCCCAGGTCCGTGCCGGCGAGGTCGGCGAGCTGGTCGTAGGTGATGGTCGTCGTCATGGCGACTCCTCTCGTACGGGTGGGGCGAGGCCCAGCAGCCGGGCCGCGTTGTCCTTGAGGATGCCCGGGAGCACGTCGGGCTTGAGGTCGGTGGCCGCCACGTCCCGCAGCCACCGGTCGGGGGTCAGCAGCGGGTAGTCGGTGCCGAACAGCACCCGGTGCCTCAGCACCGAGTTGGCGTGGCGCACCAGCGCGGCCGGGAAGTACTTCGGGCTCCAGCCGGACAGGTCGATCCAGGTGTTGGGTTTGTGGGTGGCCACCGACAGCGCCTCGTCCTGCCAGGGCACCGACGGGTGGGCCATGACGATCTGCAGGTCGGGGAAGTCGGCGGCGACCGGGTCGAGCAGCATCGGGTTGGACAGCCCGAGCCGCAGACCGTACCCGCCGGGCAGGCCCGCGCCGATGCCGGTCTGTCCGGTGTGGAAGATCGCCGGGAGGCCGGCCCGTTCGATCAGGGCCCACAGCGGGGCGTACGCCTCGTGGCCGGGGTCGAAGCCCTGCACGGTGGGGTGGAACTTGAACCCGCGTACCCCCTCCTGCTCGATCAGCCGGGTGGCGAGGTCGAGGGCCGCCGCGCCGGTGCGCGGGTCGACCGACCCGAAGGGGATCAGCACGTCGGCGTGCTCGGCGGCGGCGCGGGCGATCTCGGCGCTGGACAGCGGCGGGTGCCGCAGCTGGGTGCCCGCGTCGACGGTGAAGACGACGGCGGCCATCTGCCGCTCGCGGTAGTACCGGGCCACCGCGTCGACGGCGGGGCGGGGCCCGTCGGTGCGGAAGTACTTCGACACGGCGGCCACCAGAGGTTCGGGCAGCGAGGCGTGGCCGTGGTCGTCGACCTCGATGTGCACGTGCATGTCGATCGCGGTGACGGCGTCGAGGTCGATCGCGGGTCGGTACACGGGCGGCAGCCTCCGTCGGGCGGGTCCGGTCCGGCGGGGCGGGCGGACGGTCTCGTCGGTCCAGTGACGGTCGGCCGGGTCAGGGGCTCGCCGGCTGGAACTGGGCGGGCAGTTCGGGGAAGCGTTCGCCGACGCTCTGCGCGGCCCCGTCGAACGTCGTCGGCCAGGCCTCCACCAGCGCGTCGTAGGTCCAGCCGCCCTCGCGGTAGGCGGTCAGCGCCGCCTCCGGGTGGGTCCAGATCTGCAGGCGGTCGCCGCCGACGCCGATCACCTGTCCGGTGACCTTGGCCGCCGCGTCGGAGGCGAGGAAGGCGACCAGGCCGGCCACGTCGTCGACGGTGCCGAAGCCGAGGTCGTGCCGGAAGAACGCGGGCATCGGCTCACCGTCGGCCTCGGCGCGTACGGCGGCGGCGAAGTAGGGGACGGTGGCGGTCATCGCGGTCGCGGCGACCGGGACGACGGTGTTGGCGGTGATGCCCGCCCGCTTCAGCTCCAGCGCCCAGGTGCGGACCATGCCGACGATGCCCGCCTTGGCCGCCGCGTAGTTGGTCTGGCCGAAGGTGCCCCGCTGGCCGGTGGGCGAGCCGATGCAGATGATCCGGCCGCCCTCGCCGGCCTGCCGCATGTGCCGTACCGCCTCGCGCACGGTGGTGAAGGTGCCGCGCAGGTGCACGGTGACGACGGTGTCGAAGTCGTCGTCGCTCATCTTCCACAGCACGGTGTCGCGCAGGACTCCGGCGTTGGTGACCAGGGCGTCGAGCCGACCGAACGTGGCCAGGGCGGTGTCGACCAGTTCCTGGGCGGTCCCGGTCGGGCCCACCGGCGCGGTCACCCCGACGGCCCGCCCGCCGGACGCCTCGATCGTGGCCACCGCCTCGGCCGTGACGTCGGCGTCGATGTCGTTGACCACGACGTGGGCGCCCCGCCGCGCCAACTCCTGGGCGTAGGCCAGGCCGAGGCCGCGCCCGGAGCCGGTGACGATGGCGACTTTGCCGTCCAGTGACATGGGCACTCCCTTCCGTCGATGCGATCTGAGCACGGACCGTTGAGAATGTCAATTATTCAGGAAGCTTGCTACCATCGTCGCCATGCCCGCCGAACGGACCCGGTCGACCGGCAGCGACCGGCTGCGGGACAGCGCGCTCGCCGGTGACCTGAGCTTCCTGCTGGCCCGCGCCAACGCGCTCGCCCTCGCCGCGGCGAACGCCGCCCTGTCCACCCACGGCCTGAAGGCCCGCTCCTACTCGGTGCTCGCGCTGGCCGCCGACGACGTCCGCCCGACCCAGCGCGAACTCGCCGAGTTCCTGCGGCTCGACCCGAGCCAGGTCGTCGCCCTCGTCGACGGGCTGGAACAGCGTCACCTCGTCGAGCGGCACGCCGACCCCGCCGACCGGCGGGCTAACGTCCTCGTCGCCACCGACGCCGGCCGGGACCTGTTCGCCCGCGCCCGCGACGCCGTCCGCGCCGTGGGGATCGACTCGCTGTCCGTCGTGCCGGCGCAGGACCAGGCCCGGCTGGCCCGGCTGCTGCGGCTGCTGGCCTTCCCCGACTGATCCCCTCACCGGGGCGTGCTGCCCATGGCCCGGGACAGCACCCGGCCCGCCGCCTGCACCAGCGGGGCCAGCGCCACCGGGTCAGCCCGGTCGTGGGCGACCACCAGCGACAACGCCGCCACCACCCCCTCCGGGGCCCGGATCGGCGCGGCCACCGACAGGGCGTCCATGGTGACCTGCCGGTCGCTGACCGCGTACCCGACCCGGCGCACCTCGGCCAGCTGACGGCGCAACCGCCCCGGATCGGTGACGGTCAACGCGGTGTAGCGCTCCAGCGGCGCGGCCAGCACCCGTTCCTGCACCTCGGCCGGAGCGTGGGCGAGCAGCACCAGCCCGACCCCGGTGGCGTGCAGCGCGAACCGGCCGCCCACCCGGGTACGCACCGGCACCGCCTGCCGGCCGGCTATCCGTTCGATGAAGACCAGTTCGAGCCCCTGCCGGACGGCGAGCTGCACGTTCTCGTGCGTCACCTCGTACAGGTCCTCCATCACCGGCAGGGCCACCTCGCGCAATCCCAGTCCCCGGGGCGCGAGCGAACCCACCTCCCACAGCCGCAGGCCGATCCGGTACCGCCCGTCCCCGCCGCGCTCCAACGCACCCCAGGCCAGCAGTTCCGCCACCCGCCGGTGCACGGTGGACAGCGGCAGCCCGGCCCGGCGGGCCAGCTCACTGAGCGTCAGGGCCGGGCTGGCCGGGCTGAACGCGTCGAGCAGCGCCAGCACCCGGCTGGTCACCGTCCGACCCGGCTGCCCGCGCATCCCACCATCCTCCCCGCCCGCGCCGGCCGGTCACAGCTCCAGGACGAGCCGGGGGGTACGGGCCCGCGAGACACAGATCAGCATGGTGTCCCCGGCGGCGCGGTCCTGGTCGGACAGCAGGCTGTCGCGGTGCTCCGGCACCCCGGCCAGCACCGGGGTCTCGCAGGTGCCGCAGGTGCCCTCCCGGCAGGACGACAGGACCGGCACCCCGGCCTCCTCCACCGCCCGCAGGATCGGCACCCCCGGCGGCACGGTCACCGTCCGCCCGGACAGCGCGAGTTCCACCTCGATCGCCGTGTCCGGCCCGGCGGTGTCCTCCCGGGGGGCGAACCGCTCGACGTGCAGCCCGCCGGGCGGCCAGTCCCGGCAGTGTGCCTCCACCGCCCGCACCAGCGACTCCGGGCCGCAGCAGTAGACCAGGCCGTCGCCGGGGCCGGCCAGCAGCCCGGCCAGGTCGAGCAGCCCCGTCTCGTCCTGCGGGTACAGGCCGACCCGGTCGCCGTACCGGTCACGCAGCCCGGTGGCGTACGCCATCGCGGCGCGGGTGCGTCCGCCGTACGCCAGGTGCCAGTCCGCGCCCGCGGCGTCGGCGGCGGCGACCATCGCCACGATCGGGGTGATCCCGATGCCACCGGCGACGAAGCGGTACCGCCGGGCGGCGACCAGCGGGAACGTGTTGCGGGGGCCGTGCACCCGGACGGTGCCGCCGACGGTGAGCCGCTCGTGCGCAGCCCGGGAGCCGCCGCGCCCCGCCGCCTCCCGCTGCACCGCGATCCGCAGGACGGACCGGTCGGCGGGGTCACCACAGAGGGAGTACTGCCGCAGCAGACCGGGGCCCAGCTCCAGGTCGACGTGCGCGCCCGGCGCCCACCCGGGCAGCGCCGCGCCGTCGGGGCGGGCCAGGCCGAACTCGACGACCCCGGCGGCCACCGGCTCCCGGGCGACCACCACCAGGTCCGTTCCGGTCACGCCGGCACCGCCTGCCGGCCGGTCGGGTCGGCCGCCGGCACGCTCGGGACGTGGTGGCCGCGCGGATGGTCGAGCAGCCACTGCCACAACGCGACCGGCTCCTCGGCGAGCCGCTGCGCGCCGCAGTGGCAGATGCCGCGCAGGGTGTCGGTACCCGGCACCCAGTGGACCCGGTAGACCCGGCCGCCGTCGACCGCGGGGGTCACCGGGGCGCTCCCACCGTCCCCGACCCGACGAGCCGGGCCAGCAGCCGCCGGGCGGCCAGCCCACCGGTGTCGATGTTGATGCTCAGCTCCTGGTACCGCTCCGGTTCGGCGGCGATCACCCGCTCCAGGACGTTCAACGCCGCGACGTCCTGCATCACCACGGTGTGGTTGCTCTGGTGCAGGTACTCGCTGACCGACTCGTCGTCGACCGCGAAGTCCCGGGCCACCGCCCAGAAGTCGTACGTGCTGTGCGCGGTCGACGGGGTGATCGCGTAGACGATCTCGGCGTGGAAGGCGGCGCTGTCCTCGCCCTCGGCGGGTGGATAGACCCCCTGCGGGGCGATCCGGCTGTGCAGCAGGTAGAGGCAGGGCGGGTGGTACTCGATGTCCTGCCAGCGGGTGATCCGGCCCTGGATGCCGGTCGAGCGGGCGTAGAACGGCGGGCACTCGGCGTCGTCCATGTGCCGGCTGACGTGCACCACGCCCCGGTCCTCGTCCACCTCGGTGGTGATCGGGGTGTCCGCCACCTCGGGGGTGCCGATGTAGCCGCCGTGCAGGTAGGTCTCGTGGGACAGATCCATCAGGTTGTCCACCAGCAGGCCGTAGCGGGCCTCCAGCGGGGCCATGCCACGAACCACCGCGTACCGGGGGTCGGCCAGCCACGGCGCGCGGGGAATCGTGGCCGGGTCGGCCCGGTCCCGGTCACCGATCCACACCCAGACGAAGGAGTCCTGCTCCACCACCGGGTACGCCGCGACCCGCGCGGTACGCGGAATCCGCTGCTGCCCGGGGACGAAGACGCAGGTGCCGGTGGGGTCGTAGGTGAAGCCGTGGTAGCCGCAGACGACGGTGTCGCCGTCGAGGCGGCTCTGCGACAGCGGGAAACGCCGGTGCACGCACCGGTCGGCGAGCGCCACCGCCTCCCCCGCGCCGGTGCGGTACAGCACCAACGGCTCACCGAGCACGGTACGGGCGAGCAGGTCCCGGCCGACCTCGACGCCGTGGGCCGCCACGTACCACTGGTCCCGGGCGAACTCCATCCGCACGACCTCCTCGCGGGCTGACCATCGACGGAGACGAATCATCGCGTCCGGGGCCGCCGCCCGGGACCATGCCTTCCGTTGAGTGGAAGACGGGGTGGCGGCACCGCCGGCCGGGAACGCGTCGGGCGCCGTCCGAGCGGGGCATCGCGGCTGCGGACCGTGCGGCACGATGGTCGGGTGGACACGCAGGGCTACTCCTTCGACAACGCCAGCGCCCAGGCAACCGCCCACCACGACGCGCTGGCGGACCTGTTGGACGAACCGACCCGGGCCGCCCTCACCGAACTCGGCGAGCTGACCGGCCGGCGCTGCCTGGAGGTGGCCGCCGGGGCCGGCAGCATCGCCCACTGGCTGGCCGACCGGGCCGCCGAGGTGGTCGCCACGGACATCGCCCCGCAGCACATCCCGGCCCGGCCCGGCCTCGTCGTGCGCCGCGAGGACATCGTCACCGACCAACCGCCTGGCACCTTCGACCTGGTGCACGCCCGGCTGGTCCTGGGCCACCTGCCCCGTCGGGAGGAGGCGCTGCGGCGGATGGTCGCCGCGCTGCGGCCCGGTGGCGCGCTGCTCATCGGCGAGTTCGCCCACCCACCCGCCGACTTCGTCGCCGACGCGCCCGACGCGGCAACCGCCGACCTGCTGATCCGTTACCTGGCCGCCCACGTGGCGACGCTGACCGCCCGGGGACTGGACACGGGGTGGGCGCAGCGGGCCCCCGCCGTCTTCGCCGACGCGGGGCTGACCGACGTGCGGTCGCACACCACGGCACACCGGTGGCGGGGCGGCGGCCCGGGCTGCCGCCTGCTGCGGGCCGGCATTCCCCAGCTACGGGCCGCCCTGCTGGCCCACGGGGCGACCGACGCCGACCTCACCGCGACGATGGCCGCCCTCGACGACCCCCGGGTGGTCGTCAACGGCTTCCCCTTCGTGCAGATCAGCGGTCGCGCCCCGCACCGTCCGGCCTGACCCCGTCGTTGCGCCGCCGCCGACCCGGGCCGGTCAGGCCCGGACCCGGCGGGCCGAGCGGGGGGCGGGGCGGGTGGGCCGGCCCACCCGGGTGACGTGCAGCAGGCGCTGCGGCGCGACGTCGAGCAGCGCACCGAGCGCCGTCCGGGTGGTGGGGACGTCGATGAGCTGGCTCAGCGGGTGGGCGGCCAGGCCCGCCGTGTGCAGGGTCAGCCAGGCCCGCAGCAGCACCCGTCCGAACGCGACCTGGCCGGGGTGGTCGAGGTGGTCGGGGGCGATCAGGACCAGCACGGTGCCGCCCTGGGCGAGGGGGTCGCCAGCGGCGGCGGCGAGCAGTCGCGGCAGGCCGAGCGGGCGCAGCACCGGGTACCCGGCCAGCGCCGCGCGCAGGCCGACGGCGGCGGGGCGCGACAGGGCGAGGCACCTGTCGGTCAGTCCGTCGGCGTGGTAGCCCGGGTGTGCCGGGTCCAACCGCAGCCAGTGCCGCAGTTCCGCGACGACGGCCGGGTCGGCGTACTGCCGGCGGTCGGCGGTGCGTAGCAGCGTGCCGAGCCGGCCGGCGTCCGGCACGGCCCGTACGCTGCCGCCGGCCGGGCGGGCGACCGCGTCCAGCGCGGCGCGGGTGTCGGCGTCCACCGTCCCGGCGAGGGTGCCCCGGTGGGTCCGGCGCTCCCACACGTCGGTGGTGCAGAACGGCGTCGGGTAGCGGTCCGGGGCGGGCCGCAGCAACCCCACCCACCTGTGGTGTTCGTCGTGGTCGGCGACGTACTCCAGCCGCAGCCCGGCGTCGGCCGCGACGATCAGGCACGTTTCGACGAACGCGCCGAGGGACAGCCGCAGGTCCCGGCCGGTGGGGTCGCCGACGGGCAGGGTGTGGGCGGGGTCCCAGCCGATCCGGATCGCGTCGGGCTCGTAGCGCAGCCGCCACGGTTGGGTGTTGTGCGCGCTCGGGGCGCGCCAGCACCACGGTTCGAGGGCGCGGAACGCGTCGTGGTCCAGGTCCACTAGCGCTCCTTCGCGTAGAAGGTGTACCCGTGCAGCGGTCGACCGCCGAGGCGGCGGTACTGGGCGGCCGAGGCGACGTTGTCCCGCTCGACGTAGGTGCTGCGCAGTGTGGTGTAACCGCCGGTGTACAGGTTGCGGTGCAGGTGGGTGGAGAGCAGCCGCTGGTAGCCGCGCCCCTGGTACTGCGGGAGCACCCCCTTGACGATCAGCACCGCCTCCCGACGGTAGCGGCGGCGGGCGGCCAGCAACCGGGCCTGGTTGAGCAGGTGCAGGTCGCCCCGGACGGCGATCAGGAACTCGCTGATGTCGGGTACGCAGAGCACGAACGCGACCGGCTCGCCGTTACGGGTCAGGTAGAGCAGCAGCGACTCGTCCAGCAGGTACGCCAGCCCGTCGGTCTGCCGCCGTAGCTGCGCGGCGGAGATCGGCGTGTAGTAGCCGAGCTGGGCGAAGGAGGCGTTGAGCATCCCGCGCAGGAGGTCGAGCTGGTCGTCGAGGTGGCGGACGTCGCCCCGGTGCAGCGCGATCCGGGCGCCGTCCGGGTCGACGTGCACCGGCGGGAGGGGCTCCGGTGGGGCGGGCACGGGGCAGATCCAGGTGTCGGCCTCGAACCGGCGGACGAACCCGTACGCCTCGTAGGCGGTCGGGTACCACGGCGGATTCCAGGCGCTGTCGACGAAGCCCCGCTCGGCGTACCCGGAGGTGATCACGCCACCGGCCTGGTTGGGTAGCAGCGCCACCGGGCCGAACAGCAGGTCCCGGTCGGTGCCGGCGTGCGCGGCGATCGCGTCGAACAGCGGCTGCGCCGCCGGCTCGGTGAACTCGGTGAGCCCGAAGAGCTGGCACCGGCGGCCGAGCTTGGCGTCGAAGTCCGCGTCGGTGTGCAGGGTGGTCCGGCCGACGACCGTGCCGGCGGCGTCGCGCAGCAGGTACAGCGGCACGCCGTCGCGCCACCAGCGGCGGATCTGCTGGCGGGGGGTGGGCACGTGGCGGGGTTCGCCGGCGTAGAGCCGGTCGCCGAAGGCGAGGAACTGCCGCAGGCCGCGCCGGTCGGTGACCCGGGTGAACCGGTGCCGGGCGGGGCTCACCGGCGTACCGCCGGCCCGGTCGTCTCCGCGCCCAGCGGGGTGAAGGTGTCGATGTGCCCCATCTGGGGGCCCTCGGCCCGCCAGGTGCCGTTGGAGTAGCCGTCGGGGCTTGCGGTGTAGAGCCGGATGAAGCCGGCGGTGGCGTTGCGGGTGCCGTCGGTCAGCCAGACCATCAGCCGGCGGTGGTGCCGGGTGCGGGCGAAGCGCAGCATCGCGTCGCGGTCGGTGAAGAACGCGATGGTGCCCAGCGTCAGCGGGAACTGCCAGTAGACGGTGTGCCAGCAGTAGCCGTTCATCCGGCGCATGTCGCGCAGCATCCGGAACCAGGACGGGGCGAGCCGCAGCAGCACCAGCGGGTTGGTGTAGCGGGTGCCGCCGATGAACATGGCGCCGGCGCGGGCCTGCGCGGGGGCACGGGAGAAGTCACGGGTACGCATGGTCACCTCACCAGGTAGCTGTTCTTGATCTTCTGTTGCCCGGCGAACGGGCCGGTGCCGGGCTCGTGCAGCTCGACCCGCAGGTCGCCGGCGGTGGCGTCCTCCACCAGGGACTGGGCGAAGTCGCGGGAGACCGAGGTCAGGTGGCGGCGGACGCCGAGGCGGCACGCGTCGGCGAGCGCGGTGCGTTGCGGGGCGGCCAGCGGGCGGCGCAGTTCGAGGTGGATCACCGGCCGGCTCTCCAGCGTCGCGTCCTCGACCAGGGCAAGGCAGAACCGGCTGATCTCGGCGGCGTACGGGTTGCCGACGTAGAGGCCGTACTCGACGTCCTGCGGGTAGAGGTTCGCGCCGAGGTAGGAGATGGTGGAGTCGCTGCGGCCGAAGAGCAGCAGCAGCGGCAGCGTCATCCGCTCGGCCGCGAGCGCGGGACGCAGTTCGGCCCGGCGTACCGGGTCGGCGCAGACCAGCTCGACGGCCCGCTGGTACGACACGAGCTGCGCCTCGTCCCCGACGTTGTACCGCAGCCGGGGCTGGAGCACGTCCCCGGTGACCGTGCAGAGCAGTTCCCGTCGCTCGTTGGTCTCCAGGTAGGTGGCGAACGGGTTGTACTGGAACACCATCGGCAGCCGTTGCTCGTCCGTGCCGAGCAGGGCGTCGCGCAGCCCCCGGTCGGTCTGCAGGCGGCGGCGCAGCCACACCGTGAACCGGGTCTCCGCGCCGATGCCGATGCTCAGGTCCGACGCCCCGTACGCCGACCGGACGCGGGTGAAGCGTTGCTCCAGGTAGTCGCGTAGCGCCTCGGTCATCGCCTCCCCGCCGCAGCTGGCCGCGACGCGGTACCGCGACCAGGGGAAGCCCTCGGCGTCGAGCCGGTCGCGCAGGTGCTTGAGGAACGGCGGGTAGGCGGTCACCAGGTAGTCGAAGTCGGGGCCGAACTCCCGCAGGGTGTCGATGATCTTCCCGAGGTCGGGGCCGGTGTTCTTCACCACCGCGATCCGGGCCATCGCCGCGCCGGTGGTCGTCCCGGTCGCCCAGGCCCCCATCGAGTAGGCGTTGATGACGAACGGTCGGCGCATCGGGAAGACCAGTCCGGTGTAGCCGGCGATGTCCCGGTGCACGGCGTGCAGTTCGCGTTCGCCGCGCGGCCAGTTGAACGGCTGCCCGGCCGAGCCGGCGGACTCGTCGACGATGACCCCCCGGGTGGGCAGCCGGCCGTGCCGGCACCGGGCGGTGGCGTCGTGGGCCAGCACGTAGCTGCGCTTGTCGGTCTCGGGAAAGTCGGTGAGCCGGCGGCGCACGCCGGCCGGGCGGGCCTGCAGGAAGGCGCGGTAGGCGGGGACCTGCCGGGCGGCCCGCGCGCACACCGCGCGGGCGTGCGCGGCGGCCAGCGCGTCCAGTGCCGGGTGGTGCCGCCGGGCCGTCCAGCGCCAGCCGGCGGGGTGCCGGGCGGCGAGCCGGCCCAGCGCGGCCACCGCGCGGCCGAGGGCCCCCAGGCCGACCTGCCGGCCGTGCGCCACCACGGCCGGCAACGGCGATTCGACGGTACGCAGGGCGACGGGTCGGTGCGGTAGCTCGGCCATGCCGACCACTCTGTCCGGGCCGGCGCGCCGGGTCCTGAGGCCGGATGCGGTGGGTACCTGAGTATTCCTACTCGGTCGACCGCCCCGGCCCGCTCGTGCCGGGTGTTCCCGGCACGAGCGGGCCGGCCGGGGTCAGCCGGTGGGCCGGCCGAACCAGCGGGTCAGCTGGCCGTCCAGGTCGCTCTGGTCGTCGCCGAGCCAGGCGACGTGACCGTCGGGGCGCAGCAGGACGCACGGGGCGTCCAGGTCCGCCGTGGGGTCGGTGAGGTGGTCGACCCGGTCGGTCCAGCCGGCGACGCCGAGCCGGCCGGTGCGGTCCAGCAGCAGGCCCCGGCCGTGGCGCAGCCGGTCGTAGAGGCGACCCTGACGCAGGTCGAGGTCACGCAGCCGCCGGCCGAGCAGGTCGGGTCCCGGGCCGAGGTCGTAGCGGACGCCGATCGCGGTGATCTTCTCGGTCAGGTGGCGGTTCACCGCGTCGAAGGCCACCAGTTCGGTGAACAGCCGACGTACGGCCTGCGCGCCCGGTCCGTCGGAGAGCAGTTCCGTCTGGGCGCGGGTGTTGTCCAGCACGTCGGCGGCGACCGGACGGCGTTCGTCCTGGTAGGTGTCCAGCAGGGTGGCCGGTGCCCAGCCCCGCACCTGGGCGGCCAGTTTCCAACCGAGGTTGACCGCGTCCTGCACGCCGAGGTTGAGGCCCTGCCCACCGATGGGCGGATGGATGTGCGCCGCGTCGCCGGCCAGCAGCACCCGCCCCACCCGGTACGCGTCGGCCAGTCGGGTGGCGTCGCCGAAGCGGGACAGCCAGCGTGGGGAGTGCACCCCGAAGTCGGTGCCGGTGACGGCGCGTAACCGCTGCCGGACGTCGTCGATGGTGGGCGGTACGGCCCGGTCGGTGACCCCGGCGGCGGGGACCACGACGCGGCAGGCGCCGTCGCCGAAGGGGGTCAGGCTGAAGCGTCTGTCGACCTGCCCGAGCCCGGCCAGGGTGGCCGCGATCTCCTCGGGCGACCTGCCGACCGCCATCTCGCCCATCAGTGTCTCGGTCCGCGCGGGTTCGCCGGGGAAGGCGACGCCGAGCAGCTTGCGCACGGTGCTGCGGCCGCCGTCGCAGCCGACGAGGTAGCGGGCCTGTAGCCGGTGCCCGTCGGCCAGCGTGACGCCCACCCCCGCGTCGTCCTGGTCGAGGCCCACCACTGGCGTGCCGTGGCGGATCTGCGCCCCGATGCCGGTCGCGTGCTCTTCGAGCAGCCGCACGACGACCGGCTGCGGGATGCCCAGCAGGTAGGGGTGGGCGGTGTCCAGTCCGGGGGGCGGGGGCGCGGCGATAGCGGCGAAGAAGCCGGCGGCGGGTCGTCGCCGGCCGTGTTCGTGCAGACGGTCGAGCAGTCCGCGCATCGCCATCAGTTCGATGGTGCGGACGTGCAGGCCGACGATCCGCACCAGCGAGGTGGGTTCGGTCTCCCTTTCCAGGACGAGGACCCGCACGTCGTGCAGGCGTAGTTCGGCGGCGAGCATCGCGCCGGTCGGGCCGCAGCCGACGATGATCACGTCGGTGTCGTGGGGTGGCCGGCCGGCAGGGGCCGGGAAATCCGGTGTGGACCCGACCGTTGCGGTGGGCGGGGTGGGGGCGAGCGGCGACTGGTGCACGGGAAGCGCCTTTCGGGAGTGCCTGGTGGGTGGGGCGCTCCCGGGCGACGGTTACGTCGGTCGCCCGACCGCGACGGGCAGGGGGAGCACCCACGTGGGTACGGCGTTCATGGGTCTCACCTCCTCGGGCTGTGTCACGGGCAGCGGCAATCTATCCACCGGCCGGCGGCCTGTCCAGCGCCTTTTTCGGCCGTCCGGCCCCGAATTTCGAATGTTTCGGCTTCCGCCCGCCGGCCGGCGCCGGCAACCGTGTGTCATCCGGCCGACCACTCCGCGTCCCGGCGCGTCCACCTGCGCGAATCCGACTTCCACCAGCTCAGCCCACCCGGCGAGGTTTCCGGAACATTTCCGAAAGTTGTTGACAGTGCGGTCGACCGCTATCGATACTGACCCTTCGATGGGCATACACATGCATCAATTATTGACGTCATGTAGCGAGGAGGGTCCGTGGGCAGCAGCCTGAGGCGACGCAGGATAGTGAGCAGAACGGCCTTGCCGGCAGCGGTGTTGTTGCTGGTCGGCGGCGCGGTGGCGGTCCAGTCCGGCACCCCGGCCGTCGCCGCCGAGACCACGCTGCGGGCCGCGGCGGCCAAGGCCGGGCTGTTCTTCGGCACCGCGTCCTCACCGAACCGGCTCTACCCGATCCTCGGTCAGGAATTCGGCCAGCTGACCCCCGAGAACGACATGAAGCCCGACCGGATCGCCACGTCGAGCGGTGGGCTGCAGAACACCAGCGGCGCGGACCAGCTGGTCAACCACGCGCAGAGCAACGGCATGCTGGTCCGGGGACACACCCTGGTGTGGCACTCGCAGGCCGGCGCGCTGCAGGGGGCCAGCCAGGCCACGCTGAACAACTTCATCGGCAACGCCATCAACCGCTGGGGCAGCAAGATCGCCTACTGGGACGTGGTCAACGAGGCGCTGGAGGACAACAACACCGGCCGCCGCCGTAACCAGTGGCCGCACACCATGAACCGGGACGCCAACGGCGACGGCGACTTCTTCGACGCCGGGGACACCGACGTCATCCGGGACTCGTTCATCCGGGCCAAGCAGGTCGTGCAGGCCGGTGGCTACACCACCAAGCTCTGCATCAACGACTACGACGTCGAGGGGCTGACCGTCCAGGGCGGTGGCCCGAACCGCAAGGCCAACGCGCTGTACGACATCGTGCGGACCTACCGCCAGTACATCGACTGCGTCGGGTTCCAGTCGCACTTCAACGACAACCCGAACAGCATCATCAGCAACGACCTGCAGGCCAACATCCAGCGCTTCGCCGACCTCGGCGTCGAGGTGCACCTGTCCGAGGTCGACATCGACGACGACCTGAGCAACAACGACATCGGCGCCGGCCAGGCGGACAACTACCGCAAGGTCGTCCGGGCCTGCCTGAACGTCGCTAAGTGCACCGGCATCACCGTCTGGGGCATCTCCGACAGCGAGTCGTGGCGTTCCTCCGAGCGGGGCCTGCTGTTCACCGGCGGCAACGGCAACTACCAGAAGAAGGCCGCGTACTACGCCGTCCTCGACGAGCTGAACAAGGGCCGGACCACCACCCCGCCGACCACCACGCCGCCGCCGACCACCCCGCCGCCCACGACGCCGCCGCCGACGACTCCCCCGCCGACGACCCCGCCGCCCACCACGCCGCCGCCGACGACTCCCCCGCCCACCACGCCGCCGCCGACGTCCGGCTGCACGGCCACGGTGTCGTTGAACTCCTGGACCGGCGGCTTCGTCGCCACCGTCCGGGTCACCGCCGGCAGCGCGCCGATCCAGGGCTGGAGCGTCCAGCTCACCCTGCCGTCGGGTGCCGCGATCACCGGCGTGTGGAACGCCAACCGCACCGGCACCAGCGGCAGCGTCCAGTTCAGCAACGTCAACTACAACGGCTCGGTCGCCGCCGGCCAGTCCACCGAGTTCGGGTTCCAGGGCACCGGGTCCGCCACCGGCCTGACCCCGGTCTGCACCGCCTCCTGAGCACCGCCTGTCCCGGGCGGGCGCGGACCGTCCGCCCGGGACAGGCGCAGGGGGCCGGCACCGAGTCCTGACGGCGCGAGGACGACGCGGCGGTCACCCGCCGCGTCGTCCTCGCGCCGATCGCGTACGTCGTGCCGGGCGGCCCGGGTCGTCGGCCGCCACCGGCGCGGGCAGCGGTGCGCCGTCCGGGGCTCCGGCCATGGCGGCCCGGGTGACCAGCCGGCCGGTCCGGTCACCCGGGGCGGCAGGCTAGGTTGCACGGATGAGTCTCCTCGATGACGTCGCGCAGCGCGACGGCTGGCGATGCTGGGTGTGCGACGAGCCGGTCGACGCCGACATGTCGGTGAACCACGCGCGTGGCCCCAGTGTCGACAGCCGCACCGCCGACCGGAAGGCCAAGGTCGTGGAGCGGCTCGCGCACCGCTCCTGCAACAGCCGCAAGGGGGCGGTCAAGGTCGTCGTCGCCTGGCCGGATCACCTGCACGTGGTGGAGCCCGCGCCGCTGATCACCGTCGCCGAGCGGCTCTCCCGCAAGGCAGGCCGTGAGGTGGTCGCCCGCTGTCCGCGCCGCAGGGACGCCCAGGAGGCGGCGGACTGGCTGGTCGACCGGTTCTCCCGGCTGGTGCCCGGACTGCCGGTGACCGCGAGCGTCGAGGAGGGCGGTGGGCAGTACCTCGTCGCCCTGACCAGCGGTCGTCGCTGACGGCGGGCTCGCCACTCCCCCGGACGTCGGGTCAGCTCGGCAGGGCGTCGCCTCCCACCGCTCCCCCGACCGCCGCCATGGTCGCCGGCCAGCGCAGGTCGACCCCCCGCCGGGCCAGCTCGGACTGGAAGTCCTCCAGCAGTTTCGGGCTGGCCCGGACCCCGTGCGGCGACGTCTGCCGGTCCAGACAGTAGGCGGCCAGCGCACCTGCGGCCTCCCCGATCGACCACTCGGCCGGGTGTACCCGGTAGCAGCCGTTGGTGATGTGGGTGGTGCCCACGGCCTTGCCGGCGGCGATCACGTTGGTGACCCGCTCGGGCAGCAACGCCCCGAGCGGGATCTCGAACGGGTGCGCCGCCACGTCGAGGTAGCCGTCGCCGCCGGTCGTCGGGTGCAGGTCGATCCGGTAGTGACCGGTGCCGACCGTGTCGGGATAGTGGACCGCACCGGCGGCCCCGCGCACCGCGACCGACAGGTCCTGCTCGGCCGGCGTGGTCACCGCCACCAGCCGGCGGGCCTCCCTGATGTACGGCGCCTGCGCGAAGCCGTCGGCGGTGCCGGTCACGTCGGGGCGCAACCGCAGGCCGGGGAAACCGGTGCCACCGTCCGGGCGGGGCGCCTCGGTCTGCAACCAGTACAGGAACGCGTTACTGGCCTCCCTGGCCCGCCGGACGTGCCGCCCGGCGTCCGGCACGTCGAACAGCGGCCCGTCCAGATAGTCGTTCATCGGCCAGTTGACCAGCGTCACGTCGCTTGAGAACAGGCCGGGCCGGAACGCCTGCCGGTCGAGGATCCGCCGGTACGTCCACAACTCGGGCGCGACCAGGCCCTCCTCCATCGACGTCGCCGTCGAGCGGGGGTTGGGGGTGAACCGCCCGGTGACCGGGCGACCGGTGCGCGGATCGGGATAGTTCCAGCTGAACAGGGGGCCCGGCCAGCCGGGTGCGGTCCGGATGCGCCAGTGGTCGTAGTCGGCCGGCCGGTCCACCGTGTGGTCGCCGTCGACGTGTTCGAGGGCGAAGCAGACGGTGGCCGCCTGCATGTTCAGCGGCGCGGGCCGGTCCGGGGCGCTCGGTTCGCCGGTCTGCGCCTGCGACTCGGTACCGGTGCGGTGCTCGATGCCGGCCAGGGCCAGCAGCTCACCGGTCTCGCTCGCCTCCAGCACGAGGCTGGCCCCGAGGTGGCACAGCGTTCCGTCGGCGAGCCGGACGGTCAGGGCGGTCACCTCGTCCCCGTCGGTGTGCGCCCGTTGCACCTGCGCCCGGGTGTGCACGGTGAGCCGCCCCGCCGCCCGCCAGGGGGCGATCATGGCCTGGAGTACGGCCAGCGCCACCCGGGGCTCGTGACACAGCGGACTGACCCAGCCGTTGCCCGGGTTGAGTGGACGGTCGGACCCGTCGGCGGCCAGCGGATACCAGCGCCGGTAGTGGTCGCGTACCTCCTGCCGGAACCGGCGGTAGCTGGCCGTCGAGCCGTGCGTCTCGATCCACGGGTGTTCGTCCGGCGGGACCGCCTGCGAGGTGAGCTGTCCCCCGATCCACCCGTACGGCTCGATCACGACGACCCGGGCGCCGCCCTCGCAGGCGGCCAGCGCGGCGGCGATCCCGCCCACACCCCCGCCGACCACCAGGACGTCGGTGTGCTGCTCCGTCGGGGTGGTACGCATCAGTCCGCCTCGCCTCGTCGTGCGGTCAGGGAGAAGTGGTAACGGTCGCCCCGGTAGAGCGACACCGCCCGTTCGACGGCCCGACCGCGTCCGTCGTAGCCGATCCGGCGGACCTCCAGCAGCGCCGCCGAGGGCGGGATCTCCAGCAGGTCGCACTGCCGGCGGGTGGGCACGACTGCGGCGATCATCTGCTGGGCCACCGTGACCTGGACGTGGTAGCGGTCCTTCATGATCCCGTAGAGCCCGTTGTCGAGGTTCTCCACGAGCAGCCCGGGGAACAGGTCGGCCGGCAGGTGCACCTCTTCGAGGCACATCGGTGCGCCGTCGGCGAGCCGGAGCCGCTCCACCCGGTAGAGCAGCGACCCCTCGGGCAGTCCGAGTTCGGAGGCGTCCGCGTCGCGGGCGACCATCGCGTCCGCGACGATCAGCTTGCTGCTCGGCTGCAGGCCCCGGGCCAGCATGTCCTCGGTGAACCCGCTGAGGCTGGTGCCCTTGGCGATCCGGGTGTCGGAGACGAAGGTGCCCTGCCCCCGGATGGTGTAGACCAGGCCGGCGTCGAGCAGTTCGCGCAGCGCCTGGCGCAGCGTCGTCCGGCTCACGCCGAGTTCCTCGGCGAGGTCCCGTTCGCGGGGCAGGGCCGAGTGCGCCGGCAGGCCCGCGACACGGTGCCGGAGTTCGGTACGGATCTGGCTCAGTTTGGTGGTCATCACGAGTCCAACCGGGGATGCGGGCAGGCCTGCGCGAACCTGCGCGTGGTGTTGACCGGGTCCGAGATGGCGGTGCCGACGACGACTGCCCATGCGCCCTCGTCGAACGCCGCCGCGACCTGGGTACGGGTACGGTATCGCCCCTCGGCGATGACCGGAACCGGACAATGTCGACTGAGCTTCCCCACCAGGGCGATGTCCGGTCCGTCGGGGACGGGGCCGGTGACGTATCCGGACAGCGTGGTGCCGACCAGGTCCGCGCCGGCGTCCACGGCCGCCATGGCCGCGTCCACGCTGTCCACGTCGGCCATGAAGAGCGCCCCGCCGGCATGGGTCGCCGCGACGAGGTCGGACAGCTTCTCCCCGCCGGGCCGGGGACGGCCGGTGGCGTCGGCCGCGACGATCTGCGCCCCGGCACCGGTCAGCGCGGCCACGTCGGCCTCGGTCGGGGTGATGTAGACCGGGCTGCCGGGGGTGTGCCGCTTGACCAGTCCGACCACCGGCACCCCGAGGCCGACCATGCCCCGCACGTGGTCCACGCCCTGCCCCCGCAGGCCGGCGGCGCCGCCGAGCACGGCCGCCGCCGCCATCGCCATCATGTGTCCGGTGTCCCGGAACGGGCTTTGGCCCTGGGCCTGGCAGGACACGACCAGGCGTCCACGGATGGCTTCGGCCACGTTCATCGGTGTTCTGCCTTTGCGTCGAAGTCGGTCTGGACGATGAGTGCGGCGAACGGGCCGGGCGGTGCGTCGGCCAGGGCCAGCGCACCGGCCAGCGGGTCCCCGGCGGCCGGCACCGGCTGCGCCGCGGGCGCCGCGGCGCGCAGCGCGGCGGTGAACGACGGCCAGAGCAGGTCGGTGGCCCGGAAGACCCCGCCGGTGCCGGCGACCGGCACCGGGGCCGCGCCGAGGCCGGCCCGGAACAGCGCCCCGGCCACCGATTCGGCGAGCAGTTCGCCGGCCCGACGCCAGATCCGTCCGGCCTCGTCGTCGCCGGCGCGGGCCAGGTCGGCGACCGTGGTGGCGAAGCCCGCGATCCGTTCCGGGGTCGGTGGGTCGGCCCGCCAGCGGGCCGGCAGCGTCTCGACCGGCCCCCAGGCGGCGGTCACCGCGTCGGCGAGTCGGCCGGGCGCGGCCCGGTCCCGGTCGCGCAGGGCGCGCCGGATCGCGGTCCGGCCGATCCAGTGTCCCGAGCCCCGGTCGCCGAGGTCGGCACCCCAGCCGTCGGAGCGGGCGGTCCGGCCGCCGGCGTCGGCAGCGAGGACCACCGCGCCGGTGCCGGCGGTGACGACCGCGCCGGCGACCGGGCCGAGCGCACCGAGGTAGGCGGTCACGCTGTCGTCGGTGATCCGCAGCCGGCCGGGCCGACCGAGGGTACGCAGCCCGGCCCGCAGGGCGTCGGTGGCCGGTGGTTGGCCGTTGAGCCCGGTCATGCCGACCCCGACCAGCACCGCCGGGTCAGGGTCGGGCAGCGGGCCCAGGTCGGCCAGCGCGCCGGCCACCGCGTCGACGATCCGGGTGCCGGCGTCTCCGGCCCAGAAGCCCGGGGTCTCGGCGTGCCCGGTCGAGCGGCCGTGCCGGGCCACCGCGCGGCAGCCGCCCTGGCCCAGGTCGACCCCGACGCGGACGGGGTCGCTGCCGCTCACCGGGTCACCGCCGTGGTCGACGGCGAGGCGTCGGCGAGGCTGGCCTCGGCGTAGTGGCAGGCGACCTCGCGTCCGGCGACCGTGCGCAGTTCGGGTTCGACCTCGGCGCAGCGCGGCTGGGCGAGTCGGCACCGGGTCCGGAAGCGGCAGCCGGACGGCGGCGAGGCCGGGGACGGCACCTCGCCGGTGAGCAGGATGCGTTCGGCCGGCGGCGTCGCCCAGGGACGGGGCACCGGGGCCGCCGAGATCAGCGCCCGGGTGTACGGGTGGGCCGGGGTGTCGTACACCGTCGCCGCGGGTCCGGTCTCCACGATCCGGCCCAGGTACATCACGGCGAGGTCGTCGCTGATGTGCCGGACCACCGACAGGTCGTGCGCGATGAACAGGTAGCCCAGCCCGAGGTCGGCCCGCAGGTCGGCGAGGAGGTTGAGGGTCTGCGCCTGGACCGACACGTCCAGCGCGCTGACCGGCTCGTCGCAGACCAGGATCCGGGGCGACATGGCCAGGGCGCGGGCGATGCCGACGCGCTGGCGTTGGCCGCCGGACAACTGGTGCGGATACCGGTCGGCGAGTTCGGCGGCGAGGCCGACCCGGGCCAGCAGGTCGGCGGTGCGGGCCGGCCACTGGTCGCGGGGGACGGGGCCGCGGTGCACCCGCCAGCCCTCGGTGACGATGAAGGACACCTTCTTGCGGGGGTTCAACGACGAGTACGGGTCCTGGTAGACCATCTGGATCTCGGCGGTCAGCCGGCGTCGGCGGGCCGCGTCGGCGGTGTCGATCCGTTCGCCGGCGTACCAGATCTCGCCGCCGGTCGGGCGGCGCAGGCCGACGATGGTCCGGGCCAGGGTGGACTTGCCGCAGCCGGACTCGCCGACCAGGCCCAGGGTGCGGCCGGTGGCGACGGTCAGGCTGAGCCGTTCCACCGCGTGCACGGCCGCGCCCCGGTGCAGCAGGCCGCCGTGGGTCGGATAGCTGACCCGCAGCTGCCGGACCTCAAGCCGCGTCGGCGACGTCGACACCGGCCATCACCTCCTCGGCGTAGTGGCAGGCCGCCTCGTGGCCGGCGGCGACGGTGCGCAGGGTGGGCCGGTCGGTGCGGCAGGCGCTGCGGGCGACGGGGCACCGGGGGTGGAACGGGCAGCCGGCCGGCGTCGCCAGTGGCGACGGCGGCATCCCCTCGATCGGCGTCAGCCGCTCGCCGGGGCGGTCGGGGGCGGGGACCGAGGCCATCAGCCCCCGGGTGTACGGGTGGGCCGGCGCGTCGTACACGGTGCGCAGCGGCCCCGACTCGACGACCGTGCCGGCGTACATGACGGCGACCCGGTCGGCCACGTCGGCGACCACCCCGAGGTCGTGGGTGATGAGGATCATCGACATCCCGTCGGCCTCGCGCAGTTCCCGCAGCAGGTCCATGATCTGCGCCTGCACGGTCACGTCCAGCGCGGTGGTCGGCTCGTCGGCGATGAGCAGCCGGGGCCCCAGGGCGAGGGCCATCGCGATCACCACCCGCTGGCGCATCCCGCCGGAGAACTGGTGGGGGTAGTCGTGGGCCCGGCGGGCGGCGTTCGGGATGCCGACCCGGTCCAGGCCGGCGACGGCACGCCGCCAGGCCTCCCGGCGGGAGGTGCGCTGCCGGACCCGGAACAGTTCGGCGATCTGCTGGCCGACCCGGACCACCGGGTTGAGCGCGGTCAACGAGTCCTGGAAGACCATCGCCATCTCGGTGGCGGACAACTCGCGGGTACGCCGTACCGGCAGCGCGGAGATCTCCTCGCCGTCGTAGCGGATGGTGCCGCGTTCGATCGTGGCGCTGTGCCGGGGCAGCAGCGCCATCACCGCGCGGACGGTGACCGACTTACCGGACCCGGACTCCCCCAGGATCGCCAGTGTCTCGCCCCTGCCGACGGAGAACGAGACACCGTTGAGCGCCCGGTAGGCACCGAGCGGGCCGTCGAACGAGACGACGAGATCGTCGACCGTCAACAGGGGGTGGGACGTGTGCGGTGGTGCGACCATCGGGTCCTCCGGGTCCGGTTCTCGGGTCAGCGCAGCGATACGCCGGCGAAGTCGGGCAGGTCGTTCGGGGTCGGGGTGAACCCCTCGACGTTGCCGCGCAGCACGACGTTGCCGTTGAGGTCGAGCGGGAAGAGGCCGACCGCCTGGTCCCAGACGATCTTGCCGGCCTGGGCGTACAGGGCGGCCCGCTTGTCCTGGTCGAGTTCGGCGCGGGCGGCGAGCAGGATGCGGTCGAGTTCCGGGTTGGCGTAGCCGTTGCGCTTGGCGGTCGACAGGTAGAGCCGGGCCAGGGTGAAGTCGGCGTCGCCGGTGACCGTGCTGCCGGTGGTCATCGTGCTGTCCCAGTCGAGCTTGAGCAGCTTGTCCAGCCAGGTGGCCCGTTCCAGTTCCTGGGGCTTGACCACGATGCCGACCTTGGCCCAGTCGCTGATCATCGCGTCGGCGAAGGAGTTGCCGTTGGTGCAGCAGCCGCTGCTCCACATCATCGTGGTGGTGAACCCGTCCGGGTAGCCGGCCTCGGTGAGCAGCTGCCGGGCCCGGGCCGGGTCGTAGGTGTACGGGTTCTGCCCGGCGGCGCCGAACACGGCCTCCGGCAGCGGTCCGGTGGCCGGGGTCCCGGCCTGGTCGAACAGCGACTTGCTGATCTTGGCGAAGTCGACCGCGTGCCACATGGCCTGCCGGACCCGCGCGTCGGTGAACGGCTTGCGGGAGCTGTTGAACCAGATGTAGTAGTTGGCGTACGTCGGGAACGACCGGACGGTCAGGTCCTTGTTGTCCCGCAGCCCGGTCAGCTGGTCCGGCGGCAGGCCCCAGGTCACGTCGATCTCGTTGTTCGCAAGCGCCGTCACCCGGCCGGACACCTCGGGGATGTAGCGGTAGGAGATGCTGGTCAGCTTCGGCCGGTCGCCCCGGTAGGTGTCGTTGCGGACCAGGTTCACGCTCTGCCCGGCGGTGAACGACGAGACCTTGAACGGACCGGTGCCGTACGGGGCGTCGAAGAACGCGTTGTCGCCGAGCTTGGCGGCGGGGGCGATCCAGAGCAGGGTGAGGTTGCTCAGCACGGTGCCGAGCTGGCTCGTGGTGTGGATGGTCAGGGTGCGCTCGTCGGGGGTGCGGATGTCGTCGACGGTGGCCCACAGCCCGGCCAGCGGCCCCTTGCCGTCGATCAGCGCCCGGAGCGACGCCTTGGCGTCGGCGCTGGTCATCGGCGTCCCGTCGGCGAAGGTGACGCCGCTGCGCAGCACGAACTGCCAGGTCAGCGGGTCGGGGTTGGTCCAGCTCTCGGCGAGCTGCGGGGCGATCTTCCCGTCCTTACGGACCACGAGGGTCTCGAAGACCTCCTGGACGACGGTGAGGGTGGGTTGGTCGGCGGAGTTCGCGGCGAACGGGTTCAGCGAGACCACCGGGGTCGGGTTGGCTACCCGCAGGGTGGTGACGCCGCCGCCGTCACCGGCGGGGTCGTCGGAGCCGAAGGAGCACGCGGTCAGTCCGAGTACGCCGGCGAGGGCCAACGCACCGAGTCGGATGGTCGAAGATCTCATGTCTTCCCATTTCGCTGACGGGTTACCGGGTGGAGAGGTTCGGATCGGAGCGGTCCCGTAGTTCGTCGCCGAGCACGCCGACGCAGACCACGAAGACGGCCAGGACCAGGCCTGGCAGGGTGGCGATCCACCAGGCGCTGGCCAGGTAGTCGCGGCCGTTGGCGATGGTGGTGCCCCAGCTCGGCGTGCCGGCCGGGATGCCCAGGGACAGGAAGCTCAGCGACGCCTCGGCGACGATGACGAATCCGAGCTGGACGGTGGCGATGACCAGCAACGGGCCGGCCACCGCGGGGAGCACGCAGTGCCGCACGACGTGCCACGGCCCGGCGCCGAGGGTGCGGGCCGCGTTGGCGAAGTCCCGGGAGCGGGTCGCCATGGTCTGCGCGCGGGCCACCCGCGCGAAGATCGGCCAGGTGGTGATGGACAGGGTGAGTACGACGTTGGTGACGCTGGAACCGAGCACGCCGGCGACGAAGACGGCGAGCAGGATGGACGGGAAGGCCAGTTGGATGTCGGCCAGCCGCATGACGGTCGCGTCCACCACCCCGCCGAGGTAGCCGCAGAGGATGCCGATCGCGGCGCCCACCGTGCCGGCCAGCAGCAGGGTCGCCGCGCCGACCAGCAACGAGATCCGGGCCCCCTGCATGATCTGGGGTAGCAGGTCCCGGCCGACCTGGTCGGTGCCGAACAGGGCCAGGCCGCCGTCGGACATCCGGCTGCCCGGGGGAAGCAGCCGGTCGGTGACGGAGGTCGCGATCGGGTCGTACCGGGCGATCAGCGGCCCGATCACCCCGGCGACCAGGTAGGCGGCGATCACCCCGAGCGGGAGCCACAGGCGCAGCCGGCGACGCCGACGCCGGGGCACGGTGGTCGGTGGGGCCGACGTCGCGTCGGGCGGGCCGCCGTCGGTGGGCATGACAGGGGTGCCGAGCACGGCCGAGCCGGGTACGCCGTCGGACACGGTGATCACCTCTCAGACGCTCTCGCGGACCCGGGGGTCCAGCCGGACGTACAGCAGGTCGACGAGCAGGTTGATGACGATGAAGATCACCGCGACGGTGATCACGCAGGCCTGCACGACCGAGTAGTCGCGGGCGGCGATGGCGTCGGTCATCAGCCGACCCACCCCCGGCCAGGCGAAGACGGTCTCGACGATCACCGCGCCGCCGAGCAGGCTGCCGAACTCCAGGCCGGCCACGGTGACGACGGGGATCAGCATGTTGCGCATGGCGTGCCAGCCGACGACCCGGGTCTCGGACAGGCCCTTGGCCCGGGCGGTGACCACGTAGTCCTCGTGCAGCACGTCGAGCAGCCCGGAGCGGACCAGCCGGAGCACCACGCTGAGCAGCGGCAGGGCCAGTGTCACCGCCGGCATGACCATCGCGGCCGGGGACGCGGCACCGGAGCTGGGCAGCAGGTGCAGGAACCGGGAGAAGACCAGGATCAGCATGATGCCGACCCAGAACGTCGGCAGGGACTGGGTGAGCATCGACAGCACCGAGACCACCCGGTCCACCACGCCGTTGGGTCGGGTGGCGGCCAGGGTGCCCAGGGCGAACCCGAGGACCAGGGCGATGGCGAAGGCGGTCAGCGCCAGGGCGGCGGTCGCCGACAGGTGGGTGAGCACCAGGTTGGTCGCGGCGTCGTGCAGCCGGAACGACTCGCCGAAGTCGAGGGTGACGGCCCGCCGGAGGAACTGGACGTACTGGACGGGTAGCGAGGCGTCGAGCCCGTACTCCCGGCGCAGCGCCTCGACGGCCGACGGGTCGGCGTCCGGGCCGAGCACCGCGGTCGCCGGGTCGCCGGAGACCGCCCGCATCGCGAAGAAGACCACCGTCGCCGCGCCGAACAGGACCAGTACCGAGATCGCGAGGCGACGCAGCGCGTACCGCAGCATCCCGACCCCTCAGTTGCCGGGCGGCGGGTCGCCGGCCAGCGCCGCCTCGATGTCCTCGACGACGGCGACGGCCGCGCGGCCCTCCTCGGCGCTGACCGGTGTCGGTCCGCCGGTCAGCGCGGCGTCGACGAACGCTTCCAGCTCGGTGCGCAGGTTGTAGGCGCCGCCGCCGTCGCGGCCGGGCCAGAAGTAGGTGTCCATGAAGCTGGCCACCCCGTCGCGGCGGGCGTACAGCAGGTCGTTGTGCGAGAGGTTCATCTCGAGGATGCCGTGCTCGCCGACGATCCGCAGTCCGGCGTCGGCCCGCGACGGGCGGGAGTGCGGCAGTGTCCAGTTGTTCTCCATGGTGCCGATGGCGCCGTCGTCGAAGCGCACCGTGGCGTGTACGACGTCGTGGCTGGGTGAGAGCACCTTGCGGCCGACCGCGCCGGTGACCTCGACCTCGCGGCCGGTCACGAACCGGAGCAGGTCGGCGTCGTGGATGCCGAGGAACCAGGCGACCGAGGTCCGGTCCCAGATCCCCTCGCCCACCGCCTGCGAGGTGCACCGCCACACCTTGACGTGCCAGATGTCCCCGAGTTCGCCGGAGCGCACCACCTCGCGCAGGCGCAGCACCCGGGGGTCGAAGCGCAGCACGTGGCCGATCATCAGCGCGTCGGGATCGGGCCGGCCGGCGATGATCCGGTCGCAACTGGCCCGCGACAGTGCCATCGGCTTCTCCAGCAGCACCCGCCTGCCCGCCGCGAGCGCGGCGAGGGTCGCCTCCTCGTGCAGGTGATCCGGCGTGCAGACGCTCACCGCGTCGACCTCGTCGAGCAGGTCGCCGATGTCCGGGACGGCCCGGACGCCGAGGTGGGTCTCGGCCCATTCCCGGTTGCGCGGCGAGATGTCGGCGACGGCCACCAGTTCGGCCTGCCGCACGTCGCGCAGCGCGCGGGCGTGCAGCTGCCCCTGGACCCCGATCCCGACGACACCGACCCTTAAGCGGTCCACACCCGGCCCCCACTGTTGCGTACCTACGAAAGCTAGATGTGTACCTAGCTCCGATAGTTGTACACCTGCGGCGGGGGTCGCGCAAGACGCGAATTCACCTCCGCATCCGGCCCCCGACCTGCGGGATCGACGATCGGCGGTGGCTGCCCGCATGGCGGCGACGCAGCACCACGAGGGCCGCCGACAGCAGCACCACCCCCGCGCCGACGCCTGCCGACAACCACCGGACCGGCGCCGGGGACGGCTCGACCGTGTCGGCGATCCACTCCCGGAGAACGTCGGTGCGGGCACTGAAGTCGGGGCCCGGATGGGGACATCCCGGCCCGGTGCTGACCAGGGCCACCAGGACGGCCGTACCGTCGGCCCGCTCCCGGAAGTAGGGGCCGCCCGAGTCGTGCGGACACGGACTGGTGTCCGCCCGGGGCCGCCAGCCGGAGGTCTCGACGAGGTCCGCACCGACCCGGTCGACGGTGAACTCACCGGTCTGGAGCCGGTCCGTCGGCGCGACCGCGTCGGCGGCGGTCAGGCCGTACCCGGTCAACCGCAGCACCTCGCCGGCCACCGGCGGCCCGGCGGCGATCTCCAGCGGCGGTACACCGGTGACCGCGGTGTCGAGTTCGACCAGGGCCACGTCCGCGCCGTCCGCCTGACGGACCGCGACGACCCCGGCCTCGTAGCCGTCCCGGCCGCCGAGGTCCGTCCGCCCGACCGTGACGGTGGTCCGCCCGGCCACCGTCCGGCTCACCCGCCGGCCGTCCGGGGTACGGAAGCAGTGGCCGGCGGTGATCACCCACCGCGGCGCGACCAGCGCGCCGGAACACCAGCTGTCCCGGGTGCCGCCGCCGTCCGCCGGCAGGCCCGTCATGGTCAGCCGGGCGGTGAACCGGTACGCGCCGTCGGCCGCGTCCTCGCCGTGGGCGATCGCCGACGCCGGCCGGGGCGCGACGGGAGCGACGGCAACCGCCGTGGCCGCCACGGCGACCATGACACACTGTGTGGCGAGTCGGAGCACGGGTTCACCAGCCTGTACGTACGGGAGCAGGAACGCTGCGATGCTGCGCCCCCGGCCGTCCGGGCGGCGTCAGCGGCGCCCTTATCGGTTCTTTATGCGCCGGGTGCCAGCCTTGCGGGCGGTCCCGGGCACGGGAAGGCGACGGGAGGGGACGGCGTGCGGGTGCTGATGGCCGACGACGAGCGGGTGCTGGCCGACATGGTCGCCGAGGGGCTGCGCCGGTTGTCCATGGCCGTCGACGTGGTCTACGACGGCGACAGCGCCCTGGAACGGCTCGCCGTCAACCGCTACGACGTGGCCGTGCTCGACCGGGACATGCCCGGCCAGAGCGGCGACGAGGTGTGCCGGTGGATCGCCGGCTCCACCACCGGCACCCGGGTGCTGCTGCTGACCGCCGCCGCCGGTATCCGGCAACGCGTCGAGGGCCTCGGCCTGGGCGCGGACGACTACCTGACCAAGCCGTTCGCCTTCGCCGAACTCGTCGCCCGGTTGCAGGCGCTGTCCCGGCGCTCGACCCCGGCGCTGCCCCCGGTGCTGGAACAGGACGGCCTCGTGCTGGACGTCACCCGGCACACGGCCACCCGGGACGGGATGCCGCTGTCGCTGTCGCCCAAGGAGTACGCCGTCCTGCACGTGCTGATGCGCGCCGGCGGCCGGGTGGTCAGCGCCGAGGACCTGCTGGAACAGGCGTGGGACGAACACGCCGACCCGTTCACCAACACGGTACGGACCACCGTGATGACCCTGCGCCGCAAGCTCGGGGACCCGCCGGTGATCCACACCGTGCCCCGGGTCGGCTACCGGCTCGGGGCATGAACCTGCCCTCACCGGCCCGGCGGATGCTCCTGGTCGTCGGGGCGCTCCTGCTCGTAGCCCCGTTCGTGACGACGGCCGCCGACCTGCTGCTCGCGCTGTGGCGGGAGTTCGGCCCGTCGTGGTGCGCCACCCCCGAGTTGCGGGCGCCGGGCGACGACGCCCCGTTCGTCTGTGTCCAGGTGTTCCGGCGGCCGAGCATCCCCCTGGCGATCGCCGTGACGATCGTGCTGCTGGCCCTGTTCGCCGCGGCCTACCCGGCCGTGCGCTGGTGCCTGCGTCCGCTGCGGGACCTCGCCCCGGTGATCGCCGACGTCGGACCGCAGAACCTCGGCCACCGGCTCAGGCCCGGCCCCGGCCGCGACGAGCTGGCCGTCCTCGGCCGCACCATCGACGAGATGATGGACCGGATCGCGGTGGGGTACGAGGCGCAGCGCCGGTTCGCCGCCGACGCGTCCCACGAGCTGCGCACCCCGCTGGCCGTCCAGCGCACCCTGATCGAGGTCGGCCTGACCCGCAGCCTCACCGACGACCAGCTCGCCCTGCTCGCCGCGCAACTGCTGGAGACCAACGAACGCAACGAGCGCCTGATCGAGGGGCTGCTGGTGCTCAGCGAGAGCGACCGTGGCCTGCTGACCCGCGTCCCGCTACGGCTCGACCGGATCGTGGCGACGGTGCTCGACGCCCACCGCAGCCGCGCCGAGCAGGCCGGGGTCACGATCGTCAGCCGGCTGAGCCCCCGGCTGGTCGTCGGCGAGCAGGTGCTGCTGGAACGGCTGGTCGTCAACCTGGTGCAGAACGGCCTGAAGTACAACCGGCCCGACGGCACCCTCACGGTTCAGGTGGGCACCGATCCGGCGCTGGTGGTCGAGAACACCGGTGACGACGTCCCCCCGGACGAGGTCGCCGCCCTGTTCGAACCGTTCCGACGCCGGTTCGGCAAGCGCATCGACCACAGCGGCGGCGCGGGCCTCGGCCTGGCGATCGCCCGTTCGATCACCCGGGCGCACGAGGGCATCATCACCGCCTCCTCCACCGGCCGCGACGGGCTACGGGTGCAGGTGACGTTTCCGGCGGTGGAGACGGACGCGGCCGGAGGCCGGTGAGGGACGCCGGGTGGGGCGCGCAACTCCGGGGCCGGCCGGCTGTCAGGGTTCGAGTTGGATGTGCTCGGGGTCGATGAACTCGACGCGGAGTCGGTCGTCGGACAGCAGGTCGACCACGCGCTGCCAGTGCGCCGCGCGCCGGCTGCAGACCTCCCGCAGGCTGGTGAGGTCCGGCTGGTCACCGTCGGCGTCGAGCCGCCGCAGGGCCCCCAGGCCCAGTTCAGCGGAGGCGGCGCTCAGCTCGGCGGTCACCCGACCGATCTGCTGGACGATCTCGTCCACATGCGCGGTCAGGTCCGCCACCCGTTTCTCCACGGCACCGTCGCGCCGCAGCGGCGACTCCAGGCCGTCCGGCACCTCGATGACCAACTCGTCGAACGTCGGCACCGGTGGCGGGAACCGGAGATCCGCGACGCGCACCAGGTCTACCGCCTCGGTGACCAGCCGGCAGAACTGGGCCCGGTGCAGCCAGTACCAGGCGCGGTCCTCCGCCATCTTCCCGAGCAGACGCCAGGTGCGGTTGTCGAGGTCGAGCCATTCGATCATGTCGTGGACATCGCCCCGCCACGGTGGGGCACACCGCCGGTGCCAGTTGCGTTCCAACAGCCCCGCTCCGTCGTGGAGCAGCTTCTTGACGTACGCCGCGATCCGGATCCGGGTGACGTTCTCCGGACGTCGCCACACCGACCGCATCGGCTGGTAGAGGTCCAGTTGAAGGAAACGGAACTCGTCGCTGCCCCGGAGGCGACCGAAGTCCGGGTCGCTGCTGCCGATCCAACTACGCAGCCGGGACGCGACGCCCGTCTGGGTCGTGGTCTGCAGCGACACCTGCGCGGCGGGCCGGCTCCCGGCGGAGGCCATCGCGGCCTGGAGTTCGATCACCGCGTACCCGGTCAGCGACCGCCGCCGCCGGTCGTCCTCCAGGCCGGCGGGAGGGGCGGGGGCCAGTTCCGCCGCCGGGCTGGGTGGGGGAACCGGAACGTAGCCGTACAGGGCGTAGGAGTAGACCGCCGCCGCCGCGTAGTAGTCCAGGTAGTCCAGGCGTCCGGTGCCGAGGCGGCGACGCTGGGCGCGGCCGATGGCGTCCCGCAGCCGTTCCGGCTGGACGGGCCAACCGCGCACCATCGTCTCGGTACGCCGGTACCGCCGACGCGACCACCAGCGGCGCAGGTTCGGCAGATCCCCCACCTGCCCCCCGGTGAACCAGTCGACGGTCAGGCCGGCGGCCGTGAGCCGGTCCTGGGTCAGGTCGTGCAGGGCCCGGCCGAGTCGCAGCGGCGCCCACACGTCCCGCGCCAGGCGCAGCAGTCGCCTGTTCACGGTCGATCCGCGCGGCACCACCCACCAGGCCAGGGCCGAGTCCTGGTAGAGCCGGTGGAACTCCTGCAGTGCGGCCAGGTTGAACAGCACCCGGGCGGTGGCGACGGCCTCCAGCGCCGTCCTGGTCCGCTCGTACGCCTCCGCCCGGTCCGCGGCGTTGCGGAACGGTGACAGCACCGGCCAGTAACGGTCGACGAATGCCGCGGTGAGGCGGTCGCGGATCTGGTCGCGCAGCACCCTGCGCTCCCCGACGGCGTCGGTGGCGAACCAGTCCTCCACCGTGCGTTCCGAATATGCCAGGGTCTTGGCGTACTGGTAACGCAGCCGGATGAGTTCCCGGCGGCGGCTGATGGCCGACAGCATCGCCACCGGGTAGCGGAAGGGGTGCCGCCACCGGTCCCGCCGCCGCGTCCACAGCGACGCCGCGTAGCGGCTCTCCAGCTCACCGAGGCAGAGCGCCCCGTGGTACGTGTCCAGCGCGGCGAGGAAGAGCCCGAGGTCCTCCTGGACGCTCGCGACCATCATCCGGATGTCGGAGTTGAACGGATCCAGCCGCAACGCCTCCCGGTACCACCAGAGCGCATCGTCGAGCCGCCGTTCGTCGTGCCGCTTCTTGGCCTCGTTGTACGCCTCGAAGAGCCCGGTCGGCAGGTCACGGTGCCGCCACGGCCGCCACGGGGCCACCCGCGCGAGGCGGGTCATCGGCAGGATCTTGGCCATCGCCCAGTAGGCGGCCTTGCAGGTGGCGTCCTCCCAGGTCGCGCCCCACTCGGTGGTCGTCGCGCTGCCCGTGCCGCCCGCGAACGAGGTGACCGTGACCGACAGTCCGCAACCGGGCTCCTGCTTGCGCTCCTGAAGGGTCGCCCTGATCAGGTAACCCGACTGCGGCCAGAGCCGGGCCATGACCTTCGGCAGGACCGCCAGCGGGTTCGTCAACGTCTCCGGTGACTCGCCGAGGACGACGAGGAAGTTCTGTGGTGGTACGGCCGCCGGGCCCGCGTACGGCGGATAGATGCTGGTGCTGGCGAGTTGCCGGCAGAACCTGCTCTTCAGGTACGCCGCCCGGCCGGTGTCCTTCGGGTCCGCCGCGTTGTCGAACTCCCGCACGTCGACCGCCCCCGGGCGGTACGCCAACCATTCACGGTAGAAGCGGCACCACGTCGCGAAGGCCACCACGAACAGGATCAGCACCCAGAGCCGTCGCCACAGGTCGGTGTGCGGGCTGCCGAAGGCACGGGCCACCCCGATCAACACGAGACGCAGGGGCTCGAAGAATGTCCAACCGTCCCGGGAAGCCAGTGTCTCGGTGTCCCGGCCCAGGTGCCAGAGGGCCGAGAGCAGTAACAGGGTGCTGGCGATCCCGAGGCGCCGCCAGCCGTTCGGTCGCGGGATGGGCAGTGGGGAGGACGGCTCATGGCCGCGGTTGGTGATCCGGTGCGGATACCGCGCCCACCAGGACTCGGGACGTGGATCCTCCCAGCGCTCGGCGGCAGCGCGCCGGTTGTCCATCCCGAATGCTCCTGACACCCGTCCTGGCCTGCGGTTCCAGGTCAGTGTTCCGGCCCCGGTCGAGCTGGGTGACGAGAAATCCGAGTTGTCCCACTGGCGGGGCACCGCACCGGCGGGTGACCCGTCACCACCAGGCCGCTGTCAGTCGCTGTCGCCGGGGCGGGCGACCGGTTCGCCGCCGATGCAGCCCACGTTCACCTCGAACTCCCCCGCCGGGCCGGCGAAGGTCACCTCGGCGTCGTCGTCCGGACCCCGGTCCACGTCCTTCACCCGGTAGTCCTGCGCCGGGGCCCACGAGACCAGCCGCACCTCGGACCCGACGCACTCGGCGACCGCCGTACCGCCGGGGGTGGCGAAGCTGCGGCGCTGGCCGGGCGTCGCGGCGGGGCCGCCGGCCGGGGCCGACGACGCGGACGCCGCCGGGCCCGACGGCGTCGCCGGGGTCGGCTCCGGGGCGGCCAGGGCCCGTTCCACCTCGGCCTGGCTGCGCACCCCGCCGGGGGTGCCGGTGATGCTCTCCCCGACCAGCCGGATCGCGGCCACCCCGATCAGGGTGGCGAGCACGGCGGCGGCCAGCCAGCCGGCGGTGGCGAGGAGCGTACGGCGACCCATGCCCCGACTATGCCCGACCGGCCGCTAAGCCGGGCCCGGCGGCAGGATAAGCGGAGGTTAAGAGCCGGCCCGTCAGCCGGTGGCACCGGCTAGCCTGCCTAGCGGTGGCAACCCTGCTCCTGATCGGGGACGACGGATGAGACGGCGGCTGGCGCTGCTGGTCGCGGCGACCAGTTGCCTGACCCTGGTGGCCTTCCTGGTGCCGCTGGCCCTGCTGGTGCGCACGGTCGCCGAGGACCGGGCCACCGTCCGGGCCACCGCCGACGTGCAGGGGCTGGTGCCGGTCGTCGGCACCGCCGACACCGCGACGATCCGGCTGACCGTGGAACAGCTCACCGCCGAGTCGGGGCGGCCGGTCAGCGTCTACCTGCCCGACGGCACGGTGCTCGGCGCGCAGGAGCCGCGTACCCCGGCGGTGGCGCTCGCCGCCCGGGGCCAGAGCCTCACCGCGGAGCTGGACGGCGGCCGGGAGATCGTGATCGCGGTGCAGGGCCGGGCCGACGGCACCGGCGTGATCCGCACCGTGGTGTCCCGCGCCGACGTCACCGCCGGGGTGGCCCGCGCCTGGCTGGTGCTGGCCGCGCTCGGCATCGTGCTCGTGCTGCTCGGCCTCGCCGTGGCCGACCGGCTGGCCCGCACCCTGGTCCGGCCGATCACCGAACTGTCCTCGGTCTCGCACCGGCTGGCCAACGCCGAACTGACCGCCCGCGCCGAACCGGCCGGCCCGCCGGAGCTGCGGGAGGTCGCCGGTGCGCTCAACCACCTGGCCGCCCGGATCCAGGTGCTGCTGCGGGAGGAACGCGAGCAGGTGGCGGACCTGTCGCACCGGCTACGGACGCCGTTGACGGCGTTGCGGCTGGAGGCGGAATCGCTGCGCGACCCGGACGACGCGGCGCGGGTGGCGGCGGCCGTGGACGGGTTGGAGCGGGCGGTGACCGGGCTGATCCGGCAGGCACGCTGGCGCAGCGACCCGGCCGACGGTGATCCCGGCGCGGCCACCGCCGACGCCGCCGCGATCGTGGGGGAACGGGTCGCCTTCTGGTCGGTGCTGGCCGAGGACACCGGCCGCACGGTCGACCTCGACCTCGCGGCCGGGCCGCTGCCGGTCGGGGTTCCCGCCGACGAGTTGGCCGCGGCCGTGGACGCGCTGCTGGGCAACGTCTTCGCGCACACCCCGGAGGGCACCGGCTTCACCGTCCGGTTGACCCGGGAGGCGGCCGGGGCCGCGCTGACCGTCCACGACGCGGGACCGGGGATCCCGGCCGTGCTGGTGGAGCGGGGGGCCAGCCAGGCCGGCTCGACCGGGCTCGGCCTGGACATCGCCCGACGGGCCGCGCAGGCCAGCGGTGGTCGGCTCGACCTGGGATCGGGCGCGCAGGGCGGCGCGGTGGTGACGCTGCGGCTCGGGCCGCCCCGGTCGGCCTTAACCGGAGCTTAGGGTCGGCGCAGCGCGCCGCTATCCACCGCCGGAGCACGCTGAGCGCACCAACCGAGAAACTCCGGAGGTACGCATCATGAAGCGCACATCCCTGCTCCTGGCCGCTGCCGGCGGCGCCGCCGTCCTCGCCGTCACCGGCACGGCGATCGGCGTGTCCGCCGCGGAACGGGCCCCCGGCCCCACCGCCACCGCGACCACCGCCCCGGCCCCGGTGGACCCCACCGTCGCGCCGACGGCCGCGACCCCCGGTGGCACGCCGACGGCGGGGACGCCGGGTGGCGGCCCGACGGCGGGGACGCCGGGTGGCGGCACCGCCCCGGCCGCCGACGACGCGGTGAGCCAGCAGCGGGCCGGTGAGATCGCGCTGGCCAAGGTGGGTGGTGGTCGGATCACCGAGGTCGAGCGGGAGCGGGAGGAGGGCCGCCCGGTCTGGAGTGTGGAGATCATCAACGGCGACACCGAGCATGAGATCGACGTCGACCGGGAGAACGGCGGCATCGTCAAGTCCGAGCAGGAGAAGGCGGACGCCGACGACCGGTCCGGTCACGACGACGACTCCGACGACGACCAGGACGACGACTCCGACGACCGGGACGACGGCGACGACGACTGACGGTCCGGACGTCGGGTGGGGCACCCGGCCGTCCCTACCGCCGACCGGCGGTAGGGACGGCCGGTGCCGGCACCGCGCGGTGACGGGTGGGCTGCCCCGGCGACCTCTGCCGGCGCAGCCCACCCTGCTCGGTCGACGGTCAGAAGGTGTGCAGGTCGACCGCGAGGCCACCGGTGCCGGAGTGGCTGACCGCCACCCAGTCCGTGCCGGCCCCGGCGAGCCACCCCGGATAGCGGCCGAGCTGACGGCCGGTGTCCGCGTCGTACACCAGCACCATCGGGCGCTCGTCCTCGGCCCCGCTGACCGCCACCAGCCGAGCCGTCACCGCCGACCGCCAACTCGCCGACGTGCCGGGCAGCACCGGGTCCGGCGCGGTCCAGCGGGCGACACCGGTGGCCAGGTCGAGCAACGCCAGCGCGCCGGTGTCGGCGGTGTCGCGGACCAGGACCGACCGGTCGTCGCCGTCGATCGGGACACCGGCGGCGACGCCCCGCCAGACCGTCCTGCCGGTACGCAGGTCGACCAGTTGCGGCCGTTCGTCGGCGGTGACCGCGACGAGCCGGGTCCCTACCCCGATCAGCTCCATCCCGCTGAGGTCGTTCGCCAGCCGCTTGGCGCACTCGCCGTTCTGCCGACGCCCGCTGTAGACCGCGCCGGACCAGCCCTTGGCACCGGTGCCCGCGTCGACGCTGGCGATGCTGACCGTGCAGCGCTGGTCCCCCTTGGGCGGGTCGTGGTCGGTGCTGACCAGCAGGTCGTCGGCGGCGAAGCCGAACCAGGCCCGGTTCGGCAGCCGCCCGGCGCCGGCCCGCCCGGTGGTGGGGGCGACCGGGGTGTATGTGGCCGCCCGGCCGGTGGTGCTCAGCCGCACCACGACGTACCGGCCGGCGGCCGGCGCGTACGGCGGGCGCGCGCCGAGGGTGACGTCGCTGACCCGGGCGAACCGGTCGGACGGCAGCTTCCACAGTTCGCGACCGCTCTCCAGCTCCCTGGCGATGATCACGCAGGTCGCCGCAGCGCCGACACCGACGCAGTCCCGGGCATAAACGGCCTGCCCGTGGACGACCACGTCCTGGCTGCCGGCCGCCCGCCACCGGGTGGCACCGGTGCGCGCGTCGAGCACGTCCACACCGCCGTCGTTGTTGTCGCTGACCACGATGGACCCCCCGGCGATGACGTACCGGAAGCTGCCGGCGAACGGGTGCGCCCACCGTTGCTGCCCGGTGACCCGGTCCACCGCCCGCAGTTCCCGCCCGTCGGGGACGACGATGAGCTGGCCGGTCTCGCCCAGCGGCTGCTCGATCCGCCGTACCGACACCGACCAGGCCGCCTGCGGGACCTGCGGGGTGGGTGACCTGCTGCCCTCCCGCAGCCGCTCCGGGGTCTGCTCGACTGGCGTCAGTGGGCGCTGCGGGCGGGGCGCGGCGCAGGCGGGAAGCCCGACGACCAGGGTCAGGGCGACGACGGCGGTACGCCAACGGGCTGGTCGGTGCGACGGCACGGGTTCCCCCTCGGTGGACGGTCGAGTCGTCACCCTAGGACCCGCGCGCATCCCCTGCCACCGGACGGTCGATGTGCCGGTCCCGGCGGCGCGGGACATCCACCCCTGGCCGTCGGGACAGGACGCGGACCAGGCTGCGCTGCGCGTGCGCCGATCCGGCGGCGCGCGGTGATCCGGAGGAAGCCCGTGGGTGTGCTGGTGTGGTCCCCGATGCCGACGGCGGCCGATGGCCCCGTCCGTGGCGCTGGTGGCGGTCGTGCTGGGACAGTGGACCGGCCATGCCGAACGTTTCTGTGACCGCGCGGTCGACCGGGTGGGCGGTGCTCACCGGCACCGTCCTGCTCAGCCTCGGCGCGGTCGTCGCCTGGGCGGTGGCGACGCCGCCGTGGTCCGCCGACCAGCTCTACTCGCTCGTCGACCTGCTCGACGGCATCGTCTACGGCACGTTGGCGTGGCTGATCCTGAGCCGGCAGCGCACCGGCAGCCGGATGCCCGCCGTGATCGCCTGCGCGGCGGCGCTGGGCAGCGCGGTCGCCGCCTGCGCCGGGCAGTGGCAACTCGCCGTGGGCGGGCCGCCGGTGCTGACCGCGCTGCACCGCTGGGCCTGGGTGCCCGGCCTGTACGCGCTGGTCGTGGTGATGCCGTGGCTGCTGCCGGACCGGCCGTTGGACCGGTTCGGCCGGTACGCGGTCGCCGCCGGGGTCGGGTACGTGGCGGTGACGATGGCCGCCGCCGTCACCGCGCCACCGCCGCTGGGGGTGCTGCCGCTGCCGGACGGGCTGCGGGGCGTGCGGGCCGCACTGCTGCCCGTCCTGCCGTACCCGCTGGTCGGGCTCGGCCTGCTGGCCTGCGCCGGGTTGGCGTGGCGGTGGCGACGTGGCCCCGCCGCGCAACGCCACGGCCTCGGCTGGGCGACGGCCGGCAGCGGGCTGCTCACCCTCGCCTTCCTCGCCACCCTGCTGCCCCCGGCCGTCCCGGCGGCCCTACCGGCGCTGCTCATGCTCGCCTCGCAGGCGTTCTTCCCCGCCGCGGTGGCGGTGGTGGTGCTGCGTCAGCAGCTGTGGGGGCTGCGGCTGGCCGTACGCCGCACCCTCGTGTGGTATCTGATGACCGCAGTGGTGATCGCCGCCTACTGCGCGACGGTGGCGCTGCTCGACCGGCTGCTGCCGCAGCGGCTGCCGCTGCCGCAACTCGTCGTTACCGGGATACTCGCGGCGGCCTTCCAGCCGATGCGCGAGGCGGTGCAGCGGCGGGTGGACCGGCTCGTGCACGGTGAGGCCCCGGAGCCGCTGCTGCACCGGGTGGTGCACAGCGTCGGCAGCACCACCGAGATCAGCGCGACGATCGCCGCCGCGCTCCGGCTCGCCGAGGTGCGCATCACCGAGGGCGGGCCGCAGCCACCGCCGCACCCGTACGGCTGCCCGTTGACCGTGCCGTTGACCAGCGGCGACCGGCTCGTCGGCCAGTTGCACGCCTGGCCCCTGCCCGGTGAGCTGCTCGACGGGCGGGCCCGCGAGTCGCTCGCCGTCCTCGCTCCGGTGGTCGCCGCGGTCGTGGACCTGGCCGGCACCAACCGGGACCTGGCCCGCTCGCGCCAACGGCTGGCCGAGGTACGCGACGAGGAACGCCGCTCCCTGCGCCGCGATCTGCACGACGGTCTCGGCCCCGCGCTCAGCGGCATCGGACTGGGGCTGGCCGCCACCCGCAACCTGCTGCGCCGGGACCCGGAACGGGCCGAGGAGCTGCTGGACCGGTTGACCGACGAGCTGACGGCACGGGCGGCGGAGGTGCGGGACATGGCGCACGGCCTGCTGCCCCCGGTGCTCGCCGACGGCGGTCTGAGCCCCGCCCTGCACCTGCTGCGGGACCAGTACGCCCGCAGCGGACTGCGGATCGTGCTGCACGGGCCGGCCACCCTGACGCCGCTGCCGGAACCGGTCGCGACCGCCGCCTACGGGGTCACCGCCGAGGCGATCCGCAACGTGCAGCGGCACGCCGGGGTGGACCGGTGCACCGTGTCGCTGGACCACCGGCCCGACCGGCTGCGGGTCACCGTCACCGATCAGGGTCGGGGCCTTCCGGCCGGCCCCACCGGCCACGGCGTCGGCCTGCACGCGATGCGGGAACGGGCCGAGGCGGTGGGCGCGACCCTCACCGTGGGGCCGGCCGGCTCCCGGGGCACCACCGTCTGCCTGACCGTCCCCCTGGAGCAGCCGTGACCGACACCCCGATCCGCGTGGCCGTGGTGGACGACCACCCGGTCTTCCGGCTGGGCATGGGCGCGTTGCTCGACACCCTGGGTGGCATCGAGTGCGTGGGCGAGGCCGCCGACGCGTCGACCGCCGTGGCGCTCGTGGCCCGGGTACGCCCGGACGTGGTGCTGATGGACCTGCACCTCGGCCAGGGGTCGGGCATCGAGGTGACCCGGCTGCTGCGCCGCGACCATCCGTCGGTGCGGGTGCTGGTGGTGAGCATGCTCAACGACGACGCGTCCCTGGTCGCCGCGCTGCGCGCCGGAGCCCGCGGCTACCTGCTCAAGGGTGCCTCCGCCGCCGACGTTGAGCGGGGCATCCGGGGGGTGGCCGGCGGCGACCTGGTCCTCGGGGGCCCGCTCGCCGACCGGGCCGGCGCGCTGCTGGGCGCCCGCGCCGACGCCCCGTTCCCGCAGCTCACCGACCGGGAACGGGAGATCCTCGAACTGCTCGCCCGGGGGCTGTCGAATCCGCTGATCGCGCACCGGCTCGGGTTGAGCGCCAAGACCGTCCGCAACAACGTCTCGGTCATCCTGGTCAAGCTGCACCTGGGCAGCCGCGCCGAGGCGATCGCCCTGGCCCGCGACCACGGGCTGGGCGCGCCCAGCCCGGCCGAGGCCCCGGCGGCCCCGGTCCCGGACCTGTCGTGACCGGGGGCGACCGCGACCCCGGTCACGGGTCGGCCGGCGGCCCGACTGCCGGTCGGACCGGGGTCGGGCGGTCACCCGCCCGGTGCGACGCCACCGTCGGGGGGTCAGCTCGGTCGGGCGTCGGGCAGGGAGACGCCGGTGAGCTGCGCGCAGTAGGCCAGCAGGTCCTCCCCGAGCCCGGCGACCCGCGACGGCGACGGCCGCCAGTCGCGGGCGCTGACGTACCGCCCGCTGACCAGGACGTCGGGTTCGGTGCCCACGGCGAGGCGCACCTGGGCGCGGGCGGCGTCGTCGGGACTGGTCGGGGCGGCGGCACCACCCATCCGGGTGCGCACCCAGCCGGGATCGAGCGCGTTGCTCAGGGTGGCGGGCCAGTGGCGGGCGACGGCGACGGCGAGCGCCAGGTCCAGCAACTTCGAGGTGCAGTACGCCTCGACGCCGTCGAAGGGGCGGGTGTCGTACCGCAGGTCGCCCAGGTCGGCCACCCCGTCGGCGGCCATCGCCGACGACACGAACACCAGCCGGCCGGGCGGCGGCAGCAGCGCGGTCAGCAGGTACGGCGCGAGCACGTTGACCTGGAACGTCGACTCCAGCCCGTCGCCTGTCAACTCCCGCTCGACGGCGTCGAGGCGGGCGATCCCGGCGTTGTGGACGATCGCGTCGTACCGGCCGAACGCGGCCAGCGACCGGGCGAGCGCCGTGGTCTCCTCGAGGGAACCCAGGTCGCCGACCACGATTCCGGCCGCGTCGGGGACCGCCGCCTTGGCGACCGCCGCCCGTTGCTCGTCGCGGGCGTGCAGCACGACGCGGTGCCCGGCGGCGACGAGCTGCGCCGCGGTACGCCGGCCGATGCCGTCCACCGACCCGGTGACCACCATGGTGCCCATACCGTTCCCTCCGTCCTGGTGCGACCGCACCCCGGGCAGGTCGCTGCCCCGACCGAGGGGACCGCACGTCACTTGGTGACGGCTGAACGGGGCCGCCACCGGGCACGCCAGGTGCACGCCAAGTGGTGGTTGCTGTGCTGGACGGATGAAGAGAATCCTCGCCATCGGCCTGGCGCTCACCCTCAGTGCCGGGCTGACCGTGGCCGCGGCCGGCACGGCCCTCGCCCGCCCCAACTGCGACGTACCCATTCCGCCGCCGGCCTGCGACGACAGTCCGGTCGAGCCGACTCCCCCGCCGGTGGGCAGCGACAAGTACCCGATGGGCTGGCTGGAGTCGTGGGAGTACGTCGGCGGGGCGGTCCGGGTCAGTGGCTGGGCCAGCGACCCCAACGGCGGCCCGGTGCAGGTGACGGTGCAGACCGACGTGCCGCCGGCGGTGACCCGTCCGGCGAACCTGTGGCACGTCGAGCGGGGCGGTTTCGTCGGCTTCTCGTTCACCGTGCCGAGTTCGGCGCTGGCCGGGGTGCACACGTTCTGTGTCACCGCGAACAACGTGCCCGACGGCAGCCAGCCGGTGCCGGAGGTCGTCCCGCTGGCCTGCCCGCAGTTCCGGATCAGCCCGGCGGCGCCGAGCGGGCTGACGCTGTCGGCCGGCTACCAGGAGGGCAAGCGGACGTTGGACGTCACCTTCACCGACAACTCGGTGCGGGAGGACAACTACCGGATCGACCTGAGCTGGCTGCAGACCACGCCGGACGACACCCCGACCGATCCGGGGCTGCCCACCACCCCGCCGGGCGGGCCGTCGCTGCCGACCCCGCAGCCCACCTGGGGTGCGCCGATCCCCACCACCGAGGTCGGCGTCGCGCGGGCGGTCATCTACGGCACCCCGGACACCGGGCGGCGTACCTGGCACTTCACCCACATGCCGCAGGCCTTCGTGCACGTGGTGGTGGTGTCGAACGAGGCGGGTCTGACCTCTCCCGCGCTCAGCGGAGGCATCTCCACCCGCTGAGCGGGGTCCGGGCGTGACGGCGATCGGCGTGCTCGGCCCGGTGCGGGCGGTCCGGGACGGCACGCCGGTCGACCTCGGCGCGCCCCGGCAACGCGCGGTGCTGGCCCGGCTCGTCGCCGGCGGTGGCCACGTCGTGTCGGTGGACCGGCTCGTCGACGATCTGTGGGCGGGCGATCCGCCGCCCCGGGCCCGGGCCGCCCTGCAGGTGTACGTGTCGAACCTGCGCCGTGTCCTGGAACCGGACCGTCGCGCCCGGACCCCCGCCCGGGTCCTGGTCACCGTCGCCCCCGGGTACGCCCTGCGGCTACCGACCACGCACGTGGACGCCTGGCGGTTCGAGGCGGCGCTGCGGTCCGCGACGCCGGACGCCGCACCCGGTCCGATCGCGGCGCTCGCCGTCCTCGACGCGGCGCTCGCCTGCTGGGGTGCCGACGCCCCGTACGCCGAGTTCGGTGGCCAGCCGTGGGCGGACCGGGAGGGGGAACGGCTGGCCCAGCTCCGGGCGGGTGCCGTCGAGCAGCGCGCCGGGCTCCTGCTCGAACTCGACCGACCGCACGAGGTGGTGCGCGACCTCGATCCGCACGTCCGCGAGCATCCGCTGCGGGAACGGGCCGCGATGCTGCTCGCGGTCGCCCTGTACCGCCTCGGCCGGCAGGCCGACGCGTTGGACGTGCTGCGTGCCGTCCGCGCGACGCTGGCCGAGCAGTTGGGCATCGACCCCAGCCGGGCCCTGCGGGCCCTGGAGACGGACCTGCTGCGGCAGAGCCCCCGGCTGGAGCCGGCCGTCCCCGGGCCGCCGGTGCGCTCCGCCACGGGTCCGCTGCCGGTGGCCGCCGATCCCGGCCCGCCGTCGGCGGCGACCGGGCCAGGCCCACACCAGGTGTGGGGACGTACGGCGGAACTGACCCGACTGCGCGCGGCGGCCGACCGGGCCGCCCGGTCGGGGCTCGGCATCTGCTGGCTCGGCGCGGAGGCCGGGGCGGGAAAGTCGACGCTGGTGCGGCAGCTCGCCGGGGCCCTCGCCGACACCGGGTGGCGTACGGCGGTCGGCACCTGCCCGCCGGTGGCGGGTGCTCCCCCGGCGTGGGCGTGGCGTGAGGTGGTCGCCGCCACCCGGCGGTTCCTGCCGCCGGAGGAGCCCGGGGACCGGAACCTGTGCCCGCTGCCGGGTCCCGACGGGCCGGACGCCACCCGGGGCGGGCACGACGAGTTCCACCTCTGTCAGGCGTTGGCCGCCCATGTGACCCGGCTGACCGGGCACGGCCCGCTGCTGCTGGTGGTCGAGGACGTCCACCACGCCGACGGGGCGACCCTGCGGGTGCTGCGGCATCTCGCCGCCGCGCTCACCGGCACCCCGGTGCTGGTGGTGGTGACGTACCGGCCGGACGAGGTGACCGACGACGTGGCGGCGGCGCGGGCGGCGCTGGCCGGCGTGCCGGCGGTCGAGGTCACGCTCGGCGGCCTCGACGCGGAGGCCGTCACCGCGTTGCTGCGCCGGCACGGCGTGCACGACGCCGCGCTGCTGCGCGCGGTCCGGGAACGCTCGGCGGGCAATCCGCTGTTCGCCATCGAGCTGGCCGGGCTGGTCGCGGCGGAGGGGCCGGCGGCGGTGGACGGGGTGCCGGCCGGCATCGGGCACCTGCTGGCCCGCCGGCTGGCGCGGCTGCCGGCGGACGCGCGCACGGTGCTGCGGCACGCCGCGGTCTGTGGCATGGAGGTCGACGTCGATCTCCTGCTCGCCGTCGACGGCGGACCGGAGGAACCGGTCCTGGCCGGGTTGGAGGCCGCTGTGGCGGCCGGCCTGCTCGTCGAGCCCGTACCGGGACGGGTGCGGTTCGCCCACGCCCTGATGCGCGACGTGCTCTACCACGGCCTCCCGCTGCTGCGCCGGACCCGGCTGCACGCCCGCGTCCTCGCGGTGCTGCGCGAGCAGCGACGCGACGACGTGGCGATGCTGGGACGGCACGCGCTGGCGGCGCCCGCCCCGTCCGCCGGCGGCGTGCGCCGGCCGGCGAGGGCGGAGGTGACGGTCGGCCACCCGGCCGCGTCCGGATGACCAGCCGCCGGGAGGGGACAGGACACCGCCGGACGGGGACGGCTACCGGGTCCGGGGCCGCTGGAGGGCGAGGTGGTCGAGCAGTTGGGTCAGTCCGTCGTCCCGGGGGGCCACCTCCAGCGCCGGATCGTCGGCGAGGACCGCCTGTTGGAGCAGGTGCAGCCGCTTCGACGGCTCCAGCCCCAGTTCCTCCACCATGGAGGTGCGCAGCCGGTGGAAGACCGCCAGTGCCTCGCGCCGCTGGCCGCTGCGGTGCAACGCGACCATCAGTTGCGCGCACAGGTTCTCGTTGAGCCCGTGCTCGGCGATGAGCAGGGTGAGTTCGGCCAGCACGTCCTGGTGGTGGCCGAGCCGCATGCGCGCCTCGATGCACTGTTCGACGGTGGTGAGCCGGGTCTGTTCCAGCGCCTTGAGGCGGGGCTCGGCCACGGTTCCGGCGCGCACGTCGGCGAGCGCCGGGCCGCGCCAGAGCGCGCAGGCGCGTACCAGCAGCGCCGCCGCGTCGACGTTCTCGCCGGCCGCCAGGGCGCGTCGACCGGCCGAGGCCAGCTGTTCGAACAGGCGCAGGTCGAACTCGTCGGGGCCGACCCGGAGCACGTAACCGCCGGGGACGGTGACCAGCACCCGCTTGGCCACCTCGGCGACCGGGACGTCGAGCAGGCCGGCGAAGCACTTGCGGATCTGCAGCACGTACGTCTGGAGCGTGGTCAGCGCGCTGACCGGTGGGGACGCGCCCCACAGGTCCTGGATCAGCGCGGAGACCGGCACGGTCTGGTCCGCGTTGAGCAGCAGCAGGCCCAGCACGCTGCGGGGCTTCGGGGCGGTCGGTGTGGCGGTGTGACCCGCGTGGGCGAGCACGAGCGGTCCCAGGATCTGGATTTCCATTGCCTCTCCCCCAGAGCACGAACTGCCTGCGTCGACGTGCCGCCGCGGGGGCCGAACGACAGCGGAAACCACACCTATCCATAGACAGGCGTCAGCTACAGGCGGCATTCGGGCCTTTTCGCGTCGCAGTGGTACGACGTTCGACTGAGAGGCTAGCCGGTTTCTGAGCGATCGTCGTCGATTGTTCGAGCAATTTTCGAGGACCGACGGGGACACCGAGGTCAGACTTCTCGGCGGGGCAACAACGCAGAGCCCTGCGGCGACCCGGGGCGGGTGGCGGTCACCCACACATCGACATCATTAAAGCCTTCATGAGGAAACGGGACGGGTCACCCCGAAGCGTCCCGAGCGCCACGCTTCGGACGGCCCGGTTCACCGCCGGCGCAGCGCCGCCGCCCCGACCCGCCAGAGGATCTCCGGACGGCGCAGCCGGGCGGGGCCGGCCGTCAGGTTGACGACCTCCAGGAAGGCCCGGTGCACCACCTCGTCGGTCACGGTCGCGTGCTGGACCGCCTCGGCCAGGCCCCGGCGCAGCCTCCAGCCGAACGGTCGGGCGACGGTCACGTGCGGCAGGTAGCAGTCCTGCGCGGCGGAGAAGTCCCAGGCGTCGTCCACCACCGCCCGGACCAGCCGGAAGTACCCGTACGCCGGCCGGTCCACCGCGCCGGGCTCGGCGAGCCACTCGCCGAGCGCGACCGCCTGCAGGGCCGCCACCGAGATGCCCTGGCCGTAGGTCGGGTTGAACGAGGCGACCGCGTCGCCGATCGCCACCAGCCCGGCCGGGAACCGGTCCAGCCGGTCGAAGTCGCGCCGGACGCTGTCCGGGAAGCGGTGCACGTACACCTCGCTGGCCGGCTCGCACGCGTCCGGCAGCAGCCGCAGCGGGGTGGCCGGGTCCGACCGGCAACGCTGCAGGAACCCGCCCAGGTCACGACCCGGCCGCCGGTCGCCGTAGCCGCTGACCAGCGTCAGCCAGCGGTTCCCCTCGACGGGCGTCATCGAGCTGGGTCCGGTGCGCGCCCGGCTCGGCGTGTGGACCGAGTACACCGCCACGTGCCCGGCCAGCCGCTGGCCCGGTTCCCGGTGGAACAGGCAGGTGGCGTAGCCGAGGTCGAGGGCCATCCGGCGTTTGTCGGGCGCGGGGTAGCCGAGCCGGCCGAGCCAGTCGGCCAGCCGGCTGGACCGCCCGGTGGCGTCCACCACGAGATCCGCCCCGTGCCGCTGGGCGTCGGTGCGGCCCGGCGCGCGCACCAGCGCCCCGTCGACCCGGCCGGCGGTGGCGGTGAGCCCGACCGCGGTCCCGCCGACCAGGGCCACGTTGGGCAGCGCGAGGACCCGCCGACGGAGGTGCCACTCCAGGAACGGCCGGGACACGCTGACCACGCTGCCGCCGCGTACCGGGACCTTGGCCCGGCCGTTGAGGAACCACTGTGCGCCACCGGGACCGCTGGTGACCAGTTGGCCGCCCTCGCGCACCATCTGCCGTACGACGCCGGGCAGCAGCCGGTCGATGACCGTCCGGCCCCGGCCGAGCAGGGTGTGCGCCTGGCTGCCGTGCGGCGCGCCACGGCGGATCACCGGGGCGTCCGCCAGCTCGTCGGGCTCGACGATCCACACGTGGTCGGCGTGGTCGGCCAGGACCCGGGCGGCGACCAGGCCGGCGATGCTGCCGCCGAGGACGAGCGCGGTCCGCATCAGCGACCGACGGCCGGCCGGGGGCGGCCGGGCCACGCGTGGGCGACCGCCAGGACGTGACCGGGCAGCTCCCGGTGGGTCACCAGGACGCCGGGGGCGTCGACGGCGGGCCGCCACGCCGGCGGTGCCGGTGGCGCGGTGCGCCAGCGCAGCAGCCGGCCGCCGCGCAGCCCGGTGCCGTGCAGCTTGGCCACCGCCTCCTTGCCGGTCCACAGCGCCAGGAAGTCGACGCCGCGCCGTTGCGCCGGCCGACCGCGCAACCAGTCGGTGTCCTCCGGGGCGAACCACCGCCGGCTCAGCGCCACCGCGGGAACCGGGCGCAGCGCCTCCACGTCGACACCGACCGGTCCGTGTCGGGACACCGCCACCGCGACCAGGCCACGGGTGTGGCTGACGCTGGTGTGCCAGCCGCTGGCGACGCCGCGCAGCACCGGCGCGCCCGTCGCCGTGTGTTCCACGGTGACCGTGGCCGGCGGGACGCCGGCCATCGCCGCGGCCGTCTCGACGAGCAACGCGCGGGCCGTCACCCGCCCGTCGTCCACCGTCCGGCGCAGCCGTACCACCAGGTCAGCCGGCACGACGGTACGCCCCGACGACCGTACGCCCCGCAGACCCGACGGAGCACCCGACCGCCGCGACCGCACCCATTCGATCCCCCACGGCTCCCCATTGACGACAATTGTCAGCGCACCCTGGTTAATGCGAGGATGACCGGGCCGAATTGACCATACCGAGGCGCCTGCGGGCCCGGCCCGCACTTCTCTGGACATTGACTAGAGTCTCAGTGGAGGGCCATCCGTGGCGCGTGACGACGACTACTTCCGCAAGCGGCTGCTCACCGTGCTCTGTGCCACCTGGACGGCGCAGGCGTGTTCGGTGTTCGCCCTGCTCGGTCTGGCCGACCGGATCGCCGCGGGCACCACCGGCGGCACCGAGTTGGCGGCCGCCGCCGGATTGGACCCGGTGGCGCTGCGCCGGTTGCTCGCCGCGCTCGCCGACGCCGGTGTCCTGCGCCAGACCGGTCCCGACGACTTCGTTCTGTCCGGCATGGGGGAATACCTGCGCACCGACGTCCCCGGTTCGGTCCGCGACACCGCGGTCCTGTACGGCCAGGAGGTCTTCGCCTCGTTCGCCGGCCTGCTCGACACCGTCCGCACCGGCCGACCTGCCTTCACCGACCGCTTCGGCGAATCCTTCTACCAGTACCTGGGCGGGCACCCCGAGCTGGCCGCGACGTTCAACGGGGCGATGTCCACCGCCCCGCAACCACCGCCGCCCCCCGCCCGGCTGTTCGACGACGCCCATACGGTAGTGGACGTCGGTGGCGGCGACGGCGGCCTGCTCGCCGACCTCCTGCGGGCCCGTCCGCAGCTGCGCGGGGTCCTCGTCGAGCTGCCCGAGGCGGCCGCCCGGGGACGTGCCCGGCTCGCCGCCGCCGGGGTCCTGGACCGGGTCGACGTCGTCGTCGGCAGCTTCTTCGACCAGGTGCCCACCGGCGGGGACCGGTACGTGCTGCGGCGGGTCCTGCACAACTGGAACGACGGGAACGTCGCCCGGGTGCTGGCCCGGGTGCGGGCGGCGATGCCGGCCGGGGCGCGGCTGCTGGTGCTGGAGGAGCTGCTGCCGGCACAGCCGCAGCACGCCGGCGCCGGAGCGGGCACCTGGGGGGCGCCCCGCAACCGGATCGTGGATCTGCTGATGCTGGTCCTGATGGAGGGCCGGGACCGCACCGCGGCGGAGTACGGCCGGCTCCTCACCGACGCCGGCTTCGCCGTCACGGGCGTCACCGACGGCGCGATCGAGGCGGTCCCGGTCTGAGGGCGGCGGCGGGCCGTCCCGCCGTTGCACCGGGTCAGCGGGCAGGCCGGGTCAGCAGCAGAGCCTCCTGGGCCACCGTGGCCACCAGGTCGCCGTCGCGCGTGTACAGCCGCCCCGTCGCCAGGCCCCGACCGGCGGCCGCCCACGGGCTGTCGCAGTCGTACAGCAGCCACTCGTCGGCCCGGCAGGGTCGGTGGAACCACACCGTGTGGTCGATGCTGACGCCGAGGTCACCCGGACCCCACTCGGTCGCGTGCCCGGCCACCATCGCGCTGAGCAGCAGGGGCAGATCCGAGACGAGCACCAGCGCGCCGGCGTGCAGCGACCCGTCGTCGGGCAGCCTCCCGGCCACCCGCACCCAGGCCCGGCGGTGCGCCTCACCCGCCCGTTCCCCGTCGGTCCGCCCGCCGGGCGGCGGGCCGAGGTATCTGACGTCGAACGCGAAGAGCATGTCCTGCACCGCGGCCAACCGGGCGGGCGCGTCGGCGAGCAGCCGGGCCAGGGTCGGCACCTCGTCCGGCGGCGGGACCTCGGGCGCCGGCCGTCCGTGCGCCGGCCCGGTGCCGGGATCGTGGAACGAGGCGGTCAGGAAGAAGATCGGGGTGTCGCGCTGGAGGGCGACCACCCGCCGGGCGGACATGGACGGGCCGTCGCGCAGGGTCTCGACCAGGTAGGTGACGGGCCTGCGGCTGTCACCCGGCCGGGTGAAGTAGGCGTGCAGCGAGTGCACCGGTCGACCGGGGCGCACGGTGTGCGCGGCGGCGGTCAGCGCCTGGGCGGCGATGAGCCCCCCGTACCGGCGGGTGGTGCCCCGCGTCGTGCCGCGTCCGGAGAACACCCCCGCGACGGGAACCAGCCGGTCCGTGGTGACCGTCGCGGGGTCGACGGTCACCAGGTCGAGCAGCCCGACCACCTCCTCGACGACCGCCCGGCCACGGTCGGCGGTCGGTGTGCCGCTCATCCGGCGAGGTACTTGTCGACCTCGTCGGCTGCGACGAGCGTGCCGTGGGGTTCCGCGCGCATCTGCTCGCCGAGCTGTGCCGCGCGCCGCCGCAGCGCAGCGGTGGTCAGGCGGGACATGCCGGAGCGCAGCACGTCCTCGGACAGGTCGGTGAACCGCACGTGCACACCGGCACCGAGCCGTTCCAGCTGGCGGCCCCAGAACGGCTGGTCGGCGTAGGAGGAGCAGACCATCGTGGGGATGCCGGCGCGCACACCGGCGGCGGTGATGCTGGCGCTGCCGTGGTGCACCACCATGGCACAGTGCGGCAGCACCAGGTCATAGTCCACGTAGGGCACCACCCGCAGCTCCGCTGACGTGGACGGCGCGACCCCGGCCAGCCCCCAGCCGGTGGCCACCAGGGCACGTACCCGAAGCGACCGGCAGACCCGCCCGATGCCCGCCATCATCGCCGCCGGGTCCGCCACGTGCGTGCTGCCGAACGTCAGCAGGGCCGGCGGTTCGCCCGCCGAGAGCCATTCCGCAAGCTCCGGATCGAGGGTGGACATCCCGGCGCGGTCCAGGTCGTCCGGGGTCAACCGGAGGTCACCGACGATCGGACGGTAGGCGTCCCAGGTCAGGCCCGGCACCAGGGTGGGACTGTAGCCCTGCAGCTCCAGCGGTCGCCGCAGCCGCTTCGGGGGCGGCGGCATCGCGGGGAGGCCGAGCTGGCGACGGAACGCGAACATCAGGTCCCGCCGGTACCGCCAGGCCCGCCGGGTGTAGTGCAGGTAGGTGGCCCGGTTCGCCGCGGCGGTCGGCAGCGGGTCGAGGGCCACCAGCGGATGCGGCACCACGTCGTTCGGCCGCGACGGCGTGAGGTCGTACGCGATGAGCGGGACGTCGTACGCCTCGGCCAGGGTCGCGGCCCACTGCTCGCTGACCACGGCGCAGACGATGGCCTCGGTGCCGGCGGTGATCTCGATCGCCTCGTCGCCGAACCGGCGACCGTAGTCCCGGTACGCCTCGATCGTGATCTGGAGGAAGGAGTCGAGGGTGCTCTTGGTGACCCACTCCCGGCCCCGCTCGGTCTGCATCATCGACTGCTGGTTCCACCCGACCGGCACCACGTCGAGCCCGAGCTGCCGGGGCAGGTCGACCAGGTTCATCGACGCCCCGACGCGTACCTCGTGGCCGTGACGGGCCAGCTCGGCGGCGAGTGCCGTCAGCGGATAGACGTCACCGCGGCTGCCGAGCGCCAGGACGGTGATGCGCATCGTCGTTCCCCTCTGGTCCTCGGTGCGGCGTCGACGGGGTCGACCCGTCGCCCGCGTTCAGGTCGGTGGAGAACGCGAGCTCCCGCTGGTCCTCCAGGTCCGCCAGCCGCGCGGTCAGTCCGCGCCGGATCGAGGCGTACGCGTCGCTGCCGAGCGCGAGCCGCAGCGGGGCGGTCGGCCCGGTGGCGACGTCGACCACGGCGGCGGCCATCCTGGCCAGGTCGCCACGGCACGGTAGGCGGCCGTCCTGCGCCCGGCGACGCAGGATCGCCGCCGGGGTGCCCGCGTAGGCGGGCGACGCGGTGGTCAGCTCCTTGCTCCGCCCGAAGAACCCGGTGCTCACGGTGCCCGGCTCGACGATCGTCACGCCGATCCCGAAGCCCTTCACCTCGGCGGCCAGCGACTCGAAGAAGCCCTCCACGCCCCACTTGGTGGCGCAGTAGACGGCCGTGCCGGGTGACCCCCGTTGCCCGGCCATGCTCGACACCTGGATGATCCGCCCGCCGCCCTGCGCGCGCAGGTACGGCAGCACCGCCCGGGCCAGGTGGATGGGGCCGGTCAGGTTGGTCCGGATCTGCCTGTCGACCTGCTCGCCGCTGGCCTCCTCGGCCGCGCCGACCAGCGCGTACCCGGCGTTGCTGACCACCACGTCGAGGCGGCCGAGCGCGCGGGCGGCGTCGTCGACCACCTGCCTGATCCGGTGCGGGTCGGTGACGTCGAGCCGGGCCGTCCACAGTGTTCCCGTCCCGGAAGGTCGCAGGTCGGCCAGGGCGCGCGGATCGCGGGCGGTGGCCGCCACCGTCTCGCCCCGGGCGAGCAGTTCGGTCACCAGCGCCCGGCCGATCCCGGTCGAGCTGCCGGTGACGAGCCAGACACGCGGGGACGCGGTCATGCCCCCGCCCACTCCGGGACGTCCAGGACCTCCAGGACAGCGCAGGACAGGGTGGCCGGCGCGCCCCCGTACAGCAGCAGGTGGTCGCCGGCGGTGAGCTGTCCGGTGACCAGCAGGTGGTTGAGCGACAGCAGCTGGTCGCTCGCGCCGGTGTGCCCGACGCCGCGACCGAACTGCCAGGTGGTGCGCTCCATCGTGATGCCCAGCGGCTCCACCAGGTCGTGCTGCACCATGTACGCCGCCGCGTTCCCGCAGATGACCCGGGTCATGTCGGTCAGCTTGCGGTCCGCCTCGTCGAGCGTGCGGTCGATCAGGTCGAGCCGGGCCCGGTTCCTCAGTTCGGCGGCGTCGGTCAGCGACATCACGTTGTCGCGGAAGTACTCGGCCCGTTCCCGCATGTCGATCCTGCGGCCCTGGCCCGCCGCCGGTGGGTACAGCGGCTCGCCGCCCCGGTACAGCGGCTCCACCTCGGGCACCGCGACGCTGCCCACGGCGCGTACCCGGGCGAAGCCGTGGTCGCGGTCCAGCAGCAGCGCGCTACCGGCGTCGCCCAGGATGAACCCGGGTGCCGAGTTCCACCTGTCGATCAGCGGTGAGCCGAGATTCTCCGCCGTGGTCACCAGCACCGTCGCGCCCGCCGCCGCGCCGGTCAGGTGCCCGGCGGCGATCTCCAGCGCCGCGAACACCCCGTTGCAGCCCAACCGGACCTCGAACGCGGGGGCCGCCGTACCGACGACCTCCCGCTGGATGTACGGGCCGGGCAGCCACATCTCCGGGCCCTGGTGGTGGATGGAGGCGTGCAGCACCAGGCCGATCCCGGTGGGGTCGGCGGCGGCGCGGGTCAGCGCCTGACGGGCCGCGTGCACGGCCATCTCCGGCGGTGAGACGTCCCCGGCGACGCAGGTGCCGGTCAGCCGGTTCTCCAGGTAGGCGGCCGGGCTGTAGTCGCCGCGCCGGGCGGCCTGGCCGGCGTCGACCACGGGGGGTTGGAAGACACCCAGCCCGGACAGGTGAACGTTGGTGATCTTCAAGCGCGTCTCCCGGGTCGGCCGGCCATGGCGCCACGTCCGCCTTTCGCAAGGACTGTAGTTGCCGCGCGAGCCGGGGCGGTGCACGCGACCTCGACGCCGGACTGAGAACTGCTCGAATTCCGCCGCCGCTCCGCCTTGCGCACCCGTGGAGGCCATTTCCGGCGCATTGACCGGCGCGAGTGCCCGTTGATAACTTCGGCCCACTCATTTCGGCAGTATGTCGTCGACCGACGTGATGACGCCGCAGGTCGTCGGTGACGGAGGATGACGTCGTCGACCGACGCCGGCCCCGCCGCTCCCGCGCCATCCGACAGGAAGGTAGCCCCACCATGTCAGCCGACGAGGTCCTGGCGTTCACCCTGCAGTCGCTGCGCGAGATGAATTTCTACACCGACGACACCGGCCCCGACTCGATGCTCGGTCCGTCCGGTGTGGACCTCGACTCGCTCGCCGTGTCCGAGCTCGCGCTGCGGGTCGAGGACCGGTTCGGCGTGACGTTCGACGACGACGACATCGAGACGCTCGCCATCATGACGCTCGGCGAGTTCGCCGCGGAGGTGGCCCGGCGGGCGGAGCTGATCCCGCAGGCCGACGCGGCCCGCGGCTGACGGCGCGACGGGCGACATCCGACGTACGACATGGTGGCGGTGACCGGCACGTCCGGTCACCGCCACCGGTCGTGCCGGGCCCGGCCGCGCCGGTGAGCGGGGCCGGGCAGACCGGGGCCGGCGGACGGATACGCGGGGCGACCCGCCGCACCGCCCACCGGCCCGGCCCCGTCAGCGGCGGCCGGCCTCGCCGAGCTGGCTGAGCACCTCGCCGGCCAGCTCGGCGACGCTGTGGCCGCCGAGCATCTTCGCGATCGGCAGCAGCATCCCCAGGTCGCGCTGGACCCGGGTGCGGACCTCCACGGCCATCAGCGAGTCCAGACCCTGCCGCTTGAGGGGACGCCGGGTGTGCACCTGCGCCGACGGCATGCCCAGCACCTCCGCGAGGACCCGGGCCAGGTAGCGCTCCACGGCGTCCCGGTCGGTCAGCGTGCCCGCCACCCCTGACCCCGCCTCCCCTGACCCCACCGGTGCGGAAGGGGTCTGCCCGGGGGCGGGTGGGGGGTCGGTGACCGGGGCGGTGGCCTCGGGTCGCGCCGGGGACGGGGAGGTCGGCGGCGGCGACCAGGGCACGACGGACGCCGGGGTGGCGGGCGCGGCGACGGCGGTGGGGTCGGCGAGCAGGTCACGCAGTAGTGGCGAGGTCGCCGCGTCCGGATGCGCGCCCGCCCACCGCCGCCAGTCCGCCGGCAGCACCACGCCGTGGGTGGCGTCGCGGGCCAGCAGCAGACGCAGCGCCTCGATGCCCTCCCGGGGGCTGAACGTGTCCATGCCGGCCGGGTTGATCGCCCGGCCGTGCTCCCGGCCGACCCGCGCGGGCATGCCGACCGACCAGAAGCCCCAGTTCACGCTGAGCGCGGTCTGACCGGCGAGCCGGCGCTGGTCGGCCAGCGAGTCCAGGGCGGCGTTCGCGGCCGCGTACGCGCCGAGCATCGGGGAGCTGAGCACCGCCGAGCCGGAGGAGAACAGCACGAAGAAGTCCAGCGGCTGCCCGGCGAACAGGCGGTGCAGCACGGCCGCGCCGGTGACCTTCGGGCGCAGGACCGCCGACAGGGTCCGGTCGTCCAGCTCGGACAGGGCGCGGTACTCGATCACCCCGGCGGCGTGCACCACACCCCGGATCGTCACGCCGTCGGTCCCGTACCGCCCCACGACCGCCCGCATCGCCTCCTCGTCGGCCACGTCGACCGCCTCGTACGCCACCCGCACCCCGTGCCGCCGCAGCTCCGCCAACCAGTCCGCGCCGCCGACGCCCGACAGCGGGGTACGCCCGGTGAGCACGATGTACCGGGCCCCCTCGCGGACCAGCCAGTCGGTGACCACCCGGCCGAGGTCGCCGAGCCCGCCGGTCACCAGATAACCGGCGGTCGGGTCGATCCGGACCGGGCGGTGCGGGGCCGGTGCCGGGGCGGACTGCGGCGCGGTCAGCTCCCCGACCGACACCAGCACCTTGCCGACGTGCCGGGCCTGGGCCATGTGCCGGAACGCGCCGACCAGGTCGGTCGCGGGGAAGACGCGGTACGGCAGCGGTTCGAGCAGACCGGCCTGCACCAGGGCCAGGGTCTCGTCGAGGATCGCGCCGAGCCGGCGTGGTTCGTTGAGCCCGAGGTCCACCACGTCGACCACGAAGAACGACGCCCCGCGCGCCAGCAGCCGCAGGTCCAGCCGGGTGCCGTCGACCAGGTCGCGCCGGCTCAGCTCGACGTAGCGTCCCCGGTCGGCCAGCAGCTCCACACTCTTGAGCAGGCCCTCCCCCGCCTGCGTGTTGAGCACCACGTCGACGCCCTCGCCCCGGGTGGCGTCCCGGATCTCGTCGGCGAACCCGGTGCTCCGCGAGTCGGACACGTGCGCGACGCCCATCATCCGCAGCAGCGCGCGCTTGTCCGGGCTGCCGGCGGTGGCGTACACCTCGGCGCCGCGCCAGCGGGCCACCTGCACCGCGGCCAGCCCCACCCCGCCAGTGGCGTGGTGGATCAGCACCCGTTCGCCGGGCCGCACCTGCGCCAGCTGGACCAGCGAGTGGTACGCGGTGACCAGGGCCACCGGCACGGTGGCGGCCTCCTGCGCGGTGAGCCGGGACGGCCGCCGGCGCACCAGGTGCGCGTCGACGCAGAGGTGACTGGCGGCGGGTGCGCGCAGCGAGATCGCCACCACCTCGTCGCCGGGCCGCAGTCCGGCCACGCCCGGTCCGACCCGGGTGACCGTGCCGGCGCACTCGCCGATCACGCTCGCGGGCTGGTCGGACAGGCGCGGATACAGGTCCATGGCGATCAGCACGTCGCGGTAGTTCAGGGCGAGGTGGTCGGCGCGGACCTCCACCTCACCCGGCCCCGGCGGCCGGCGCGGCACCGGCACCAGGCGCACCCCGTCGAGCAGGCCGGGCGAGGTGACCTGGAGCTGGTGGGTGACGTCGGCGTCGTCCGGCCGGGCGGTGGGCATGGGCAGCAGGCGGGCGGCGTACCGCTGGCCGTCGCGCAGCGCCACCTGGTCCTCCGGCCCGGCACCGGCCAGTTCGCGGTCCAACGCGGCGGCGAGTTCGGCGGGTGGGTCCGCCGGGTCCAGGTCGACGAGCACGCAGCGCAGTTCCCGGTGCTCGTGGGCGACGACCCGGCCCAGGCCCCAGAGCGCGCCCTGCCACATCGACACGGTCCGGTCGGCGTCGCGCACCCGGTGCCCGCCCCGGCTCACCAGCGACATCCGGGGCGGCTCGGGCAGGCCGGCGTCGGCGAGCGCCCGCAGCAGCCGCAGGACGCTGCCGCAGCCGAGGCGTTCGGCGTCCCCGGCCGCCTGCTGCGCCGACTGGGAGCCGTCGGGCTCGTCAAGCGTCCAGAGGTGCACCACCTCGGCCGGTGCGAGGCCGTCGAACCCGGCCCGGACGTCGGCGAGCAGCCGCCGGTACTGCGCCGGTGCCGTCGGGTCGATCTCGTACCGGTCGGCCGCCAGCCGTTGGTACCCGCCGCCCGCGAACACCCGGACGTCGGCGGGCAGCGCGTCGCCGACGCCGGACCGGTCGGCGAAGACCAGCCGGCGGTCGGCCGGCCGGGGTGCGTCGGGCAGCGCCGGCAGCGGCTGCCACCGCAGCTCGTGGAACCACCCGTCGGGGTCGCGTACCGAGTCCGGGGGTTGCAGGTACTGCAGGCGCAGTCCATCGATCTCGACGATCACCCGGCCGTCGGCGTCGGCCACCACGAGGTCGCCACAGACCGAGTCGGACCGCCAGGCGGTGACCCCGACGGCGTGCGCCCAGCCGGGGACGCCCGGGTCGGGGTGGATCGTCACCGCGTCGATGCCGCCCAGGACGAACGCCGACGACCGGTCCTCGGCCGGGATCAGCGACGCGAGGACCTGCCCGCACGCGTCCAGCAGCGCCGGGTGGCAGGTGTACCCGGCCGGGTCGACCCCGGCGGGCACCTGGATGCGGCCGAGGGCCTGACCGTCGCCCGTCCAGAGTTCCGCGACGCCCTGGAACGCGCCCTGCCACTCGTTGCCCCGCGCGGCGAAACGGCGGTAGAAGTCGACCCCGGTGAGGTGGTCGGGGCAGGCGGCGCGGATCGCCTCCACCGGCAGCCGGCGTCGCTCCGGCGGCGGGGTGCGGGTGACCGTCGCGGTGACGTGGGTCGTCTCCGCCCCGGTCACCGCCACGTCCCAGGTGTCGGGCCCGCGCGGGGTGAACGTGGTGGACAGCGCGGGCGGCGGCTGGTCCGGACGCAGGAACAGCGCGTCGAGGTAGCGGATGTCGCCCAGCACGGGTGTCTGCCCGGCGCAGATCCCGGCGGCGGCGGTGTGCAGCAGCTCGACGTACGCGGTGCCCGGCACGACCACGGTGCCCTGCACCCGGTGGTCGAGCAGGTACGGCTCGCGGGCCGGGTCGACGACCCGGTCCACGCGGTGCTGGGCCGGTTGTCCGGCCGGGGCCGGGGCGAGCCAGTACCGCTGGCGCTGCCACGGGTAGGACGGGAGCCGCACGTAGCGGGGCGGCGGCCCGCCGACCACCCGGTGCCAGTCGACCGGGCAGCCGGCGCGGTGCAGGGCCGCGACGGTGTCGAGCAGGCTGGCCCGTTCCGGCTCGTCGCGGCGCAGGCAGCCGACGGCGGCGCCGTCGGTCCCGGTCGCCGCCAGGGTCTCCTGGATGGCCGGCAGCAGGATGGGGTGCGGGCTGATCTCGACGAACACCGTGTCGCCCGCTCCGGCGAGGTGTGCCACCGCGGCCCCGAACCGCACCGGTTCGCGCAGGTTGCGGATCCAGTAGGCGGCGTCCCATCCGGACCCGTCGCAGGGGGCGTCGTCCACGGTGGAGTACAGCGGGACGTGACCCGCGTGGGGGGTGACGTCGCCGAGGTCGGCCAGCAGGTCATCGCGGAGCTGGTCCATCTGTGGGCTGTGCGAGGCGACGTCGACCCTGACCTGCCGGCAGAACACGCCGCGTTCGTCGAGGTCCGCGACGATGGCGGCCAGCGCCAGCGGGTCGCCGGAGAGGACCGTCGAGGTGGGGCTGTTGCTGACCGCCACGGACACGAGGTGTTCGTGGCCGGCCAGCGCGGCCTGGGCGTCGGCGGCGGACAGCTCCACCGAGTACATGACGCCCTGCCCGGCGACGCTGCGCAGCAGCCTGCTGCGCCGGCAGATGACCGCACCGGCGTCGGCGAGGCTGAGCGCACCCGCCGCGCCGGCCGCCGCCACCTCGCCCATGCTGTGCCCGACCACGTGGTCGGGCTCGATGCCCCAGTCACGCAGCACCGCGCAGAGCGCGGTCTGCATCGCCCACAGGGTCGGCTGGACGGTGTCGATGGACGCCGGGGCGTCCGTCTCGCCGGTCAGCCGGGCCAGCAGCGACCAGCCGACCTCGGCGCGGATCACCTCGTCGCAGCGGGTGAGGGTGTCGCGGAAGACCGGTGAGCGGGCCAGCAGTTCGCGGCCCATGCCGTCCCACTGCGAGCCCTGTCCGGGGAAGACGAAGACGACCGTGGGCCGGTCGCCGTCCACCGGTGCGGACGCGGTGACGCCCAGCCGGGGGCGGGACTCACCGGCGGCGTACGCCAGCAGCCGCTCGACCAGGTCGTCGGGTGACGCGCCGACGGCGGTCAGCCGGTTCTCGTGGTGGTCCCGGCGGGTGGCCGCGCTGAAACACACGTCGCGCAACGGCAGGTCCCGCCCGTCGCCGCCCGGCCCGAGGAACCGCGCGTAGTCGGCGGCGAGGGCGGTGAGCGCCTCCCGCTCGGGTGCGGAGAGCACCAGGAGCTGCGCGTCGTCCCCGTCGGATGTGTCCCCGTCGGCGGGCGCGGGTGCCGGTGCGGGCCCGGTGTACTCGCCGAGCACCACGTGCGCGTTGGTTCCGGAGATGCCGAACGAGCTGACCCCGACCAGGCCCGGCCGGTCGGTCTGCGGCCAGGGGGTGCGCTCCCGCACCAGCCGTAGCCGCAGCCCCGCCCAGTCGACCGCGCCGGTCAGCTCGGCGGCGTGCAGGCTCGGCGGGATCTCCCGGTGCTGGAGCGCGAGCACCGCCTTGATGACCCCGGCCAGCCCGGCGGCCGCCTCGGTGTGGCCGATGTTCGTCTTGACCGAGCCGACCAGGCAGTGCCCGTCCCGGCCCGCGCCGGCCACCGCGCCGAGGGCGCCCAGCTCCACCGGGTCACCGGCCGGCGTCCCGGTGCCGTGCGCCTCGACGTAGTCCACCAGCGTGGCGGGTACGCCCGCGTCGGCGTACGCCGCGCGCAGCGTCTCCTCCTGGCCGGGCTGGGAGGGTGTGAGCAGGTAGCCGCCGGACTGGCCGTCGTTGCCGACCGCGGACCCCCAGATCACCGCGTGGACGGCGTCGCCGTCGGCCTCGGCCCGGTCCAGCGGTTTGAGCACCAGCACGGCGACCCCCTCGCTGCGGACGAAGCCGTCGCCGTGGGCGCTGCCGAACTTGCACCGGCCGTCGGCGGCGAGCATCCGGGCCGCCGAGAACGGGATCGTCTCCTCGGGGGCGATCACCAGGTTCACCCCGGCGGCCAGCGCCAGTTGGGTCTCCCCGTTGCGCACACTCTGGTAGGCCAGGTGCAGCGCCGCCAGGCTGGAGGAGCAGGCGCAGTCCACCGCCATGCTGGGGCCGCGCAGGTCGAAGGCGAAGGACACCCGGCCGGCCAGGAAGCTGCGCGCGCCGCCGGTCGCCGCGTGCAGGTCCAGCACCGACGCGTCGCTGAGCAGCTGCCCGTACGCCGAGGACATGCCGCCGACGTAGACGCCGGTGCGGGTGGTGGACAGCCGGTCGCGGGTCAGGCCGGCGTCGGCCAGCGCCTCGGCCGCGGTCTCCAGCAGCAGCCGCTGCTGGGGGTCCATCCGTTCCGCCTCCCGGGGGGCCACCCCGAAGTAGCCGGCGTCGAACTGGTCGATCTGGTCGAGGAAGCCGCCCCGGCGGCTGACGATCCGGTTCGGCGTGCCCGGTCGCGGGTCGTGGTAGGCGTCGATGTCGTACCGGCTGGCCGGCACGTCGGTGGTCGCGTCGCCGCAGTCGCTGAGCAGACGCCAGAACTGCGCCAACCCGTTGGCGCCGGGAAACCGGCAGCCGATGCCCACCACGGCGACCGGTGTCCCGCCCGGTGTCCCGGCCCGTGTGTGCGCCGACTCGTCCCGTCCGGTCATCCGCCCCGCCTCTCTCGGCGTCGTGTGCTGGCTGCGCCCCGAGTCTCCCGGCCACCGCTTGGGAACGGCTCGAGAAACCACGGACGCCGGTGGGCAGACCCGCTCGCCTTCCGGTCGGGACCGCCCGGCGCGGGGTTCCGACCGGCGGTGCCCGGCGGTGGCCCCGTCCTTGAGAACGGCTCGACGACAGCTCTCGGACAGGGGCGGGAACGGTGCCGCGGGTCGACAACGACGGTCGTGGATCGATAGTTTGGCAGCCGGTCCGACCCCGGCCCACCGGTCGGGCACCAGGGCGCATCCGGTGCGGTCCAACGGCACGAACCGTCAGCACGATTGGACGCCGACCATGAGGGTCATCACCATCGCCACCGACCTCGAACACCCCTTCCTGCAGCGGCTGCTGGCGCCGTCCTGCGCGGCGGTGGGGCTCGACCTGGTCGTCCTGGAGGGCCGGCAGAGGGGGTTCCGGCCCCGGGACAAGCGGGCGCTGCTCACCGATCATCTGGCCCGGCACGTCCCACCGGACGAGCTGGTGCTGTTCACCGACGCGTACGACACGCTCCTGCTGCGTGGTGAGGAGTACATCCGCACGGCGTACGCGGGCTTCGCGCAGCGGGTCGTGTTCAGCGCCGAGCCGAACAGCTGGCCGATGGGCCCCGTCGGTCTCGCGTTGCACGAGGACCCGCCCGTCGGCCCGTACCCATATCTCAACAGCGGCGGTTTCCTCGGGCCCGCCGGTGACCTCCTCGCCCTGTGCGCGGCGTATCCGGACCCCCCGAGCGGGCGTTTCCCGCTGCTGAACCGGCTGCGGGCGCACCAGGTCGACACGGACCGGCTGCACGGCACGAGCGACCAGTACTACTGGACCCTCGTCCAGCTCCTCGAACCGGACACCGTCGGGCTCGACCACAGGGCCGTCCTGTTCGAGAACTTCGCGCCGAGGGTCACCAACTTCTGCGAGCTGAACCGCTGGACGGACGACTTCCGCACCCACGGCAGGCAGTCGGCAAGCTACCGGCGGGAACGCTCCCGGCTCCTGTCGCGGTTGCGCACGCCCAGCGGGGCGGCCCAGGTGCACTTCGCCTCCGCCCTGGCCAAGACGGTGGTCCTGGACCTGCTCGACGAGGGTCTGCTGCCCTCCTGGCTGGTGGGGATGGTGCCACGGTGACCGCGCGACCGGAGTACGAGCAGCGCCACCGTCCGTCGCTGCAACGCAACGAGCTGCAGCGCAACGACCTGCTGGCCATGCAGGCGCTGGCCCCGCTGTCGCTGACGTACCTGCCGTGGAGCGCGAGCGCCATGCGACCGAGCGGGGTGGTCGCGGTGCTCAACGAGATCATGGTCAACCGTCGGCGGTGCGTCGTCGAGCTGGGCAGTGGAGTCTCCACCTTCTACATAGGAAGGCTGCTACGGCAGCGGGGCGGACACCTGTGGACCGTGGAGCACGACGGGCGCTGGGCGGAACTGCTCGGTCAGGAGCTGGCGCGCGAGGGCCTCGGCGACGTGGTGACCGTGGTGCACGCCCCCCTGACGCCTGTCGAGTCCCGCTGGCCGGACGAGGAGTCGACCTGGTACGAGCAGCACCGCCTCGCGGAGATGACCGCGGGCCGGGCCGTCGACCTGCTCGTCGTCGACGGGCCTCCCGCCTACCAGGCGGCGAACGCGCACGCCCGCCATCCCGCCGGGCCCTTCTTCGGCGCGCGGTTCGCCGGGGACTTCGCCGTCGTGCTCGACGACATCGACCGGGAGGGTGAACAGGACATCATGCGGTGCTGGGAGGAGGAGCTGGGGGTGACGTTCGAGCACCGCCCGACCAATGGCCGGATCGGCATCGGCCGCCCCGGCCCCGCGTTCACGGTGTGAACAGGGCCGGTGTCCCTGCGACGGGCCGGGTCCCGGATGGCTAGCATCGCCCCGTGATCGAGGAGCTGGTCCGGCAGGTGTCCGCCGGTGACGACGAGGCGGTCGAGGAGTTGTCCCTGGTGGCGGACGCCGAGCCGGGCAGGCTGACGCCACACCTGGGCTCACTGCTCGACCACGACGTGCTGTGGCCGGGAAAGCTGTACCGGGCGGCGGACGCCGACGTGGTGCGTCGGATCGTCGCGCGCGTCGACGGAGGGCGGACACCGGAGCAGCTCAACCACCTGCTGGTCGCCCTGGCGCACACCGCCCACCCGCTGGCCGAGGACGCCCTGCGTCGCTGGTCGGCACAGCCCCCGCCCGGCGCGGACACGCTGCACGTCGACATCCTGGACTACGCGCCCGAGGGCGGCTGGACGGTCGACCCGCAGGGCCACCGGCGCGACCTGTGCGGTGACACCGCGTACCGGTGGCTCATGTGTGAGGCACCACGGCGGCCGGACGGGGCGATCTGCCCGTGGTGCGCGTCGCCGCTGTGGACGGCTGCGGACCTCGACCCCGCGGACCCCGCCGTCGGCGTCGCGTTGGCGCACACCGGCTGGTCCGGCCGCCTGGTGATCGAGACGTGCCACTTCTGCGCCTGTTACACGACGCTGTACAGCCGGGTCACCCCGGACGGCGGCACCGGCTGGTGGGCCGGTAACACCCGCCCCGACTATCTCGGCCCCGCCGGGACGGAGGATCCGCCGGCGCTGCTGCCCGTCCCCGGGGAGGTCCGGCAGAGCCCCTACCAGGCCAGCGCGTGGGAGCAGGGCGGCTCGACGCTGGGTGGCCGGCCCGACTGGATCCAGGACGCCGCCCACCCCGACTGCCCCGGGTGCCGGCAGCCGATGGACTACGTCGGTCTGGTCGGCGGCGCGGATCTGGACGAGTACGGCGAGGGCGCCTACTACCTGCACCTGCACCGGCCGTGCGGGTTCGCCGCCGTCAACTACCAGCAGAGCTGACCCGCGCGGTGCCCCGGGGCGGCCACCCGCACCGGGGTGACCGCCCGTTCGGCGTACCGGAGGCGGTGGCCTGCGACGGGCGATGGTCGGGGGTGGACGGTCCGCTCGTCGTCGGGGCTCAGCCCGCGATCGCGGCCCGGAAGTACCAGCCGTTGTACTGGCTGTCGGGCAGGGTGCGGTAGACGCAGCTGTTGGCCACCTCACCCCAGTAGCTGGCGTCGATGCGGTACTGCTCGCACTCCTCCCACGTGGCGAAGGCCCCGTTCCAGTCGAACGGCACGGCGGCGGCCGGGGCCGGCTGGACGGTGAAACTGACGGCGGCCGCCGCGGTGGCGACCACCGCGAGTCGGGTGAGCCGGCGACGCATCGGCTGGGGCATGGGGGGTCCTTCCGCAGGGGTGACGGGACTGTGACCGATCGTAGATCCACAGTGGCCGATCACCGATCCACCGTTCGGGCAGGCCCCGGGAGGCGGGCGCGGGGCGGCCGGGCCGCCCCGCGCCGGCACGGGAGGTGTCAGTCGTGGACTCCGACGTGGAAGTTGAAGACCGCACCGTTGCGGGTGAGGATGAGGTTCCACTTCCCGCCGTTCTTCAACACCACCGGGTTGGAGTTCGGATACCGCTGGAGGAACCAGTCCTCCAACCGCTGCGCCTGCGCGGCGGCGAGCACCCCGACCTCCCCGATCGCCGCCGCGTGGTGCGGTTCCTGGTTGCAGCCGGCGTTGAACCGGTAGCTGGTGTCGCGGTTCCACCGGCCGCTGCCGAGCATCGTGACCGTCACCGGGCCGGATTGCTGGAACGCCAACTGCGGGACCGCGGGGTCGGCGACGACCACGTCGGGTGGCGTCTCCAGGGACGGGAACGGCACGGCCACCGTCTCGATGACGGCCTGCGATGCCCAGTTGAAGTCGACCTCGAACGGCATGCCCATCCTCCTGACCGGGGTGTCCCGTCCGCCGGCCTGTCGCGACGGCACGTCGACGTGACCCATCATGGGTGGTGCCCGGCGTCACATGACGGCCACTGTCCGTGCCCGGACACTGCCGACCAACCGACAGCGTCCGGGCACGGACCCGGTCCCGGCGGGCGGTGGCGACGTCGACCCTCGGTGACGGACCGGTCGTCGCGCCACCGGTCGTCGTCAGCAGGCGGCGCGCTGGCCGGAGTAGTGGACGCCGATCCGGCCGACCACGGTCAGGTCGGTCAGGGCGGTGTCGGCGGCGCGGCTGACGTAGCAGGAGTACCGGTGCTGGTTGATCACCTCAAGGTGGATGTGCGCGCCACTGTCCCCGTTGACCTGGTAGCAGCTGGAGTACCGGAACCGGCCGGTCTCACCGAGCTTGGTCCACGGGCCGACCGAGGCGCCGACGACCACACCGCCGGGCTTGTTGTTCACGTGCATCACGTCCGCCCGGCCGACGACCCCGCCGGTCGTGGTGTCCCGGGCCTCCAGCCCGATCCGGTAGCCGCCGTCGGCGAGGTTGCCGGTCGCGCAGCCCGGACGGACGGTGACCACGGTGACCGCGACCGGGTGCCCGGCCGCCGTCTTGGTGCCGAACGGGGAGACGACGGTGGCCCCCGGGTTGCGGTAGATGTCGACCGCCCAGTCGTTGGTGTAGCCCCAGTTGCCGAACACGATGTGGTGGTCGGCCGGCCCGGACCCGCCGAACCTGTTCCAGGTGGACGAGTCCTGGATCGGCGGGTACACCGCGATCGCGTCGGCGGTGTCGTGCGCGGCGGCCGGGGTCGCCGGTACGGCGACGGCTCCCAGTACGAGCGTGAGTGCGCCGAGCGTACGGGCGATGCGGAACCTCATCGTGCCTCCGAAGGGTGTGCGGAGCGGAACGAAACCACCTCGCCGATCGACGAGAGTGGATGAGGATACCGTCTGCGGCGGGACGTCGACAGCCGCCGACGTCGCGACCGTGACGGGCCGCGCGGGTCGCCCGGCTCAGGGCGTGAGCGTCTCCCACAGGTGCGGGTGCCGGGTCAGGTGCAGCAGCCGTTCCAGCAGTCGTCGGTGGGCCGGGGTGTGCGTCGGGGCCCCCCACAGGGGCGCGCTTCCCATGCCGTCCGCCGCCGCGACCACGAGCGCCAGCACGTCGGCGGGCAGCCCGTCGGCGGCGAGGGCCGCCGCCAGCCGTTCCGCGTCGGCGCGGGCGAGTTCGGCGACCGCGGGCAGCGTCATGAGCTGGGTGACCAGCGCCATCGAGGCGCGTACGGCGGCGTCGTCGTCGGCGGGGGCGACCGACGCGCGCAGGTAGGCCCGGGTCAGCCGTCCCGGTGCGGTGTCCGTGGGGTCCAGCGCGGCGTCGATGCCGGCCTGGAAGGAGGCGAGCTGGTCGCGGGCCAGTTCCAGGATCAGGTCGTCCTTGCTGGCGAAGTGGTAGATCAGGCCGCCCTTGGACACGCCGGCGAAGCGGGCGATGTCGTCCAGCGAGGCGTGGATCCCCCGGGCGCGGACGGCGTCCGCGGCGGCGTCCAGCAGGGCACGTCGGGTGTCCTGCGGCGACCGGCCGGCTGTGCGTCCCACGGCGACACCGTACCTACGGCCGCGTGGGGCGTGGTGAGGGGATGAGCACCCAGGCCAGCACCGCCGCCCCGAGGGTCAGCGCCGCGGCGAGCGACGAGGTGACCTGCACGCCGGTGATGAACGCGTCCCGCGCCCCGGCGGCGGCCTGCGGCGGCAGCACCTGCAACGCCGAGCCCAGCGAGTCACGGACCCGGGCCGCGTCGGCGGCCGGCAGCCCGGACGGAACGCTCACCGCGTGCCGGTAGACCAGCGACAGCAGGGAGCCCAGCACCGCGATGCCCAGCACCACGCCGAGTTCGTTGGCGGTCTCGGTGATCGCCGAGACGGAACCGGCCTTGCGCGGGGGCGCGGCCGAGATGATGGCGTCGCCGGTCAGGGTCATCGCCAGCCCGATGCCGAGGCCGATGGGCACGAGCGCCAACCCCAGCCACAGGTACGGCGCGTGCGCGGCGACCGCCACCCCGGCCAGCCCCGCGGCGGCCAGGCCCAGGCCGAGCGCGATGGCCCGGCCCCGGCCGAACCGGGCCACGACCGCAGCGATGATCACGACGACGACGATCGAGGCCAGGGTCGCGGGCAACTCGGCCAGGCCCGCCTGCAACGGGCCGAACCCCCTGGCGAACTGGAGGTACTGCGAGAAGAAGAACAGCATGCCGACCAGCGCGAAGATGGCGATGACGTTGGCGACGACCGCCCCGAGGAAGGCCGGGTTGCCGAACAGCTCGACGTCGAGCATGGGCTGTTCCAGCCGCCGCTGCCGCCGCACGAACAGCACCCCGGCGGTCACGCCGACCAGCAGGCAGGACACCGTCACGCCGTCGACGCCGGCCCCGACCACGTGCTTGACCGCGTACACCAGCGGCACGACCGCCGCCATGGACAGCACCGCGGAGAGCACGTCGAAGCGGCCCGGTCGCGGGTCGCGGGACTCCGGGAGCAGCAGCAGGCCGGAGACCACCACCAGGACCATCACCGGGACGTTGATGAGGAACACCGAGCCCCACCAGAAGTGCTCCAGCAGGAACCCGCCCACCAGCGGCCCGACCGCCGACCCGGCACCGAAGGCGGTGGACCAGATGGCGATCGCCCGGGTCCGTTCCCCGCTGTCGGTGAAGATGTTGCGGATCAGCGACAGGGTGGACGGCATCAGCGTCGCGCCGGCCACACCGAGCAGCAGCCGGGCCCCGATCAGCGCCGGTGCGCTGGGAGCGAACGCCGCCAGCAGCGACGCCGCGCCGAACGCCACCGAACCGACCAGCAGGACCCGTTTGCGCCCGAACCGGTCGGCCAGGTTGCCCATCAGCACCAGCAGCCCCGCCAGGGTCAGCGAGTAGACGTCACCGATCCAGAGGACCTGTTCCGCGGTCGGTGCCAGGCTCGCGGTCAGCGCCGGAACCGCCAGCGAGAGCACCGTCCCGTCGACGGCGAGCAGCAGCACCGCCGCGGCCAACACGGCCAGCGCCGCCCACCGGCGGCGGGTGGACAGCACCGGAGCGGGAACCGGGGTCGAGGACGTGATCACGCCGGAACTGTACCGACCAGCCGGTACAGTTCGTCAGGGTGACCTGCCACACTCCGGCTGCCGGCCCACCGGAGCGCCGGCAACCCGGGTACGGGGGCCGGTCGGATGGCAGGGTGGGCACATGGACAGCAGGCACGTCGACGACTGGCTCGTCGCCTACGAGCAGGCCTGGCGCACGCCGGGTACGGACACCCTGGTCACGCTCTTCACCGAGGACGCGAGCTACCAGCAGGGGCCCTATCTGACCCCCGTGGTGGGCCTGCCGGCCATCGCCCGGATGTGGGAGGAACAGCGCGACGGCCCCGACGAGGTCTTCCGGATGACCAGCACGGTCGTCGCGGTCGACGGCGACACCGCCGTGTCCCGCCACGAGGTGCACTACGGCGACCCGGTCACGCAGGAGTACCGCGACCTGTGGGTGATGCGCTTCGCCGACGACGGCAGGTGCCGGTCGTTCGAGGAATGGCCGTTCTGGCCGGACCGGCAGCCGCCCGGGGTGCCGCAGCCGTGACGGGATCGCCGGGCCCCGCGCCGGTCAGGCCCGCGACCGGAACGGGGCCAGGGTGGCCCGGATCGTGTCGGCGGCACCCCAGTCGTCGTCGAACTGGGCCAGCACCGCCAGGTGCTGCCGCAGCTGGATGATCGGCATGCGGTCCCGCCAGTCGGCGTCGAGGCCGGTCAGCTCGGCGTAGACGGCGAAGAACCGACCCGACTCCGGTGGGGCCGCCGTGGTCCACAGGTGCGCCAGGTCCACCTCGGCCCACAGGTACGACACCGCCGGGTCGATCAACGCCGCCCGTCCGTCCCCGGTGGACAACACGTTCTGCGACCACAGGTCGCCGTGCGTCAGGCAGGCCGGCCGGTCCGGCAGCAGCTCGGGCAGCCGGGCACACAACCGTTGCACCGCGGCCCGGTCGGCGGCGTCGAGCGCGGCCCGCACCCTCGGCTCACCCAGCCAGCGCAGCAGGCGGTGCTCGGCGAAGAAGGCGAAGCCGTCGTCGGCCCAGGTGTTGACCTGCCGGCGACGCCCCAACCAGTTGTCCCGGTGCCAGCCGAAGCGGGGGTGGACGGTGCTGGTGTGCAGGTGGGCCAGCGCGTGCGCGAACCGCTCCCAGAACGCCCCGTCCTGCGGCCTCGGCGACAGCAGCGACAGCACCAGCAGTTCGTGGTTCGCCACGAGCACGTCGGGGGTGGCCAGCCCGCCCTGCTCCCGCAGGGCCGTCAGCCCCTCTGCCTCCGCGCCGAAGGCGTCGCCGTCGGGCGCTTCGGCGAAGGTCTTGACGAAGACCGGCGGCGCGTGCCTGCGGTGGGCGATCCCGGCGAGCGCGGCGAGGCCACCGCTCACCGGCTCGACGGTGACGACGTCACCGATCCCGGCCCGCAGCAACCGTCCGGCGAGCAGTTCCGTCGCTCCGGTCACCCGCCGGTGCCCTCCTCGGCGCCGTCGTGCTGGTCGCCCTCCAGATAGACGTGCTGGTGGCCGTGGCCGGCGTCGACGTTGACCTGATCGAGTTGGGTGGCGGCGACGGACCAGGCGGCGGCGGCCTGCTCCGCCTGCCGTTTCGCCAGCGCCGTCAGCGTCGCCCGCTGCGCGGGTGGCCCGGTGACCGCGAGGAGGTACGACTCGACGGCCAGCGCCGTCTGCTCCACCGCGCCGCGCAGGCTACCGCGCGCCACGTTGGTCGCCGTGCTGCCCGACGGCGGGTTGGCGAACGGCTCCGCCGCCCGCAGCAGGGTCTGCTGCCACTGACGCGCCTGCTGCGGGTCGGCGGTCGGCTCGGCCCGCAGGGCGTCGAGCACGGGGGCGATCTCCTCGCGGAGGCGTCGGGCGGTGGCCGTCAGCTCGGTGATCTGCTGGGCGTCCCGCGTCGCCTCCGCCCGGCGCAGGTCGGCGATGGTCGACTCGGTGGCGTCCGGTCGACCGACCGCGTAGCCGATGCCGCCGCCGACGAGAGCGACGACGAGGCCGATCGCGGCGACGACGGCGAGCCGGGACAGCCGGCGGCGGGGTGGTGGCGACGCGGCCAACAGATACGAGGGCCTACCGGTACGACGCGACACGTCATCTCCCTGCTCGACGGGGACTGGTCGCAGCATAGTGCCGTCCGGCGGGCGGCGGGTCGACCGTTTGTCGACCCGCCGGGGTCACCGCAGCGCCACCACGGCGTCGGTATCCCCGAGGTGGCGCAGCACGGTCTCCGGCGCCGGATCATGGCGCAGCAGCGTGTGCCGGACGAGGTCGGTGCCGGCGGCGAGATCGTCGAAGACCGCGATGTCCACGCTGACGGCGTGGGTGACGTAGCCGCCGGAGGCGTCCCGGCGCATGCTGCTGCCGCTCTGCCCGGCGTGGCCCAGTCCCCGCTCGCGCAGCGCCCGGTCGAGGTCGCGGGTCACCGTGGTGGCGTACCCGCGTGGATCGGGCCGTCCGCCGACCTCCAGATGCAGGCCCAGCCGGTAGCGGCGGGCCGCGCGCAGCGCGCTCGGGCCGAACCACCTGGCGACGAGGGAGCCCTGCGGCGCGCCGGTGACCGTTTCGAGGATCCAGCAGACCTCGGCGGGGTGCGCGGGTTCGGCGAGTCCGCGCAGGAGCACCGGATGCCCGACGCCGACGGCGGCGAGCGTCCGGCCGGTCTGCGCGGCCAGGCTCAGGTCACGGTCGGCGACGGCCCGGGCCGGCAGGCCGCCGAGGGCGTCCCGCGCCGGCGCGGGCACGGCGTCGGCGACGGTACGCCCGGCGGCGGCCAGCAGGTCACGCCAGGCGTCGAACGGGAACTCCGACCCCGGGCCGCGCAGGCTGTAGAGCGTGAAGTCGCCGCCCTGGTCCTCGTCCTGCTCGACGGTCCAGTTGCCGGCGTCGTCGCGCTGCCAGGTGACGCCTCTGTCACGCCCATCGCACCGGTACAGCCGGGAGCGGGCCGTCGGCCAGTAGCCGGCGTCGTCGGGACCGGTTCCGAAGGCGGCGGCCAGCAGCGGGGTGACCGCGTCGAGGTCGTCGTGCTCGCCGAGCAGCACGAACCGGCTGGCCAGCGCCAGCAGCGGGCCGGGATGCGGCAGGTCCGGATCCCGCAACGCGACGGCCCGGGCGATCAGGTCCAGTTCGTCCCAGCGCAGGGCGTGCGGGAAGGGGTGCGCGTCGTCGTCCCAGCCGAGCTGCAGCGGCTCGGTCACGCCGGGCGGGCACACCCCGAGGTTGAGCATGCCGAGATCGATGTCGATCTCCAGGACGAGGGTGTGACCGTCGCCGACGTCGGCGGTCAGCGTCCACCCGGGATGGTCCTCCCAGCGCTCGTCGTCGTCATCACCGTCGTCGCCCTCAGGACGCTCGTAGGCCGACCAGAACGACGGGTCTTTCAGCAGGTCACGCAGGTCCGCGGGGAGAGGCACGCCGGGCATCGTACCCAGCCACCCCGACGTTCCCCCCGGGGCCGGTGGGCGTCGCGGTCTGCCCCGGCGGCGGTGAAATGGGCGGCGGCGCTGATCTTCGCCGGTCATACTGGCGGGCATGAAGCTTGCCGAGGCCCTGGCGTTGCGCGCGGATGCGGCGCGCCGCGCCGAACAACTCCGTGCCCGCATCGTGGCCAGCGCCCGGTTCCAGGAGGGCGAGACACCGGCGGAGGACGCGGCGGCGCTGCTGACCGAGGCCGGCGGGGTGCTCGGTGAGCTGGAGACGCTGATCCGGCGGATCAACCGCACCAACGCCGCCACCGTGGTCGACGGCGGCACGCTCACCGATGCCCTGGCCCGCCGTGACGTGCTCCGGCTGCGGCACAGCCTGGTCACCTCCGCGGCCAACGCCGCCGCCGGTGAGGGTCAGCGGGGGTTCCGACAGCTACGCTCGGAGCTGAGGATGATCCCGGCGCTGCCGGTGGCGCAACTGCGTGGCCAGGCCGACGACCTCGCCCGGCAGATCCGCGAGGTCGACACGCTGATCCAACGGGCCAACTGGGAGGTCGACCTGCTGGACTGACGGATTGCGGAGCAGGTAGCCGACGTGGAGGCGTGCACCGACCCGAGAGCCGGCGGTATCCCGGCTCACTCCTGGCGCGCCGGGGGCAGGCGCGGGGGTTCGATTCCCCGGTCATACACCGCATGCCCAGCACAGCACACAGGTGACGGCGCACAGGGCACGGCACACCACCGGGTGCAGATCCACGACGGCGAGGGTGGGACAGGGGACCTCCGCAACCCGCTCACCGGTCGTCGGCGGCCGGGTCGACCACCCGTACGCCGGGCCAGCGTGCCGCCGGGCGGTGGCGGGCGAGTCGACGTCGGGACACCTCGCGGCCGGCCCGGGTCGGGTTGTGCCGCCACACCCCGTCGAGCAGGTCGTCCAGGCCGTACGGCGCGCAGACCGCGACCCGGTCGTCGGCGTGCAGGCGTACCGCCACGGCGGTGGCGTACTCGGGCCAGGTGGCGACCGCCTCGGCGATCGTCCGCAGCGGGGCCACCGGGTCGCCGCCGAACGTCGCCGGGTACCAGGTGTGCACAGCGGCCTGGTTCTTCGCCTCCCACGGCGGCTGCGGCCAGGCCGTCGCCAGTCGCGCGGTGGCCCGGTCGTCGTTGGCCCGGGTCAGGTCCGTCGGGTCGAGGAAGACGACGTCGACGTCCCGTACCGCCGACGGGTCGAAGCCGTGGCCGTACCGTCGGCCCCAGACCAGGTCCCGCACGACCCCCGCCCCGATCCACGCGTCCGGCAGGCCGGTGTCCCGGACCACCCCCAGGGCCCGCATCAACCATCCGTCGCCCCGGACCAGGTCCCGTAGTTCGTCCTCGCGCACCCGACCAGCCTAGGAGCAGCGCGTGGACGGGGACGGTGGGTGGTCAGGGCCGCACCGGGAGGAAATCGGCATCGCCCCCGGTCAGGGGCAGGCCGGCGGTGGCGGCGATCCGCCGGACCGCCTCCTGAAGCGGGGTCGTCTCGGGCAGGACCACCTCGTCGTCGTACCCGAGCAGGTCACGCGGGGCGTACCAGCCCCGCATGTCGTCCGCGGTGAACTCCGTGGCCTGCGGACGCGTCGCGTGTCGTCGCAGGGTCTCGGGCAACGACACGTCGAGATAGACGAACACCGTCCGGCCACGGTGGCCGTCGCGCAGCGCGGTGAGCATCCGCCGGTACCGGGCGGTGTACAGGATGCCTTCGAGGATCACGTGGTAGCCGTGGTCGAGGGCCAGCCGGACCGTCTGCCCGATGAGGGTGGGCGCGAGGCCACCGGGTCGGTCCCGTTCCCGCAACACGACCCGGCGCAGGTAGTCCTGCTCGACCAGGGCGCAGCCGCGACCGTGCCGCAGCCGCAACTGCCGGGCGATGCTGCTCTTGCCCGCCCCCGAGTTCCCCCGGACGACGATCAGGATCGTCCGGTCGCTGCCGGTCGGGATCGCCTCGTCCATCGCGGTGGCCCTCCCCAGGTGTCGGCCGGTCCGGCCACCGGTGCCGCGTCGAGCGACGGGCCCGGCGGGACTCTGCGACGATGCCCTGGCCACGCGGACGGTACGGCGGAAGGGGGCGGCGCGGATGGTCGCGGACATCCTGGTCGGTGGCGCGGTCGCGGTGGCGGTCTCGTGGGTGGCGTTGCTGGTCGGTCTGCTGATCGTACGACCGCAGGGCCCGTTGCTGGCCGAGGCGCTGCGTATCCTGCCTGACCTGGTGCGGATGCTGCGGCGGCTGGCCGGTGACACCACCCTGCCGCGCGGCGTCCGGGTGCGCCTGGGCCTGCTGCTGGCGTACCTGGTCATCCCGATCGACCTGGTCCCGGACTTCGTCCCGGTCCTCGGGTACGCCGACGACGCGATCCTCGTCGTCGCGGTGCTGCGCTCGGTGGTCCGCAGGGCGGGTGTCGGGGCGCTGCGCCGGCACTGGCCGGGCACACCGGACGGTTTCGCCGCGCTGTGCCGGCTGACGGGCGTCCGCTACGCCGGCAGCGACCACGGCCCGGGCGACGCCGGCCCCGGATGACGGGCGCGGTCGTGCACCGGACGCCGGGGCGTGGAGAATCGATTCCGGCGTCCTCACCTGCGGAGACGATCGGGCCGAACCCCCACTGACACCCGTCAATGTTGCCAGAGCGACGCCAGACGTGTTGGAATGGCTCATATCGCCGCAGCACGGGGGCAACCGTGCTGAGCACGGCCAGCACGGGAGCACCGCGGTACGGGTGGCGCGCCACCCTGGCGGACGTCCGCACGTCACCGCGCCGGGCCATCGTCCTGACGACGGGCATCCCGCAGGCAGGCACCCGCGCCTGCCACACGCACCCCTGGCACGCGTCCCCGACGACCGGCGCGTTCGACGCCCCGGGCCACGGTCGGTCCGCCAGCACCAGAACCGGCGACGAGGTGAGAAGCGATGAGTTCCCCAGAGAGTTCCGCGTGGTACCGGCACCGCCTGGTGTGGGTGGCGGTGGTCCTGCTGGTGGTGTCGGTCGGCACGGTCGTGCTAACCAACCGGAGCAGCACGAGGGCGGAGCCGGCGGATCTGCCGGCGCAGATCGTGGCCCGGATGCGTACCACGCTCGAACGGGCGGACCCGGCCCAGCACCAGCACGCCGGGCACGACGCCCAGCAGGGTGCCGGCGCGGAGAAGCCGCCGGTGATCTGCGGGGTCCGCGTCTACGGCTTCGAGCCGGCCGGGGCCACCACGTTCGCCGACGTCCGGACGGTCTACGGCTTCCACCTGTGCGGGATCGCCGAGCAGAAGCGCCCCTGGGACGTGGCGGTCAAGCTGGCCGGCCCGCTGATCATGGACATGTCCACCGATCCTCCGGGCATCAAGGTCGTCGAGGCGACGGCGGAGGTCAGGTTCGTCGACCGGCTCCGGGAGATGTTCCCGCCCGCGTACGCGACGATGGCGCAACAGGAGTCGCTCGGCGCGACCGAGATGGCCGACCTGCGCCGCCGCTACGACGCCGCCGCCAAGCTGTGACGCGCCGGGCGTCGTAGCGGCCGTTGTCGGCCGCCGGACCCGGCACCCGATCCGCGGTGATGCCGTGTCCCCGGTCCGCCGTGCCCGTCGTCGATCCGGTGATCTCGGACAGCTCGACCACATCCGACAGCTCGATCCAATCCGACTAAACATCGATCAACGTTGATATTTTGCGTCATTGGTGCCACAGTGGATTCGGGAGCATTCGTCTCCCGATGTCTCGTACCGACGAATGGAGGATGAACAGTGCGCTCACACCAGTCCGACCAATCCGGTGGACGTCCCCGGTCAACCGTCCGCCGGTCCCTCCAGGCGCTCGTCCTGATGTTCGCCATGGTGGTCGGTACGCTGCCCATGACGAGCCCCGCCCAGGCGCACGGGACGATCATCAACCCGGCGACCCGGGCGTACCAGTGCTGGCAGACCTGGGGCAGCCAGCACACCAACCCGGCCATGCAGCAGCAGGACCCGATGTGCTGGCAGGCGTGGCAGGCCAACCCGGACACCATGTGGAACTGGATGAGCGCGTTGCGCGACGGCCTGGCCGGCCAGTACCAGCCCAGCACCCCGGACGGGCAGCTGTGCAGCAACGCCCTGTCCCGGAACAACTCGCTGAACAAGGCCGGGGCGTGGAAGGCGACCACCGTCAACCGCAACCTGACCGTCCAGATGTACGACCAGGCCAGCCACGGTGCTGACTTCTTCCGGGTCTACGTCACCAAGCAGGGGTTCAACCCGGCCACCCAGACGGTCGGGTGGGGCAACCTGGACCTGATCACCACGACCGGGCGGTACGCGCCGGCACAGAACATCTCGTTCAACGTCTCGATCCCGTCGTCGCGCTCCGGAAGCCACGTCCTGTTCTTCATCTGGAAGGCGTCGCACGCGGACCAGACCTACATGTGGTGCAGCGACATCAAGATCGCCTGATCGACGACGCGCCACTCATCCGGCCCAGGGCTTCCCGCCCTGGGCCGGAGTCCGTTGCCGGGCCGGGCCTCGACCGCCCGCCTGTCACTCAGCCGGCCCGGGGGGCGTCCCGTCGGCGTTCGTAGTCGGCGACGGTCGGGACGACGGGGAGCACGAGCAGCAGGGCGAGGTACGCCACGGCGAGCAGCCCACCGGTGACCAGGGTCAGCAGCAGCACGACGGTGCGCACCCAGTCGACGCGGAACCCGCCGTACGCCGCGAGGCCGAGACAGACGCCGCCGAACCACCCGCCCTCGCTGATCCGGCACCAGAACCGGCCGCGTACCGCTCCCCCGACCTCGGACGGCACGGGGTGCGCCGGCCGCACCGGCCCGAGTTCGGACAGGATCGCGGTCATCCGGGCACCGGTCACCGGGTCGCCGCCCGGATCCAGCCGGTCGCCGACGGCGGCCTCCAGGTCACGCACGATCTCGTCGGCGTCCGGGTCGCCGCGCAGCGCACGTCGGGCGTCGTCGAGATACCCCCGCAGGGCGTCGTACGCCTCGCGGGTGGCGGGATAGGCCGCGGTGTGCCCGGTGAGGCGGATGGCGGTGGGATCGTCCATGGTCATCGTCCAACCGAATCGATCATGCGGGTCAGGTCGTCCCAGTGCTCCCGGAACGCGGCGAGCCGCTGCCTGCCGGCGTCAGTGAGCAGGACGTACTTGCGGGGCGGTCCGGACGGCGACTCCCGCCACTCGTGGTGCACCAGCCCGTCCCGCCGGAGCTTGCTCAGCAGGGGATACAGCGTGCCCTCCTGAGCGGGGAAGTTCACCTCCCGCAACGCGGCGAGGATCTCCGCCGCGTACCGCTGGCGGGACTCGACGGCGGCGAGCACGAGCGGTTCGAGCAGGCCGCGCCGCAACGCGACGAGCATCGGGTCGGCCTGCATGCCACTACCTTGCCACAACAAGGTACCTGCTCGCATCCGGAGCTCCTCCGGACCGGTTTCCCCGGGCACCGGTCGTTCGGCTGCTCCGGGGGTCAGAGCGACTGGAGCATGGCGAGGGTCTGCCGGAGTTCGTCCCGCAGCGCCCGCCCGGCCGCCTCCGCGTCCCCCGCCGCGACGGCGTCCACCAGAGCGGCATGCCCCTCGTCGCCGTGGTTCGGGTCCGCGGAACGCAGGCTGAGCAGTTCCACCATGTCGAGCAGCCGCCGCTGCAGCACCGGCACGAACTCGGTGAACAGGCTGCTGAGCACCGGGTTGTGCGCCGCGGCGACCACCGCCACGTGCAGCGCGATGTCGGCCGCGACGAATGCGGCGTCGTCGGCGTGCGCGGCGTGCCGACGCCCGGCCAGGGCTCCGCGCAGGGCGGTGACGTCGTCGTCGGTCCGCCGCCGCGCGGCCAACTGCGCGGCTTCGACCTCGACGACCATCCGCACCTCGTAGACGTCGGTGATCGCCGCCTGGCGCAGCCGGGTGGACCAGTCCTGGCGGGGGCTGGTCGCGATGACGAAGACGCCCGATCCCTGCCGCGCCTGCACCAGCCCCGCTCCCGCGAGCGCCCGCAGTGCCTCCCGGACGGTCGACCGTCCCACACCGAGGGACTCGGCCAGGGCGACCTCACCGGGGAGCTTCGTCCCCACGGCCCAGGCGCCACCGGTGATCTGCTCGCGCAGACGGTCGGTGGCCTGCTCGACCAACGGGGACGGCCGCAAGGCACCTAGCGACATGTCAGATTCATCCTTCCGAGCAGGCGGACAAGTTGTCTGAGGAGCTGAGCGGTTGTTAGAGTACTCCGCATGCTGCCGCACGGGCTTCTTCTCCTCGGCTGCCGCTGCGGGGCCTGACACGACCGGCACCCCGTAGCGGGTTCCCGGGTTGCGCCGGTCACCGGACGGCTGACCGAAAGAAGTTCCGCATGTTAGCTTGCTGCCCACCCGCCGGCGTCGCGTGCCGCGGCGACGACTCCACCCGCCGACTCGCCGGCTGGAACACCTCCACCCTCGCCGCACCGGCGACGGCGGTCGCCGTCGACCGGGGGGTGTCCTCGTGACCGCGCCGCCGGTGCTGCGCGTGACGGACGCGGCGGTCGTCCGCGACGGCAAGCCGATCCTGTACGAGGTGTCGCTGACGGTACGGGCCGGCGAGCACTGGGCGCTGCTCGGCGCCAACGGGGCGGGCAAGAGCACCCTGCTCAGCCTGCTCGGGGCGGTCACCCATCCCACCCGGGGCACCGTCGAGGTGCTGGGCCACCGGCTGGGGCGGGTCGACCTGCGGGAGCTGCGCTCCTACGTCGGCCACGTCAATCCGCGGCACGATCCACGTTCGCCCCTGACCGTGCAGGACGTCGTGCTGACGGGCCTGACCAACACCAACGAACGCGTTCCCCGCTGGGAGCCGACGCCGGACCAGGTCGCCGAGGCCGACCGGCTGATCGGCCTGCTCGGCCTCAGCGAGCGGCACGGGGCGCGGTGGCCGACCCTGTCGCAGGGGGAACGGGGCCGGGCGCTCATCGCCCGCGCGCTGATGCCCAGGCCACGGCTCCTGCTGCTCGACGAGCCCGCGACCGGCCTCGACGTCGCCGGCCGGGAACAGCTCATCGAACGACTCGACACGCTACAGCACACCCACCCGGAACTCGCGTCCGTCCTGGTCACCCACCACCTGGAGGAGCTTCCCCCCGGGACGACCCACGTCATGCTGCTGCGGGACGGTTGCTGCCTGGCGGCGGGCCCCGCCGACGAGGTCCTCACCAGCGACCAGGTCAGCAAGTGCTTCGACCATCCCATCCGCATCACCCGCACGGACGGACGGTGGAGCGTGCGGGCGAGCCGCCCGGCCAGAGGATGAGGTGGGCTGCGGTCGCGGTGGTACGCCCACCGGCGTGCGCCACCGCGACCGTAGCCTCAGGCCAGTGACTCCCCGGCCTTCTCGACGGCGGCCCGGGCCTGGTCCCAGTCCCCGTCGAAGTGGTCCGCCAGAGCGTGGAGCCACCGCTCGACGCCGAAGCCGACACAGCTGGTGGAGACCGGGCCGCCGTCGGCCAGCGCGATGGAGCACCGTTCACCGAAGAACTTGTGGTGGGTGTTGACGGAGGCGATCGCCAGGCCCTGATAGACGTACTCGTGCTTGACCGGCACGAGCTGCTGGAAGGTGACGCGGTGGTCGGACTGGTCGTAGAAGGGGTCGGCGGCCGCGCGGCGGTGCAGGGGCAGACCGATCTCACCGGCCAGCGTGGTCAGGAACCGCGCCGAATGATCGAGGTGGGCCGCAGCCTGTTCGGGGGTGCCCAGGGCCACGACCTCGCGCATCCGGAACGCCCTGAGGCGGCGGAGCCCGTCGAAGTGGTCCTCGTTGCGGAAGCACTGTCCCAGCAGGGTCACCAGCCTTCCGTCCCCGGGCACCTGTCGGTCCCGGTAGTGGAGGTAGACGCCATAGCAGGCGCTGGACGGCAGCGCGAGCCCCGCCGCACGCAGCGAGCCGGGGTCGAACGCCCCCGAGTCGGCCTCGCGGGCGAGCCGGTCGGCCCCCGCCGCGGCGACGTCCAGGGCCGAGGAGACGAGAGCGAGGTGCGGAAAGTTCCGGTAGACGTCGAGCACGGCGAGGTCGCTGACCGGCAGCAACGGCGGAACGGTCAGCGCGACGGCGCCGGACTCCCCGGCCCACCGGGCCCAGAGGCGGTCCAGCGCCTCGGCGAGCCGGGTCGGCTCCTCGTCCAGCACGGCGAGGCCCCCCGACACCCGGATCCCTGTCGTGACGCTCATCAGCAGCTCCTCACGTGAATTCCGCACCTGACCGGAGACCGGTCGACGGCACCGCGACGGCGGGTGGTCACCGGTCCCGCTGCGGTCCCTGACGGCAGCGGCGGGTGGTCTCGCGCGGTGGATGGCCGGCGTTCGCCCCTGAGGGGTAGGGGACCCGCTGCCTTCATGACACTCGATAAGGTAACACCTCAGAGGACCTGAGCACCTGAGTGAATCAGGAGCTCATCGAGAGATAGGAACGGACTTTTAGATGAAAAAAGGGCAACTCGGCTTCCTGACCGGCACCCATGCGGTCAACGACCTGTACCAGGGGGCGATCCCCGCGATGCTGCCGTTCCTGATGGCCGAGCGTCACTACAGCTACGCCGCCGTCTCCGGCCTGGCGTTCGCGGCGAGCGGGGTCTCCAGCCTGCTGCAACCGCTGTTCGGCATCCTCTCCGACCGCAGGCCGCGCACCTGGCTGGTGCCGACGGGGTTCGTCACCGCCGCCCTGGGGGTGGTCGCCGCCGGCCTGGCCGGGAACTACGTCGCCACCTGGCTCTGTGTCGCGCTGGCAGGGATCGGCATCGCCGCCTACCACCCGGCGGCAACGAGTCAGGCCCGCGCCGCCGGCGGCTCCTCGCAGCGGGCCATGAGCGTCTTCTCCGTCGGTGGGACGATCGGCGGCGCCGCCGCACCGTCGCTGGTCACCGTCGTGATCGGGTCGGCGGGATTCGCCGCGGGTTACCTGCTGGCGATCCCCGCCCTGACCATGGCGTTGCTCTGGGTCCTCAAGGGCCCGTGGATGCGGTGGCGGGGCCTGCGGGAGACGCCTGCGTCCGCGGCCGGCGCGTCGGCGCGGTCCGCGGCCGGCACCGCACGGACCGACGACTGGCCGTCCTTCGGCCGCCTGGCGGCGGTCGTCATCGGATGGTCGATCCCCTTCGTCACCGTCACCTCGCTGGTGTCCCTGCACGCGCAGCGCGATCTCGGCCGGTCCGAGGCGGCGGGGGCGGTGGTGCTCACCGCCTTCACCGCCGCCGGGGCGGCGGGGACCCTGCTGGGCGGCTGGGTCGGCGACCGGTACGGCCGGATGACCTCGGTCCGCGTCGGCTACCTGGTGGCACTTCCCGCGCTGGCCGGCGTGGCCTGGGCTCCGTCGTTCCCGGTCCTGGTGCTCAGCGCCACCGTGTTCGGCGCGGCCATGTTCCTCCCGTTCGCCGCCCAGGTCACGCTCGCCCAGGACTACCTGCCCCACCGCCCCGGCACGGCGAGCGGACTGACCCTGGGGCTGGCCATGGCAGCGGGCGGCCTGTGCTCCCCCGCGTTCGGGTGGCTGGCCGACGCCAGCGGCCTGCGCGCCACCTTCTTCACCCTGCTTCTCGTGTTCACCGTCCCCGTCGTGCTGGCGCTCCGTCTCCCCGACCGCGTCCTCGACTCAGCCGAGACGCCCCGTCCGGACCCGGTAGGGGCAGCGAATATCAGCGGAGCAAATATCGGCGGCGGACAGTAGATATTGCTGCCGGTCCACGAAAGTTGGTCATCGTCCTAACATTCGGAAGCCGCCCATAGTATGAGATGGGCATTGAGAGTAATCACAGCGTTACGTACCGTCTGGTCTGGCCCAGAATTCACTTCATCCACGCCATGCGTAGCGCGGTTCCACACGGACCGACGCTGTCGGATCCGTATGTCGAGAAGGAGATCTTCGATGAAGACCGACAGAACGGGAACCAGAATCCCCAGAACGGGTGGATCGCACCGCCGCGGCGTTCGGCGGGTGGTGGACAGAAGCCCTTCATCCGGGTTGTCACCAACCATTACAGCGGGCTCGGTCCGCCACCCACCCCGGCCACGCACCCGGTTCGGACGCCCCGGCGTCGACGACATCCGCCCGACCTATCCGGTCTGAACTGGGGATTCTGCGGAACCACACCGGCCCAGAGCGGTCGCGCCAGACCGGGTCGGGACCGCCGGTGCCACCGCGAACCTGCGGAGACCGGGTCGGTCACCCGCGCGCCGAGAGAATGCCGTAGACCAATTCCCCTCCCGACCGCAGCGGCACGCACACATCATTCTGTTCGCCGGGCGGCCCGGCACCGGAAGTGCGGAGCGGAAACTCCGGGGATGCTCCCGGAGAAACGCCGTCCACCCACCCGGCACCCGCCGAGACGGACTTCTCCCCCACGATTCCGCTACCCAGGCACACCCTGATGGACGGGAGGGGTTTCGACTCGTTTCCACCACGGGCCCGAGGCGCCTGGCCGGATTCCCGAACCCCAGGCGCCGCACCCCCGCGCGCCGGAAAGGAATCAACAGTTGGACACGAACAACCACACGGAGGAGAAATTCTCCGTCGCGCTGGAATCCATCCAGAGTAAGCGTCGGATCGAAAGGGTTCAGGAAGCGGCGAACGCCCTGCTCGACCGCTACGCGACGCAGGAGGGCCCCGAAGAGCGGCTGAGGCTCACCTTCGAACTCGTACGCCGGAACTTCGCCCCGGACGTGGTCGCCGTCTTCGGGAGTCTGGCGCTCGGCATCGCCGACGGGGGCCGGACCGGGACACCCGCGCCGTCCGGGGATCCACGGCAGGTGGTCTTCCACTGCGACATCCACGGCTCGCAGGGCAGGAGCGGTTCGCTCACCGCGTCCTACACCGAACCCGGCCCGCTGGGACTGACCACCACCGAATGGCTGGCGGCGATGCGGCTGCTGGCCGGCATCACCGGGCTCGGCGTCGGCGGGCGGGCGACATGCCGACAGTGACCGGCACGTCCTCTCCGGCCGGTCTCCTCGCCCAGCCGTACTGGTACCGGCACCTGCCGGCGGGCACCGACGTCCACCACCTGGACGAGGGGCTGTTCGCGGTGACCGGCAACGCGGCCGTTCAGGAGGCGCTCGTCCACCCCTCGGTCGTGGCCGAACACCCGCTCAAGGCCAGCGCTCGGGCCTTCGGTCCCAACGTGCTCGACGCCGACGGGCCCAGCCACCGGGCATTCCGCGCCCTCCTCGCACCGATCCTGTCCGCCGGGCGGATCGCGGAGTACCGGACGTCGCTGATGCCCGGACTCATCCGGGAACTCGTCGACAGCATCGTCGGCGTCGAGACCGACGACTTCTACAACTCCTTCGCCCACCGGGTGCCGTACGGGATCGTCTGCACGATCCTCGGGATCGACGTCGCCCTGGTGGACCGGTTCCACGAGCTGACCCGTCCGCTGGCACGGCTGCTGGACTACCCCACCCGGGAGACCGACGAGACCCACGCCAACGTCGCCGAGCTGCTGCGGCTGATCGAGGAGCAGCGAGCGGCGGGAACCAGCGGCGAGCAGTCCCTGCTGGAGACGATCGAGCGGACCCGGGACCGCAAGGGCATCTCGCTGACCGACGACGAGGTGCGCTCGACGGCACTGCTGTTCTTCCTGGCCGGCACCGAGACCAGCAGCGCGTTCATCACGTCGCTCGTGTACTGCCTGGGGCGTGGCCTCTTCGGGCTGGACGAGCTGCGCGACGACGCGGTCCGCGACGACTACCTCGAGGAGGTCCTCAGGCTCTACCCGCCCGTGCAGACGATCGTCAGGTTCGCCGGTGACGACCTGACCATCCAGGGGGTGCGAGTGCCGCGGCACTCGGCGGTGCTGGCCTCGATCGCCGGCGCCAACCGGGATCCGCGGGTCTTCGACCACCCCGACCGGTTCCAGACCGGCAGACCCATGCGGGGTTCGCTCCCCTTCGCGGTGGGAGCGCACGCCTGCCCGGGGGCCATGCTCGCGAAGACGGAGTTCTCCCTGCTCGTCGCGGAGATCGTCGAGCGCTGCTCGGACGTGGTCATCACCCGCGACCGCCTCGGCATGGAGAGCCAGTCGTTCTCGCACCCCACCGACTTCTCCATCGAGTTCAGGACGAGACAGGGAAAGAGGTCATAGTGGAAAGCAAGCTCGCCTCGCTGCGCAGGTGGCTCGACGGTCTGCACGAGGAGCCGTTCGACATCCAGGACGACACCGACCTGATCCAGTCGGGGGCGGTGACCAGCCTCCAGTTCGTCCAGATGGTGATCGAGATCGAGCGTCTGCACGGGCGCAAGCTCGACCCGGGTGTGATCACCATCGAGTCGATGCGCACCCTCAAGGCCATCGACACGGCCGTCTTCCAGGCTGCCTGATGGCAGCGGAACCCACCCGGGCGGTAGTGGTCTCGGGCACGTCGTCCGGGATCGGCGCAGCCGTGGCGGCGGAGTTCCTGCGCCGGGGTTACACCGTCGTCGGGCTGTCCCGACGCGGCAACCCCGGGCTCGCGGAGCCCAGCGGCTACCTCGACCGGGTCGCCGACCTGCGTGACCCCGACGCCGTGCGGGCCGCGCTCCGCTCCGTCGCCGACGTCACCGCGCACGGGGTCAGGGCCGTGGTCCTCAACGCCGGAGTCGCACCGGACCCGGTCGATCTGATCAAGACAGAATGGCAGGTGGTGGCCGACACCTACGAGACCAACATCCGCACGGCACTGAACCTCGTCCAGGAAACGGCACCGTTGCTCGCCCGCGGCGGCGGTGGCTCCCTGACGTTCGTCGGGGCGAGCCTGGCGAACGGCTACCAGCCGGACCGCTGGGCCTACGCGGCCAGCAAGGCCGCGCTGACCACCCTGATGCGGGCGTGCTCCGTCGAGTTCGCCGACGACGGCATCGTGGCGAACGAGGTCCGTCCCGGCCCGGTGGCGACCGCCATGACGATGACCGGGCTGGACGCCGAGGTGAACGAACAGATCCTCCGCGCCGTCAACGCGGGATTCGGCACGGACTGGCTCAAGTCCGCGCGCACCGTGGCGCAGTGGATCGTCGCCCTCGCCGAGTTCCCGTCCAACGGACCCACCGGTCAGGTCTTCAACTACAGCCGCAAGGTGCTGTAACCCACCCGAAAGGCAGGCAGCCATGTCGCACCACCCTGCTTCCGAGCAGCTCCTCGACCTGTTCAACTGGGCCTCTCCCGGCATGCTGGTCACCGATGCGAACGGCGCCGTGGTGCTGGCCAACAAGGCCGCCACCGAACTGCTGAGGAACGACGCCGCAGCCGGTACCGTGGTCGCCACCGCACTGGGCGTGCCCGACTACGCCGCGCTCCTGGCGGCCGGGACGCCGGTGGAGAACCGGGAGGCCACCTTCGCGAACCCCGACTTCGCCTCCGGTTACGCCAACCTCGGCTTCGGTCAGGTCGACGGCCGGACCTACGGCTTCTGGGCCCTGCGGCCGGTCACCACCCATCCGACGCCCTCCCCCGCTCCGGCGGAAGGGTCCTCCACCGCCCAGGCGTGGATCGACCAGGTGAACCGGTCCCGCGAGTCGTACGTGCCGGTCGACGCGGAGGCCGTCCCGTTCCTCCAGGCGTACTACGACAACTGCCCGGTCGCCATCCACCTGATCGAGGAGGACGGCACGGTCGCCTACGCCAACTGGAAGGACATCGCGATCGTCGGGGCGAGCGCGCAACCCGACGCCTACGTCGGCCACCACATCCGCCGCATCTATGCCGACCAGGACGTCGTCGACGACTTCCTCGGCCGCTGGGGCGAGGACGCCCCGATCATCGACTTCCGGGCGGACTTCCTCAACGGCGGGAAGCGGGTCCCGGTGGTGATCTTCTCCACGGCCAAGGTCGAGGACGACAAGCTGAAGAACACCCGCTGCTTCGTCTTCCCCGACAGCCACCCGCACCTCAAGCGGGACAGGGTCACGGTGCTGGACCTCGACTTCTGAGTCGACGCCGCACGTCACGGCGGTGCGCACCGGGACGCCGGGCCCCGGCGGGCGACCCCCGCCGGGGCCCGGTCACGCCCACCGACCCCCTCGTACGCCGTCCCGTACCCGGGGAACACGGCCCGCGCCCCTGCCCGCCACGGCGGTCGGCCACCGGCCCACCACCTGCTGTGTCCGGACGTGATCCGCGCCGGGTACCCACACCGGACCCCGAGCGCGGTCTGGACGTCCGCTGCCCTCGTGAAGGAGACCGACCGTGTCTGAAACGCCCGCGCCGCGATCCGGGGTGGACACCCACTGCCCGTACTGTTCCCTGCAGTGCGGCACCCGGCTGCACGGTGATTCCCCCGCCCGGGTCACGGTGCGGCCGACCGGCTTCCCGGTCAACCAGGGTCGGCTCTGCCAGAAGGGCTGGACCGCGGCCGAGGTCCTGCGGGCCACCGACCGGCTGTCCCGGCCGCTCGTCCGCGGTGCGGACGGCCGGCTCCGGGAAGCCTCCTGGGACACCGCGCTGGACGCCGTAGCGGCGGGCGTGCGTCGGATCCACGCCCGACACGGCCGGGACGCCGTGGCGGTCTTCGGCGGCGGTGGCCTGACCAACGAGAAGGCGTACCTGCTGGGCAAGTTCGCCCGCGTCGCCCTGCGCACCAGCCACATCGACTACAACGGCCGGTTCTGCATGTCGTCCGCGGCGGCGGCCGGCAACGCGGCGTTCGGGCTGGACCGGGGGCTGCCCTTCCCCGTCACCGATCTGCGCACCGCGCGGACCGTGCTGCTGGCAGGGGCGAACGTCGCCGAGACCATGCCGCCGTTGCTCCAGCACCTCGACCGGGCCGAACTGATCGTCATGGACCCCCGACGCACCGCCACGGCACAGCGCGCGGCGCTGCACCTGCAACCCGCACCGGGCACCGACCTCGCGCTGGCGCTCGGCCTGCTGCACGTCGCCCTCGTGGAGGGACTGGTCGACCGGGCCTACGTCCGCGAACGCACGCGCGGCTTCGACCCGGCGGCGCAGCGGGCGACGGCGTGGTGGCCGGAGCGGGTCGAGGAGGTCACCGGGGTCCCGGCGGGCGCACAGCGTCGCGCGGTCCGGATGCTCGCCCGCGCCGGCGGGACGTACCTGCTCACCGGTCGGGGGGTCGAGCAGCACAGCACGGGCACCGACACCGTCTCCGGGTTCATCAACCTGGCGCTCGCCCTCGGTCTGCCGGGCCGGGCGGGCAGCGGCTACGGGTGCCTGACCGGGCAGGGCAACGGCCAGGGCGGCCGGGAGCACGGGCAGAAGGCCGACCAGTTGCCCGGCTACCGGTCCATCACGGACCCCGCGGCGCGCGCCCACGTCGCCCGGGTGTGGGGCGTGACGCCCGACGACCTGCCCGGCCCCGGCCGCAGCGCCTACGAACTCCTGGACGCGCTGGGCACCGAACAGGGCCCCCGGGGGCTGTTCGTCTTCGGCTCGAACCCCGCGGTCTCCGCACCACACGCAGCGCACGTGACCGGGCGGCTCGCCTCCCTCGACCTCCTGGTCGTGGCGGACTTCGTCCCCTCGGAGACGGCCCGACTGGCCGACGTGGTCCTGCCGGTGACCCAGTGGGCCGAGGAGGAGGGCACCCTGACCAACCTCGAAGGGCGGTTGCTGCGCCGTCGACGCCTGCTCTCCCCTCCCGCGCAGGCCCGCAGCGACCTCCGGGTGCTGCGCGACCTCGCCGTACGTCTGGGCGAGCCGGCGGGCCGCTACCCGGACGATCCGCGGGAGGTGTTCGAGGAACTGCGGGTCGCCTCCCGTGGCGGCCCGGCCGACTACTCGGGCATCTCCTACCAGCGGCTGGACGCCGGGGAGGCCCTGCACTGGCCGTGCCCGGACACGTCGGACGCCCACCCGGGCACCCCACGGCTCTTCCTCGACCGGTTCGCGCACCCCGACGGCCGGGCCCGGTTCGTGGCGGTGGACCACCGGGGGCCGGCAGAGGAGACCAGTGCCGCCTACCCCTTCTACGCCACGACGGGCAGGGTTCTCTCGCACTACCAGTCGGGTGCGCAGACCCGCCGGGTCCGGGAACTCACCGAGGCGGTTCCCGAGCCGTTCCTGCAGATCCATCCCGACAGCGCGGCGCGGTGCGGGCTGGTCGAGCATGGTCTCGCCGTGGTCAGCTCCGCGCGCGGCAGCATGACGGCCCGGGTCAGGCTGGACCCGACGATGCGCCCGGACACCGTGTTCGTGCCCTTCCACTTTCCCGGCGACGGGCGGGCGAACCGGTTCACCCATCCGGCCCTGGACCCCCGCAGCGGCATGCCCGAGTTCAAGGTGTGCGCCGTACGGATCACCCCTCGGAAGGAGTGACAGGATGAGCGACGTCGTCGTGGTCGGTGCCGGACCGTCGGCCCACCGGCTCGTGGAGCGCCTGCGCCACCACGGTTTCGTGGGAACCCTCACCCTGCTGGGGAGCACACCGGACGGTCGGCCTCCGTCGCCGTTCGGTGCCCGGGACACCGAGGACGCCGACGGGACGGGCCCGCCGTCCCCGTTCACGGTCCGGGGCCGGGTCGCCGGGGTGCGCCGCATCGATCGGGTCCGCCGCCGGGTGCTGGCGTACGCCGCCGGGACGGAAACTGCGTACCCGTACGACGTTCTGGTCCTCGCCACGCCCGCCCGACCGCTGATCCCCGACGTCGCGGGCCTGGTCGGCGTCGACGGAGGTCCGGCGGAGGGCGTCGTCGCACCGGGTCCGGCCGCCACCGTGGCCGGGGCCACCGGGGACACCGTGGTCGTCCTCGGCGACGGTCCGTCCGCGGTGGAGACCGCGAGCGCCCTGACCGCCCGGGGCACCGCCACCACCCTGGTCTGCACCACCCCCCACCCGCTCCACGGACAGCTGGGCGCAACCTGCAGCGCCATGCTCGCCGAGGAGCTGGAACGGGCCGGGATCACGGTGGTCGGTGGGGCGACCGTGGTGGGCCGCTCGGCGGGCCGGCTCCGGTTGGCCGACGGGACCACCCTGCGTGCCGACCCGCTCGTCCTCGCCGCCGGCACCACCCCCGACACCGCGCTCGCCCGACGGGCCCGGCTGGACGTCCACACCGGGATCGTGGTCGACGACCGGCTGCGGACCAGCGACCCGCTGATCCACGCCTTCGGGGACGGCACCGAACACGACGGCCACGTCGTGGACAACCCCGTCGACACCTGGGAGCAGGCCGAGGTCCTGGCCGAGATCCTCACCGGCCGCACCGCCCGTTACCTGCCCCGCCCGCGGGCACTGCGCCTGCGTACCGACCTGGTGGACGTGGCCACGATCGGCTCCCCCGCCGAGCTGCGCCGGCCCGGCACCCGTCTGGTCGGCCTCACCGACCGGCCGCGCCGACGCTATGCGCGGCTGGCCCTGCGTGACGGGCACGTCGTCGCCGCCGTGCTGCTCGGCCTGCCGCAGGCCATCGCCACGATCGGGTTCCTGCACCGACGCGGACAGCCCCTTCCCTCGGACCGGCTCGGTCTGCTGCTGGGCCTGCCGCCCCGACCGGCCTCGGACGGTGCCCCGGCGGACGAGGACGGGCCGGTCTGTCTCTGCAACGACGTCCGGGAGCGGACGCTGTTGCGGGCGTGGCGGGCGGGTTCCCGCACGGTGGCGGCGCTCGCCGAGGCGACCCGGGCGACCACCGGGTGCGGCGGCTGCGGCCGGGCCGTGGCGGAACTCTGCGGCGTCTGGGAGCGGGCGTCATGACGCGGACGCTCGTCGTCGTCGGGCACGGCATGGTCGGTCACCGGCTCGTCGAACGACTCGGGGTTCTCGACGGTGGGCGGCGCTGGCGAGTCGTCGTCCTGGCCGAGGAGCACCACCCCGCCTACGACCGGGTGAGCCTCTCGTCCTACCTGGACGGCAAGAGCAGGAGTGACCTCACCCTCCCGGGGGTCGACTTCCGCAACGACCCCCGGATGGACCTCCTGCTGGGCTGCCCCGCCGTCGCGGTGGACCGGGCCGCCCGTGCGGTGTCGACGGGCCGGGGCGACCGGATCGGCTACGACGCCCTGGTGCTGGCCACCGGGTCCCGCCCGTTCGTCCCTCCGGTTCCCGGCCACGACCTGCCCGGCTGCTTCGTGTACCGCACCTTCGACGACCTCGACGCCCTGCGCGCCGCGGCACGCCCCGGCCGCGCCGGTGTCGTCGTCGGGGGCGGGCTGCTCGGGCTGGAGGCGGCGAACGCCCTGCGGCTGCTCGGCATGCGCCCGCACGTCGTGGAGACCGCCCCGCACCTGATGCCGGCGCAACTCGACCCGGGTGCCGCCGGGGTCCTCCACCGCCACGTCACCGGGCTCGGCCTGCGGGTGCACTGTGCCACCGCCACCACGTCGATCGACGCCGGGGCCGACGGCACGGTCGCCAGCGTCACGCTGTCGGACGGAACAGTGCTGGATGCGGCGCTGGTGGTCTTCGCGGCGGGTGTCCGGCCACGGGACGAGCTGGCCGAGGCCATGGGCCTCGAACGCGGCGGACGCGGCGGCATCCTCGTCGACGGCCTCTGTCGTACCGGTGACGAGCGGGTCTGGGCCGTCGGTGACTGCGCGGCCGTGCGCGGACGCTGCTACGGCCTGGCCGCCCCCGGTTACCGGATGGCCGACAGTGTGGCCCGCCAGCTGACCGGAGAGCACCCCGAGCCGTTCGACGACGCCGGCACCGCGACCACCCTCAAGCTTCTCGGTGTGCGGGTCGCCGCCTTCGGCGCCACGGGCACCGACGGCGGTGCCGTGGTGGAGGTCGTCTTCGCGGAGGGGGCCGACCGCTACGCCAAGGTGCTGCTGAGCCCGGACGGCGGCCACCTGCTGGGCGGAATCCTCGCCGGCGACACCGGCTCCTGTGCGGCGGTCCGGTCCTTCGTCGGCCGCCCGCCACCCGCCGACCTGGAGCAACTGCTCCTGCCCTGAGTCCTCCCGCCAAGGAAAGGAACACCGCTGTGCAGACCATCGCCTTTCTCGGCCTCGGCACCATGGGCAGCCCGATGGCTGTCAACCTGTGCAAGGCAGGGTTCACCGTGTACGGCTGGAACCGCAGCGCCGGAAAGGCGGAGCCGCTGCTCGCGGCGGGCGGCCGGTCCGCGGCGTCGGTGCCCGACGCGGTCCGGGACGCCGACGTGGTGATCACCATGCTCCCGGACGCCCCCCAGGTCGAGGAGATCGCCTACGGCCCCGACGGTGTCCTGGCCCATGCCCGTCGGGGGAGCCTGCTGATCGACATGTCCACCATCGCCCCGCACAGCTCGATCACGCTGGCCCGCGTCGCCGCCGAGCACGGCATCCGTGTCCTGGACGCTCCGGTGGCCGGCGGTGAGGCCGGAGCGGTCGACGGCATCCTGTCGATCATGGTTGGTGGGGACACCGGCGACGTCGAGGAGGCGCGGCCCGTCTTCGAGGCCCTCGGCAGGACCGTCACGCACTGCGGAACCCACGGTCTCGGCCAGACCGTGAAGGCCGCCAACCAGCTGGTCCTCGCGATCAACATGCAGGCGTGCGCGGAGGCCGTGGTCTTCCTCGAGAAGGCGGGTGTGGATCTCGAAGCCGCGCTCGACGTGCTCAGCGGTGGTCTCGCCGGCTCCAACGTGCTCACCCGTAAGAAGCCGAACTTCCTGCGGCGCGACTACACGCCCAGCTTCACCATGGGTCTGCACCACAAGGACATGGGCATCGTCGTCGACACCGCACGCGCCGTCGGCGTCGCCCTCCCCCTCGGGGGCATCGCCGCGCAGCTCGTGGCGTCGGCGGTGGCCCGGGGCGAGGCGGGCCTCGACCACTCGGCCCTGCTCCGGGGCGTCGAGCTGCTCAGCGGCTACGACCGTGGGTAGGGAACCGTCCCCCGACCCGTACCGGGAATCGCCGACCCGGGTTCGCCATGCGGCCGGGCGCGCTCGACCGAGACGTGGTGGCGACCGATCGGCAGCATCAGCGGCCGGCCGGAGACCGGGTCGACGATGACCAGGCTGTCCAGGCCGAAGACGGCCCGTACGCACTCCTCGGTCAGCACCTCGGTCGGCGGTCCGGCCGCGTGCAGGCCACCGTCGGCGAGCGCGATGAGGTGGCCCGCGTAGCGGGCCGCCATGTTCAGGTCGTGCAGCACCATCACGATGGTGGTGCCGCGCGTGGCGTTCAGGTCGGTGAGCAGGTCCAGCACCTCGACCTGGTGGCTGACGTCGAGGAAGGTGGTCGGCTCGTCGAGCAGCAGCAGGTCGGTCTGCTGGGCCAGCGCCATCGCGATCCACACCCGTTGGCGCTGGCCGCCGGAGAGTTCGTCGACCGACCGGTCGGCCAGGTCGGCGGTGTGGGTGGCGTCGAGGGCGGCGGCGACCGCGCGGTCGTCGTCCCGGCTCCAGCGGGACAGCAGCCGCTGGTGCGGGTTGCGGCCCCGGCCCACCAGGTCGGCCACGGTGATGCCCTCCGGCGCGACAGGTGACTGGGGCAGCAGGCCGAGGGTGCGGGCCAGTTCCTTGGCCGGCGTCCGGTGCACCTGGCGGCCGTCGAGCATGACGTGGCCGGTGCGCGGGGCGAGCAGCCGCGACATCGACCGCAGCAGCGTCGACTTCCCGCACGCGTTGGCGCCGACGATCGCGGTGATCCGGCCGGGCGGCACGAGCAGGTCGAGCGATTCGATGACGACGCGGTCGCCGTAGCCGACTGTCAGTTTGTCGGTCGTCAGTGCGTGGTCGGTGGTCACAACGATCCTCCGGCGCGGTTCGTGCGGACGAGCAGGTAGATGAGGTACGGGGCGCCGAGCACCCCGGTGATCACCCCCACCGGGAAGCGGATGTCGAAGGCGAACTGGCCGATGAAGTCGGCGACCAGCACCAGCAGCGCGCCGACGAGGGCGGACGGCAGCAGCGGCGAGCCGCCGGCCCCGACGAGCCGGGCGGCGATCGGCCCGGCCAGGAAGGCCACGAACGCGATCGGCCCGGTGGCCGAGGTGGCGAACGCGATCAGACCGACGGCCGCGACGATCGAGACCAGCCGGGTACGTTCCAGCCGGGTGCCCAGCGCCGCCGCGGTGTCGTCGCCGAGTTGCAGCATGGTCAGGCTGCGGGCCTGACTCAGCAGCACCGGACCGAACAGGGCCAGCGCGACCAGCACCGGCACCGTCTCGTCCCAGGTGGAGCCGTTGAGGCTGCCGTTGAGCCAGCGGGTCGCCGCCTGCAGGTCCCACTGGCCGGCCTGGTTGAGGATGTACGCGGTGGCGCTGTTGAGCATGGCGGCGATGCCGATGCCGATCAGCACCAGCCTGGTGCCGGCCACGCCATCTTTGAACGACAGCAGGTAGATGAGCACGGCGACGCCGAGCGCGGCGGCAATGGCGAAGACCGCGACGCCGGTCTCGTCCAGGCCGAGCACGATGATGGCGAAGGCCGCGGCGGCGCTCGCCGCCGAGCTGATGCCGATGATGTCGGGGCTGGCGAGCGGGTTGCGCATCATGGTCTGGAAGGTGACCCCGCCCATGCCGAAGCAGAGGCCGGTCGCCAGGGCCAGGACCGTGCGGGGCAGCCGGAGTTCACCCACGGTGAACGACGCGCCGGGCACGGTCTCGCCGAGGATCACCCGCAGCACGTCGCCGGCCGGGTAGAAGGTCCGCCCGACCATCAGCGAGACGACGACCATGGCGGCCACCGCCAGGGTGAGCGCGGCGAGCACGGCGCGGCGTCGGCGGTTGCGCCGGACCCGGCCGCGGGTGACGGCCTCCAGGGTCGTGGTGCTCACAGTTCGCGTACCTTCTGCCGGCGGACGATGTAGATGAAGAAGGGGGCGCCGATCAGAGCGGTGATGATGCCGGCCTCGATCTCGTCGGGGCGGTTCACCACCCGTCCGGCGACGTCCGCGACGGTCAGCAGCGCCGCGCCGACCAGGGTCACGAACGGCAGCAGCCAGCGGTGGTCGAGCCCGACGAGCAGTCGGCACAGGTGCGGCACGATCAGGCCGACGAAGGCGATCGGCCCGGCGACCGCGGTGGCCGCGCCGCAGAGCACCACCGCACCGGCGGCGGCGATCCCCCGCACCAGGGCGACGCGTTCGCCGAGGCCGGCGGCGAGGTCGTCGCCGAGCGCGAGGGAGTTCAGGGCCCGGGCACACAGCAGGCAGACGGCCAGCCCGGCGGCCAGGAACGGCAGGACCTGGCCGATGCTGTCCCAGCTGGCCCCGCCGACGCCGCCGACCTGCCAGGACTGGAAGTTCTCGGCGATGTCGCCGCGCGGCAGCACGACGGCGGCCACCAGCGACGCGAGGGCGGCGGAGGTGGCCGCCCCGGCCAGGGCGATCTTGAGCGGGGTCGCGCCGCCGCGACCGAGCGAGCCGACCGCGTAGACGAACAGCGCGGACACCGCCGCCCCGGCGATGGCGACCCAGATGTACGCGGTGGCGGTGTACAGGCCGACGGTGGCCAGGCCGACCGCGATGGCCAGCATCGCGCCCATGTTCACCCCGAGGATGCCCGGGTCGGCGAGCGGGTTGCGGGTGACGCCCTGCATCACCGCGCCGGACAGGGCCAGGGCCGCGCCGACCAGGGCGGCGAGCACCGTACGGGGCAGGCGTTTGACCACGGCCGCCTGGTCGAGGGTGTCCTGGGTGCCGCCGAGCGCGGCGGTGATGTCGGCCCAGCCGACGATCCGGGAGCCGAAGGCCACCGACGCGACCAGGGTCAGGGCCAGCACGCCGAGGACGACCAGGAGCCAGGTCAGCCGGGTCCGGGCCGAACGTCGCCGCAGGGCGACGTCCGGCCCGGAGGTGGTTGCACCGGTCATCAGAGCTTGTCGGCGGCTTTGCCGAGCAGGTCGACGTAGTCCTTGAGGACGTACGACACGCCGAGCGGCGTCGGGTTGGCGGCGGTCGCGACGGGGGTGCTGCCGGGCAGGGAGACGAACGAGCCGCGCCTGATCGCGGGGATCTTGGACAGCAGCGGGTCCTTCTGCAGGGTGGCCAGGGTGGTGCCGTCGGCGTCACCGTAGGTCACGATGATGTCCACGTCGCTGAGGTTCTGCACCTGCTCGGCGCTCTGGGTGAGGCTGAACTCCTTGGTCGTCGCGGAGGCCTTCGCGATGCTCTGCGGGTGCGTCATGCCGAGGTCGGTGAAGAACTGGGCCCGGGTGTCGTTCGTGGTGTAGAAGCTGATCTTGCTGAGGTCGGTCGGGTCGAGGTGGGTCAGGAACATCGCCGACCGGCCGGCCAGTTTCGGGTAGCGGGCGGCCTCGTCCTTCATCTGCTTCTCGATCTTCGCGATCAGCGCGTCGCCTTCGGCGGCCAGGCCGAGGGCCTTGCTCTCCAGCGTGATGCTGTCACGCCAGGACGTCGCCCAGGGTGCCTGCGGGTACGCGACGACCGGTGCGATCTTGCTCAGCGTGTCGTAGTCCTGCCTGGTCAGGCCGGAGTAGGCGGCCAGGATGACGTCCGGCCTGGTGTCCGCCACCGCCTCGAAGTCGATGCCGTCGGTCTCGTCGAACAGCACCGGGGTCGACGCGCCGAGTTCCTTGAGCCGCGCGGCGTCCCAGGGCAGCAGCCCGTCGCCGTCCTCGTCGCCGAAGTTGGCCTTGGCGTAGCCGACCGGGACGACGCCCAGGGCGAGGGGGACCTCGTGGTTGGCCCAGTTGACGGTGGCGACCCGCTCGGGCTTCTTCGCGATCGTGGTGGTGCCCAGCGCGTGGGTGACGGTCAGCGGGAAGGTCGCCGTCGCGGACCCGGACGCGGCGGGCTTCTCGTCGGCGCCGGAGGACCCGCCGCAGGCGGCGAGGGCGAGCGTGGTGGCGACCGCGACGATTCCGGTGAGCAGCCGGGTGGGACGCATACGGAGTACTCCAACTCACATAGTAAGGACAGGCTTACCTAAAACTTGATCGGTAAAGTACTCCCCGTTCCTGAGCCGTTGACCAGGGGGTACTACGTAGTGAGCAAGGTCAGTACCGGCTCTGCGGTCCTGCGCCGGGCGGTCGCCCGCAACGGGCGACGCCTCTGGACCGGCACGGCGCTGGCCGGCGTCTACCAACTCTGCGCGGCCCTGGTGCCGATCCTCGTCGGCGTCATCGTCGACCGGGCCGTCGCCACCGGTGCAGTGACCGCGCTGCTCGCCTGGACTGCGGCCCTGGCGCTGGTCTATCTCGTCCTGGTGGTGACGTACCGCTTCGGCGCGCGCAACCTGCAACGGGCCATCGCCGAGGAGGGCCACCAGCTACGGGTCGAACTGGCGGCGAAGATCCTCCACCCGCGGGTGCTGCGCACCGGCCGGCACACCGGCGACCTGCTCGCGGTCACCACCACCGACGCCGAGTACACCTCCTACCTGCTCGACCACATCCCACGGGTCACCAGCGCCCTGGTGGCGGTCACGGTCAGCGCGGTCGCGCTGCTGCTGATCTCGACGCCACTCGGGCTGACCGTGCTGATCGCCATCCCGGTCGTGCTGGCGGTCCTCACCCTCACCGCCCCGCTGATCGCCAGGCGCGTCAAGGAACAGCAGGACCAGGCGGGTCGGGCCAGCGCGCTCGCCACCGACCTGGTCACCGGGCTACGCCCGCTGCGCGGCATCGGCGCGCAGGACGCCGGGACCGGGCGGTACCGCCGGGTGAGCCGCCACAGCCTGGCCGCCACCCTGCGCGCCTCCCGGACCCAGAACGCGTACCTGGGCGCGTCCACCATGCTGAGCAGCCTGCTGGCCGGGGGCATCGCACTGATGGCGGGCTGGTTCGCACTGACCGGCCGCATCACCGTCGGTCAGTTCATCACGGTGATCGGCTCCGCGCAGTTCCTCGTCGAACCGTTCGGCGTGCTCGCGGTCGTACCCGGCTGGACGGCTGCCGCCCGCGCGGCGGCGGACCGGGTCGCCGCCGTCCTGCGGGCCGACGTGGTCCTGCCGCCGGGCACCGCCGTGCCCGACGGGTGCGAGCTGCGCCTGACCGACGTGACGTACGGCCCGCTGGCCGGCCTGCACCTGCACGTGCACGCCGGGGAGTTCGTCGGCGTGGTGGCTCCCCGGTCGGCGGACGCCGAGGCGCTGGCGCGGCTGCTGGCGGTGCCCGACGGCCATACGGGTGACGTCCTGCTCGGCGGCGAACGGCTGGAGACCGTCGACCGGGACCGGGCGCGTCACCTGCTGCACAGCGAACCGCACCGCACCGACCTGTTCACCGGCACCCTCGCCACGAACGTCACCCTGCACGACGACGACGGTGGACGGCTCGACGAGGCCCTGCGCGCCGCTGCCGCCGACGAGGTGGCGCACCTGCATCCGGCGGGCCTGCGGATGCCGGTCACCGAACGCGGCGCGAACCTCTCCGGCGGCCAACGGCAACGCGTCGCGCTCGCCCGCGCGCTGCTCGCCGGGCCGCCGCTGCTGGTCCTGCACGACCCGACCACCGCCGTCGACGCGGTCACCGAACAGGCTGTCGCCGACGGCATCCGGTCGCTGCGGCACGGGTCGGACGGCGGTTACGGCACCGTCGTCATCACCAGCAGTCCGACGTTGCTCGCCGCCACCGACCGGGTCGTGTTCGTCGCCGACGGGGTCGTCGCCGCCGAGGGGACACACGCCGAACTCGTCGCCGACGACGACAGCTACCGCCGGGCGGTGCTGCGGTGACGTCCCCGACCCTGCCCGTGGCCAGCCCGCGCGAGAGCAGGGCGTGGCTCGGCGCGCAACTGCGGGCCCGCCGGGGGGCCGCCTCCGGCACGCTGGTCGTCGGGCTGCTCGCCGCCGCCACCGCGATCGTCCCCGCCTACGCCTTCGGCCTGCTGGTCGACCGGGTCCGCGCCGGCGGCGGCACCGAGGTGCTCGTTCCGGTCGCCGTGCTCATCGCGACCGCCGCCGTCGTCGGTGGTGCGGCCACCGGTGTCAGCGCCCACCTGATCCGCCGGTTGGGTGCGGGCATCCTCGCCGACCTGCGCGAACGCGCCCTGGACGTCGCGTTGCGGTTGCCTGTGGCGGTGCTCGACCGGGCGGGCCGCGGCGACCTGGTCTCGCGGGTCGGCGCGGACGTCAGCGCCATCGACCGGGCCGTCACCGAGGTCCTGCCCACCCTGGTCTCGGCCCTGTTGCTGGCGGCGATCAGCCTCGGCACGATCGTCGGCATCGACTGGCGGCTCGGGCTGGCCGGCGCGGTCGCCGTCCCGCTCTACGTGCTCGGTGCGCGGTGGTATCTCCCCCGGGCCGCGCCGGCCTACGCGGCCGAGCGGGTCGCCATCGCCCAGCGGTCCCAACGGTTCGTCGAGAGCGTTCAGGGCATCAGCACGGTGCACGCCTACCGGCTGGAGGACCGGCACCTCGGCGGCATCGCGGACGCCTCCGCCCGCGCCCGGGACCTCTCGACGAGCGTGTTCGCCCTCTACACCCGGTTCGTGGGACGGATCAACGCAGCGGAGCTGGCCGGGCTCGGCGCGGTGCTGGTGGTGGGGTTCCTGCTCGTACGCCGGGAAGCCGTCACCCTCGGCGAGGTGTCGGCGGCCGCGTTGCTGCTGCACCGGCTGTTCGGCCCGGTCCTGCAACTGATGGTCACCTTCGACAAGGCCCAGGACGCGGGGGCCAGCCTGGCCCGCCTCGTCGGGGTGCTGAGCACGGACCCGGACCGTCGCGCGGGCGGCACCAAGCCCGCGACGCACGACCTCGTGCTGGACGGCGTCAGCTTCAGCTACGACGGGGTGACGCCGGTGCTGCGCGACGTCTCGCTGCGGGTCGGGGCGGGCCGGGTGGTCGCGCTGGTCGGCTCCACCGGCGCCGGGAAGACCACCGTCGCGTCGATCGCCGCCGGGGTGCTGCGCCCCGGCAACGGCGTGGCCACCCTGGGCGGTGTTCCCGTCCCCGAGCTGCCCGCCCGGACGATCGCCCTGGTCAGCCAGGAGACCCACGTGTTCGCCGGGCCGCTCACCGAGGACCTGCGGTTGGCCCGGCCGCAGGCCCCGCCGGAGGAACTCACCGCAGCCCTGGCCCGGGTCGGCGCCCTGACCTGGGCGCTCGCCCTCCCCGACGGGCTGGACACCGTGGTCGGCGAGGGCGGCCACCCACTGACCGCCGCGCAGGCGCAGCAGTTGGCGCTCGCCCGGGTGGTCCTGCTCGACCCGGCGGTCGTGGTGCTGGACGAGGCGACCGCGGAAGCCGGCAGCGCGGGGGCGCGCGACCTCGAACAGGCCGCCGCCGCGGCGTTGGCGGGACGCACCGCCCTGGTCGTCGCCCACCGCCTCACCCAGGCCGTGACCGCGGACCACATCGTCGTCATGGACCGTGGCGAGATCGTCGAGAGCGGCCCGCACGCCGAGCTGATCGGGGCGGACGGCAGCTACGCCCGGCTGTGGGCGGCGTGGACCGCCCGCGCCGACGGCACGCCGACCCGGGCCGGCGACGCGCCGGGATCGGCGGTGGTCGGCGGCGACCCGCCCGTACCGCGACCACGGCACGGGCGGTGGACCGGGCCGCCGCTGACCGCTCAGCGGGAGTAGAACTCCACCACGAGCTGCTCGTCGCAGATCACCGGCACCTCGTGCCGGGCGGGCTCGCGCAGCAGCGTGGCGCGCAGCCCGGTCAGCTCCACCGACAGGTAGGGCCGGGGTCGGTCGTCGGCGTGCGCGCCGGCGGCGGCGAGCTGGAACGGCGGCAGGGTGCGGCTGCGCTCGCGTACCGCGACCACCTGGCCGGGCCGCAGCCGGTACGAGGGCCGGTCGACCTTGCCTCCGTCCACCGTGAAGTGGCCGTGCCCGACGAGCTGGCGCGCCTGGTAGATGCTGCGGGCCAGCCCGGCCCGGAGCACCAGCGCGTCGAGTCGCCGTTCCAGGAGGGCGACCAGCGACTCGCCGGTCTTCCCGACGCCCCGGGCGGCCTCGTCGAACGTGCGGCGCAACTGGGCCTCGCTGACGTTGTACTGATGGCGCAGCCGCTGCTTCTCCAGCAGCCGTACCTGGTAGTCGGAGGTCTTGCGCCGGTTGCGGCCGTGCACGCCCGGCGGGTAGGGACGCCGCTCGAAGTAGCGCACGCACTTGCGGGTCAGCGGAATGCCGAGGGCACGGGAGAGCCGGGCCTTGGGACGGGGGTGGTTCACGTTCGACGTCTCCGATCGGATGGTCTAGCCTGCGAGTTAGGTAAGGCTAACCTATGTTGAGGAGATCGGGATCATGCGACCCAGCCCGGCGGAGATCGTGCGTACCCTCGTCGCGGGACGACTGCCCGCCCTCGCCCACCTGGCCGGCAGCACCGGCCCGCACCAGGTCAGGCACGCCACCGATCCGGCCGGCCGGGTGCTGCTGCTGGTGCCGGCGTCCGGCGACCTCGCCACGGCACTCGCGCCGCCGGCCGGGGACACCGACGTCGCCACCGTCCTCGACGTGCTCGACCTGCCACCCACCGCCGACGCCCCCTCGCTCGGCCGGGCCTGGGTCTCCGGCTGGGCCGAACGCCTCGACGGCGACGCGGCGCGACAGGCCGCGATGGACTTCGCCGCCACCCGGCCCACCGGCGACCTGCTCGACGTGGGCAGCAGGTTCCAGCTGCACCGGTTCGCGGTGACCGAGGCCCGCTGGGAACGCACCGACGGCATGCGCCCGATCGACCCGCAGGCGTACGCGCAGGCCGAGCCCGACCCGTTGCACGCGGCCGAGGCGGACCTGGTGGCCGACCTCGCTGACCACCACGCCGAGCAGGTCGCGGTCCACCTGCGCCGGCAGTTGAAGCTCTCCGGTGCCGAGTCGCCACGGGTGGTCCGGATCGACAGGTACGGCCTGACGGTCGCGTACGGCCGGCCCGGTGCGGTCCGACGGGCGAGGGTGAGCTTCGGACGACCCGTCACCGACGTCGACGAGCTGTCCCGGCTGCTGCACCCGATGCTCTGCCCCCGGCAGGCGGCGGCCTGAACCCGCCGCGACGGCGCTGACGCCCGCCGCCACCCTGACCACCGGCCGGATCCGGCCGGGGTCGGTACCCCCCGACGTCCTCGACGCGACGGCTCCTGGCGCGCGGTCGACCCGGTCCGCCGGATACGGTGGTGCGGTTCACCGGGAACGTCCCCTGCGCGAAGGCGGCGACGCCGCAGGTCGAGGCTCCCCGTACCAGTGAGGGTCCGGAGCCGTTATGCAGTCTTCCTCGTCGCAGGCCGGTCGGATGGGACGCCCCGCACGCCTGTCCAGGGAAGCCATCGTGGCGGCGGCCCGACGGATCCTCGGTACGGAGGGCGTCGGGAGCCTGTCGATGCGTCGCCTCGCCAAGGATCTGGACAGCACGCCGATGGCGCTCTACCACCACGTGAAGGACAAGGACGAGCTGCTGCTCCTGCTGCTGGAGGAGCACGCCGCGCAGTTCCCGCGCCCGGACCTGCCGCCGGAGCCCCGGGACCAGCTGATCACGGCGGCCCAGCTGCTGCACGACATCCTGGCCGAGTGCCCGTGGATCGTCGAGGTGCTCGCCTCCGACGACCTGATGGCGGTCTCCGCCCTGTGGATCGTCGAGAACATCATCGACGGTGCCGTCCGCTGTGGCATGACTCCCGAGCAGGCCGTCTACGCCTACCGGGTGATCTGGTACTACACCGCCGGCGAGCTGATGCTGCGGGCTTCCCGCGGGAAGCACTACTCCCGGCCGGACGCGGGAGCACACCGGGAGAAGGCGTTCGCCAACCTCGACCCCGCGCAGTTTCCGCGGCTGTCCGCCCTCGCCGGCCGGTGGCCGACACTCACCGCACGCGACACGCACCGGTCGGGGCTGATCGCGGTCATCGACGGGTTGCTGAGGCAGACCGTGGGCTGACCCGGCTGGCCTCCCACGGTCGCCTCGATCGCCCCCAGCAGGTTGTCACGTCGGCAACCCTGATCGTGCAAGCCATCCTCGTTCTGCGGTACGTCGCAACCAACCGGTCCTCAGCATGCGGAGGGCACACGTTCAGAAGAAGCTTCCGTCACCCCCTCCGATGAGGTCGTTGCCGGCCCCTTCGCCACCGTCTTGACCGTTTCCACCAGGATCCGGAATGAAGACACCGCTGGTGAAGATGCCAAGAATGGCAGCACCGATCGCCACGCGTTTCCATCGACCAAGCATCCGTTGCGCGAGTTGGTCCACGTGCGTTGCCGGAATTTCGGTGCCGGCGGCGGGATCACGCAACCCACGGAGTAGCAAGTCACGGCAAGCCGTCTTCGATTTTCCAGCGAGGTTGACGCGAGTGATGCCCCTCAGAATGATAGGTATGTCGCACGGTTCAACCTGCACGGGCACCATTCTGCGGCGATTCAGAGCGCTTGTCCACTCGGTAGTGCACCACGGTGACACGAAGTAGTGCCTCGAAAATATGGGCAGCACGATGTCAGCCCGGTCCAGCTCACGCGAAATCCACAGCGGGAAGTTCTCTCCTGGCGGAGAATCCAACTCCTGGAACACTGCCGTGTTGCCCGACTCCTTTATCACCTCGGCGATCCAGCGGGCCCACCCGAGGTCGGCTTTGTTGTACGAGAGGAAAATCCTCATTCCCGCCGGGCCGCTCATGACAGGCGGATCGTTCCTTCGATTACGATCTGGCCAGTATGGTCATAGTAGCCGAGCTCTGCGTCAGTGACGTGCGGCAGCAGGTTGATCAGGCGTTTGCTGATTCCTTTGAACACGAACATCGTCGGCATGTTCAATCGTTGCCCCGTCCTGCGATAAAGCACGCCGTTGGCGGCAACGGCCAAGCCGGCGCTCGCCAGATGCGCGAGGATCCCGCGGACGCGCTCCTCGCGCGCGTTGTGTTTCTTGTCGAGGGCGAAGTGACGCCCGAGGGGGTAGCCGTCCGCAAGAAGAGTGAAGGAGGTCACGATCCCGCTGTCGGTCAACTCGGCGAACCCCGGCGGAACTACACCCTTAATCGATGCCCCGGACTTGGCCTTCACATTGACCGTGAATCCATCTTCATTGGTTCTCATCCAGCAACTCCCGGGGAGAGGCGATGTAAGATCAGTTGCGCGCCATCGTTGTCAGGCACGAAAGAGACTTTCATACACTTTCAGCCCACCAAAATCGTTATAAGCACCAAGAGATAGGCGAGCGCGAAGGTGCTGGGCACCCACTGCTCAAGCTGCGCCATCGGCCAGTAGAGAGAGCGGTCCCGGCCAGAACCCAGCCCCTTCCACTCCGCCCGCCAGTAGGGGGAGGCAGGGAGGCGCTCCTCCATCGCGCCAACGACACGAAATTTGGCCGAGGAAAGCTGCCGGTAGGACCGCAGCATCCAGAACCAGGCGACGCATTGAACGATCAGTACAACCAACGGTAGGAGCAACACCCACCGGGACGATTGACTGCTCAACGACCACGCGACGTTGAGCGCAGTGAAGACAGCGGTGTTCGCGGTTAAGAAGAAGGTGTTGGCCACACTGCGGCGGGCGCTGACCCGGTCCGCCATCTCAACGCATATCCGGTACTGCTCAAGTATAGCCGCCTGGTATTTCTCGCCCGCCCCGGCATAGGCGTCAGCGCCAATCTCGTTCGTCCACAGCGCAGAACGAATGTCGTCGAACTCCGCTTGGCTACGCCCAAGGTATCGTCGCGCCGCGCCGACAATCATCGTTCGATTATCGACAGCACCTGCCGGTTGGGGAACCACTGTGGACGATGCCGCGCTGTCGCGATCTCGACACTGAGCCCTCTCCACCGTGACCAAGGGGCCTGACCAGGTGGGCAGGGGCGTATCGGTGGTACTGGGGGCGCAGTAGCTGCCACAGCCGGGGCTGCCCAGCCATCGGGGTCGTCACCTCGATTCGCGGAGGGGCGGGGCAGCACGGTCCGGGCGCGGCTCGGCGGGCGCGGTGGTCGTTCTGGAGGAAGGCGATCCCGCACCGCGCCGGGCCATCGGTCCGGCGGCCCACTTACCGGGGAGGACGAACAGTGCCACGAGGGCGGCGACGAACAGCAGCGCGCCCGACAGCGTCAGGCCGACGCCGAATCCATCGGTCAGCGCGTCCAGGGGCGGGTCACCGGCGGCACGGCGGTGGGCCGTGTACGTGGTCTGCGCGGTGACCAGGGCGGCCAGGCCGAGAGAACCGCCGATCTGGCGGGAGCTGTTGAGCACGGCCGAGGCCATGCCGGCCTCGTGCCGGGGCAGACCACCGACTGCGGCTCCGGTGAGCGGCACGAACGAGATGCCCATGCCCAGGCCGGTGAGGATCGAGGGGCCCAGCAGGTCGGCCACGAAGCTGCCGTCGACGTCGAGCGCCCCGAACCAGGCGAAGCCCACCGCGGCGAGCAGGCCGCCGGCCACCAGCAGCACCCTGGGGCCGGTCCGGGGAAGGAGCCGGGTCGAGATGTTGATCGCCACCACCACGGTGAGCGTCAGCGGTAGGAAGGCGGCCCCGGCGCGCGCCGCGTCGAAGCGCAGCACCTCCTGCAGATAGAGCGAGATGAAGTAGAAGGCCGCGAACTGACCCGCGCAGAGCAGCAGGATGAAGAGGTTGGCACCGGCGACATTGCGCTTGGTGAGCAGGCCGAGGCGTACGAGCGGGTCGCCCTTGACGCCTCGGGTCTCCCACAGTACGAAAAGCACGAGCAGCAGCACTGCCGCACCGAGGGTGAGCAGGGTCGTGGTCGAACCCCAGCCCTGCTGTTCGGTGCCGACGAGCCCGAGCACCAGGGTGCCCACACCACCGGTGACCAGCACCGCGCCACCGACGTCCAGCTTCCGACCGAGCGGAGCGCTGAGCAGCCCGCCCGGCACGCTCGCCAGGGCGAGCAGGACAACACAGGCGGCCATCGGAACGTTGACCAGCATCACCCATCGCCAACCCGCGTACTGGGTGAGCAGACCGCCACTGAGCACCCCGGCCGCACCGCCCACAGCCGAGACCGCAGCGTAGACGCCCAGGGCACGGATGCGTTCCCGGCCCTCGCGCTGGGTCAGCGTGAGCACGGCGAGCGCGGCCGGCGCCATCATGGCGGCGCCCGCGCCCTGCAGGGCGCGGGCCACGATCAGCTGCCACGGCGCCTGCGCCTGTCCACCCAACAGCGACGCGAACGCGAAGAGCACCGTGCCACTCAGCAGCAGGCGGCGCTGGCCGAACAGATCGGCCGCACGGCCGCCGAGCATGAGGAAACCGCCGAACAGCAGGGCGTAGATGTTGACGACCCAGGGCAGCTGAGCCTCTCCGAGACCGAGCTCGGCATCGAGCGACGGCAGGGCGACATTAACGATTGTCATGTCCAGGGTGACCATGAACTGTGCCAGGGCCACCGCGACCAGTGCGCAACGCCTGCTCGGCTCCAGCTGGGCCATGCGTACTCCTCATCGTTTTCTTACACATAAACTATACGCGTACGATAACTATGCGCCACGCGGTGGGACTACCGCCACCCCTTAGCCGCCGCGACGTCGGCCGGCTGCGTGGTCGACCCCGTCACCCGGCGGCCCGACCGACGGTGTCCGGTAGGACCAGCGGAGGCAACGGCCGACGAGGCGGACTGGCCCTGGGGTTTCGCCCGTTGCCCGTTGCGGGTAGCGGAGGGCCGTGAACCGCGATCTCGTGACGGCCTTGCAGGCGGCCTGGGGCCTACCGGAGTTCCGCGACGGGGTGCGCCACGTCATCGACCTCGACGAGGTGGCGCTGCTGCTGGCCGCGCTCTCCGTCCCGGACCACGACCGCGAGGTGGAACGCAGCCTGCTGCGGCTGCTGCGGTCCAGCCTGGACACCACCGAGATCCGGGAGGCGGTGTTGCTGCTGCTGGAACGCGACGAGGTACGCCGGCCCCTCCTCGCGGCGGTGGTGCGACCGCGTGTCGACCGGCCGGGTCTGGCTGCCGCCTTCACCTCGGCGGCCGAGGACCCCCGGGTGCGGCGTGAGGTACGCGCGGTGCTGGACGACGCCCGGGTGCGCGAACTGGTCTGGCAGGTGGTCGAGAACCAGGTGGACGCCGACCGGGTCGGCCTGGCCCGCCGGGCCGCCGTGCTGTTCATCCGGCACCCGAGCGTGCCCCGCCTCGCCTGGGCCCTGCGCCGCCACGGCGTCCTGCGCGAACTGCGCCGCACCGCTGCGTCGGATGACGGCGCCGCGGCCTGAGCGGCCGGCTCCCACCCTCCGAACCGCGAGCGGCAGGCGCGGAGATGAGCGATGATGGGGCGCGCGCCGACCGGAGGGTGACGATGGGGCGACCGACACTGTTCCTGACCGTGGGACTCCCCTGCACCGGGAAGACGACGGCGGCGCGGCGTATCGAGGTCGAACACAACGCCCTTCGCCTGACGAAGGACGAGTGGGTGAAGGCGCTCTACGGGCCCGGGAACCCTCCCCTGGCGGGGGCCGTCATCGAGGGGCGGCTCATCGGGATCGGACTGCGCGCCCTCGAACTCGGCACCAACGTGGTGATCGACTACGGCCTGTGGTGCCGCGACGAGCGTTCCGCCCTGCGCCGGGCCGCAGCGGACCTCGGCGCGAGGGTGGAGCTGCACTACTTCACGCTCACCCCGGCCGAGCAGCGCAGACGGCGTGACCGACGCCAGGCCGACGCGCCGCACACGACCTGGCCCATGGCGGATGAGGAACTCGCCGGGTGGGCCACCCGCCTCGACGTCCCCACACCGGGGGAACTCGACGGCAGTGAACCCATCGATGCTCCCCCGGCGGGATTCCCGACCTGGCACGCGTGGCGCACGTACCGCTGGCCGCCGTCGGCCCACTGAGACCTGCGGATCGGCCCCCCGCCTGACCGCCCGCTCAGCCGAGCGCGCAGGGTGTCCCGTTGAGGGTGAACGAGGACGGGCTCCCGGTGTCACCGGTGTGGTCGGCCACGAACCCGATGGCGATCGCCCCGCCCGGCCCGATGGTGACGTGGTCGTCGTGGCCACGGGCCGTGACGGTGCCACTCGACGGCGAGTACACCGCGTTCCAGCCGGTGGTGATGCGTTGCCCGGGAGGCAGCGGGAACGTCAGCCGCCAGGAGGTGATCGTGGTGACGCCGGTATTGGTGATGGTGATGCTGCTCGTCAGGTAGGTGTCCCAGGTGTAGGCCGAGTACCGGACGGTGCAGGCGGCCCCGCTCGGCGGCGGGCTGGCCGGCACAGGACTGCTCGGCGGCGGGCTGGCCGGCACCGCGGTGCCTGAGGGCGGGGTCGTGCCGGCCGAGGCGGTGCCGGGGGCGCTGACCCCGGCCAGGGCGGCGGCCAGTGTCAGGGCCGCCGCGGCGACGCCGAGAAGGCTGCTCGTCGGTCTCATGGCGGTGGCGGTTCCTCCGGGGGACGGCGCACGGCTGCGCGGCGGAGCGGGGACGCCGGTCGACACCGGGTGTCGGCGCACCTCGCTGGAATCGATGATAGTCGATCGAAATCGTTCGCGCGGCGGATCGGACCGACGCCCTCGACCCGAGCCGGTTCGACCCGACCGGCACCGCGCGGGCGGACGCGGGCCGGCGGGCCGGGCCACGGAACGGTTCAGATCGGAAGCCGGGGGCCGAGCACGGTTCCCGGGTCGTAGCGGCGCTTCACCTCCCGCCACCTGTCGACGATCGGCCCACCGAACTGGGCCCGGTAGAAGTCCCGCTCCACCCGGTGGTAGCCGTGCAGGTAGACCCGGCCGCCGAGGTCGTGACAGAGCGCTCCCGCCGCGTCGAAGTGCTCCCGGTAGGCGTCCACCCGTTCCGGGGGCACGATGCAGTAGAAGCCGAACGTGCGTACCCGGTCGGCGTCGGGCAGCGGGCTCAGCGGTGGTCGGGGCCGGTCCCCGGGGCGCAGGAACGTGCCGTTGACCACCGGGATCACGGCGGGGTCGGCGAACCTGTCGCGGACGGCGGCGAAGAAGGCGTCAGCCTTCTCCATCGGCAGGAAGAAGTCGCTCCACAGCCGACGCGCCTCGGCGTCGTCGGCCAGCAGACCCGCGGCGACCTGGGCGCGGGCGATGCCGACCGAGAATCCCGCCTCCGCCTCGAACAGCCGCTGGTGGTAGTCGGCGACCAGGGTCTCGTCCGACCCGTCCGCCGCGTCACTCGCCGCCCGCCCGACCTCGACCTTCCACCGGCCGGCGGCGGTGGAGTACACCGTGCGACAGATCCGCAGCCGCTCGTCGCCCCACACCTGCTCCGCCACCGTGGCGAGGTCGTCGCCACCGAGCCGGCGGACCAGGACGGCCGGTTCCGCCGGGACCACCCGCAGGTCGGCCCGGACGATCACCGCCACCTGGCCGAGGCCGCAGAGCGCGTACCGGAACAACTCCGGGTGCGGACCGTCGGCGGTCGCGTGCACGAGCGTGCCGTCACCCGTGACGACATCCAGCGCCGTCACCTGGTCGACGACCGAGCCGACGAAGGGTGACGTCGGCCCGAACCCGCCGACCGACAGCGTCCCGCCGACTGTGGCGTGCTCGTTGCTGGTCACCACCGGCAGGGCGAGGCCGTGCTCGTGCAGCCAGCGGTGCAGGGTTCCCCAGCGCACCCCCGACTCGACGCGCACCGTCGCCGCCCCGAGAAGTTCGATCCGGTCCAACGCGGCGGTGTCCAGTTGCAGGCTGTCGGTGAGGCTCTGCCCGTTGCTGCTGCACCCGTTACCTCGTGCGACGACCGCCAGCCCGCCGGCGAGGGCGTACCGCACCGTCTCCTGCACGTCGGCGACACCTGCGGGGAAGACGACCGCCTGTGGCTGCCGGCAGTGCAGCCGGCTGAAGTCCCGCTGACAGCCCTCGGGTGCCGGATCCACCAGTTTCCCGGCCAGTAGCCGGGCGAGCGGTTGGTGCGGCGTCATCAGACGGTCGCCGCCGGCCGGCTGAGCAGGCCCTTGAGCTTCACCGCGAAGTGGTCGAAGAACGGCACCAGGTCGCACACCGGGTCGCCCTGCCGCACCGCCGCGACGGCCCGGTCGCGCCACTCGTCGATCGCGGCGGCGACGTCGGTGAGGTCGACCGCGCCCGAGGCGACCAGGTGGGCGAGGTTCCCGTCGCGCTCCCGGATCTCGTCGAAGTCGACCGCGTCGTCGCCGATCATGTAGAGCACGCCCAGTGCCTCACCGAACTCCCGGGCCGGCCCCACCAGCTCGGGAACCCCGCCCGCGAGACAGTTGACCGCGGCGTAGTTGGCGAGCATCACCCCGGCCTTGATCCGGGCCGCCGCGATCCACGACTCGACGGTGGTCGGCCGGGGCGCGGCGACCTCGACGATCTCCTGCCGCCAGATGTCCCGGTAGTCGTCCTCGAGGGTCTTCAGCACCTCGACCGGGCGCTGGTGGCTGGCCAGCAGCGTCGTGCCGACCGAGAGCAACTGGACGCCGAAGATCTGGTCGCGCGGTGAGAGCGGCTGGTCGTCGTCGATGAGGTCGTCGATCAGCTTCACGCCGACCGCGTGGATCGACACCCCCGCGCCGAGGTCGGCGCGCACCTGCGGGTCGTGCACCCACAGCGTCGTGTAGTACGGCGTACGCGGGTAGCCGGGGAGTTCGCGCACGAAATCCAGCCCTTGTCGGGACATGCCCAGGCTGGTGAGTTCGGTGAGACACCGCTGGACCACCCGCGCCTGGCTGGCGTCCATCTCGGCCTTGAACTCAGGAAATGTCAACACGGTCGTCCTCCAGAAGAAAGGTGATCAGACGGTCGGCGAAGTCGGCCATGAAGCCGGCGATCGGGAACTCGGGTGGGAACTCCGCCAGGGCGCGCAGCGCCTCCGCGCGCCACCAGCGGGTTGCGGCGACGGCCGCGTCGCGGCTCACCCGCCCGCTACGGATCAGGTGGCACAGGTTGCCACCGGCCTCTCCGAGGTCGCGGTGGTCGCGGATGTCGTCACCGATCATGAACAGGACGCCGAACGCCTCGCAGAAGGCGCGCGCGGCGGGCAGCCGGTCCGCGACGTCGGCGGCGAGGCAGGCGGCGGAGGCGTAGCACATCATCATCCGACCCGACTTGATGCTGGCGTAGTGGATCCAGCTGTCCAGGTCGTGTGCCGGGCGTTCCGCCTCGTTGATCTGCTCCCGCCAGATCACCCCGTAGTCCTCGTCGAAGACGCGCAGCACCTCGGCCGGCCGGTGGTGGGCACCGAAGGTCGCCGTGCTGCTCTGGGTGAGGAACATGCCGAGGATCTGGTCCCAGGGCCGGATCGGCTGGTCGCCGTCCATCAGGTCGTCGACGAGCTTGATCCCCATCGCGTGGGTGCAGATCGCGATCCCCAACTCCTGCCGCAGTGCCGGGTCCGGCACCCAGAGCGCGGCGAAGTAGGGGATCCGCGGATAGCCCTTCATCTGCCGGACGTACTCCAGCCCCTGCGGCGTCATGCCGGTCCCGGCGAGCCGGTCGGTGACCCGCTCCAGCAGGACGCGCTGTGCGACCGCCCACTCGTCGTCCAGGCCGCTCACTCCGGAGAGCACGGGGCCTCCTCGTCGATCCGCGCCGGCCCGCCGTCGAGCACCGCGGCGACGGCGGCCACGGTGCGCCGCCGGGCCCGGTCCGGGTCGAGCAGCGTACGGGCCAGGGTGGTGGCCAGGTGGCGGCGTCGGGGCAGCTCGTCGGGGTCGCCCAGCCAGCGCACGGCGACGTCGACCAGATCCTCCATCCGGTCGAAGCCCTGGCCGACGCCGTGCTCGGCGAGGAACGGACCGACCCACTCCTCCATCGGCAGGCCGGAGCGCACCAGTAGCTGCGGGATGCCGAAGTAGAGCCCCTCCAGCATCGAGTTCGGTCCGGTCTTGGAGATGAACAGTGGCGCGTCGGCGGCGTGCAGCCAGGACAGATACCGCAGGTAGTCGCCCTGCGCCAGCCGGTCGAAGGTCTGCCAGGCCGGCACCTTCAACTCGGTCAGCAGCTCGGCGGCCTCGGTGGCGAGCGTCGGATTGTTGTACGCGATGAAGACCAGCGCCGCGTCCGGATGGGCGGTGGCGATCCGCTCGACGGCGGCGAGATACTCCCGACCGCCCCGGTTGGACAGGATCAGGACCCGGGTACGCGCCTCGGCCAGTGCCGACTCCATGGCGTCGGCGTCGGTGCCGCCGATGCGGCCGCCCTGACCGGCACCCTCGAAGACCTGGGCGGCCTGGGCCTGCGCGAGCAACCGGCCGACCGGTACGACCCGCTCGGGGCGGTAGCCGTGCTCGCGGACGAGATAGTCCCGGGCCCGGTCGAACTGCACCAGGTGGACGGGCAGGTGGGGTGCCCGGTGCACCGGCAGCCGGAGCAGCCCCTCGTTCGTCACGTAGTTGACCACCGGGGTCGGCAGGTCCGCGATCCGCAGCGCGGCACGGCTCAGCCGGGAGATCACCCCCTTGGTGCCGATCACCAGGTCCGGCTTCGTCGTGGCGAAGTGCTCGACGACGGCGGCCAGCCGGTCGGCGGTCGCCGCCGGCACCGGGTCGTCGTCCAGGCCGCCCGGCAGCCGGCCGGTGAAGTCGGCCATCAGGCTCAGGTAGCCGGCCCGGACCTCGTCGGCGGGCAGCCGGGCCGCCACCAGCTCGCGGATGGCGGCCCCGGCCTCGGCGAACTGCGGGAAGATCGTCTCGGCCTCGACGACGGTGACGTCGACGTCGTCGAGGCCGGCGGCCAGGGTCGCGGCGAGTGTCCGGCCGGCCAGGAGGTTCCCCAGCTCTCCCCAGGTGCGCATCGAGATGACCTGCACGCTGCGGGTCATGCCCACTCCCTCCGTCGCGCTCGCGGTGTCATGCCAGCAGTCCCGGGTTGAACAGACCCTGCGGGTCCAGCTCCCGGCGTAGCCGGCGCAGGGTGGTGAGGTCGTCGCCGTACATCGACTGCAGGTCCGCCTCGGTCAGGTCGTACCAGCCGGCGAGGTAGGGCCGCCCGCCGAGCGCGAGGCACTGCGCCAGCACCCGACGGTGCAGGCCCTGCACCCGGTCGACGGCGGGCCGGTCCCCGCGCGGGACGCTGAAGTACAGCCCGAAGCCGAGCGCCAGGCCCCGCAGGCCGGCCGCCGGGGTGAACGGCACGCCCGGACGCTGCTCCGGCCGGTGCACGCCGAGCATGAGCAGCCGGCCACCGCCCTCCCGGTAGCCCGGGGTCGCCAGGATCTCCGCGTCGAGGAAGCGGGCGAACTCGGCCGCGGCCGGCAACGACAGGCAGTAGTCGGCCCAGATGAAGTGCACCGACGGGTCGGCCGGGTTGCGCCGGGACTCGCGCATGGACCGCAGCGGCCAGTCGGCCTCGACCCGGGTCTCGGCCCGCCCCGCCAGTCGCCGCGGCAGCGGGCCACCACCGCGCATCCCGTATGTGGCGACGAAACCTCCCTCGTAGTGCTGGGCGGAGAAGAGGTCGACCGGCGAGCGCTGCTCCTGTGCCAGCCAACCGACCTCCGCCACCAGGGCGGTCAGGGACGGATGCCGCTGCGTGGCGATGGTGGTGTGCCGCTGGTGCTCGACCGTGCGCAGCACCACCCGGTCCAGCACGCCCAGGGTGCCCAGCGCGCCGATGCCGTAGCGGAACAGCTCCGGCGACTCGGTGGGCGAGCACCACCGCGGCTGCCCGTCGGGCAGGACCAGCCGGAACCGTTCGACCAGGTCGACCTGGCCGCCGTGGGTGATCGTGCCCTCGCCGTAGCCGCCGACCGACAGGGTGCCGCCGATCGAGACCGTCAGGTGGTTGGTCAGCACCGGGATGCTGCGTCCCTGGGCGTTCAGGGCCAGCTCGGCGGCGTACCAGGGAGCCCGGGCGGACACCTCGGCGGTGCCGTCGTCGAGCACCCGGACGGCGGGGTCCCCCGGCTCGCCGACGATCAGCACCCCGCCGTCGGACAGGCCCTGCCGGCCGAACGAGTGTCCACTGCCCCGCACCGCGACGGATGTACCGGCCGCCCGGGTGGTCCGCAGGACGTGCGCGACCTCCTCCGCCGAGGTCACCGGGGTCACCACGGCCGGCAGCAGCTCGTGCAGCCGGCCGACGTTCGTGGCGTAGACCTGCCGACCGGCCGGATCGGACCGTACGGGCCGGCGCAGCCCGCGCTGCAACTCGGCGGCGATCCCCGGGGGGACGGCGGGGTCGCCGACGCTGCCGGGCCGTCCACCCGGACGGCCGGACATGCCGCGCAGGGTGTCCCGCCAGTCGGCGGTCTCCAGCCCGTTGCCGACGACGACCCAGTCGACGCCGCAGTCGTGGTATTCGCGGACCTGACGGTACGAGCTGACCCCGCCGCCGACGAAGAGCAACTGCTGGGGTGCCAGGCCACGCCGGTAGGCACGCAGGACCCGGTCGGGGACCCGGCCGTGCCGGTAGAGCAGATAGGCGAGATCGAAGTCGGCGGCGGCGACCTCGGCCACGAGCCGGGGCAGTTCCAGGCCGTCCTCGGCCGCCGGCCGGGCGCCGACCGCCTCGTGGGTCTTGCCGTCGGTGCCGAAGGCGAACGACGCCGAGCGCAGCAGCTCGGGTCCGTCCTGCCCGAGCGCGGTCGCGGTGCGGGCGGTGGCGGCCAGACCACCGGTGACGAAGAAGGACCGCACCGAGTTCAGCACCGCGTGCACGAGCACGGCGTCGGCGCCCGGACACAGCGGGGCGCCCCGCCCGGGTATCGACGGGAAGTGCAGGATGAGCGGCAGGTCGGTCCGCTCGCGCAGCTCGGCGACGTAGGGGGCGACCTGCTGGTCGAACGCGGGGTTGTCGGTGCTGCCGACCAGCAGCGCGGGATGACCCACATCGGCCATCGCCCGTGCCTTCTCGACCGCCTCGGCCAGCGGCACCTTGTACGGGTCAACGACGTGCAGGAGCCCGGGGGCCTGCGCCCGCAGCGCCGTCAGCACCGGGGCGGTAGTCGGGACCGTGCTCAGATTCCCGGAAAGTCGCACTTCGCGCATAGGTCGGTCCGCTCCTTTCGCAGCAGGCTCGCGCGGCGGGCGGTGTACTTCTCGTTGTTCCAGATCTCCTCGATGGTGTTGTCGTTGACGTTGCCCATGACCTCCTGCACGCTCCAGTCCTGGCAGCACAGGACGACGCGGCCGTCATGGGTGATGTAGAACTCGTTGAACGGCCGTACGCAGAACTGGTTGAGCAGCACGGTCGGCCGCCCCAGCACGTTGCCGGCCCGGTTGGTGAGGGTGGCGTCCGGGTCGCGGTCGACCAGCACCAGCTCGGGTCGTGCCGGATACCGGCGGACCTTCTCCAGCACCGACAGGTCGGTGGTGTAGTCGTTGACGACGACTGTGGCGTACTTCGTCAGCTCGTCGGCCAGCTCCTCGGTGAGCTTGGAGCCGTTGGTCTGGATGGAGATCGACGCTCTGGTGCGCTCCTTGGCCATCCGCACCATCTCGGGCAGCCGCCGGTCCAGCAGCGGCTCGTTGAACAGGTACGGGTGGATGACGCCGGTGAAGTCGGCGAGCTGGTCGAGCAGCGACTCGTAGAGTTCCATCGACATCCGGCCGGACGGCATCTTGATGGTGCCGATCGGGCAGAACGAGCAGCGGTAGTTGCAGCCGCTCATCGTCTCGATCGCGATCATGCTGAACTGCGGTGGCGTGCGGCTGGACTTCTGCTTGAGCCAGGCGGCGTCGCTGAGCGTCTTGGTTCCGGTGCCGTTGAGGTAGGTGCGGGACACCCCGCTGAGCACGTTCAGGACGCCTTTGCCCTGTGCACGCTGTTTGATGTATTTCGCGATGTCTGTCATGCGCGTTCCCCTCCGGAGATCGTGGGAGACAACGGGACCGACGAGGCCGTTGGCTTGGCGTGCTTCGTGTATGCCGACCAGGGGATCTCGCGTCGGGGCCGACCGGCGACGCCGCGTACGGCCAGCCCCAGCGCCACCGTCGAGAACCAGCCGAAGTGGACCGACTTGAGCAGCCACTTCTTCGCCGCGAAGCGGAAACCCTGGCCCCGGGCGGCGGGGGCCAGCGGCCACAGTCCGTAGAAGTACATGCGCCAGTACCGCCCGGCGACGTCGGCGGGAAAGTCGGCCATCAGCACCGCCGCGGTCAGCAGCGAACGGTTGACGCGCTGTCTGATCTCGCCCGCCGGGCCGCCGGTCAGGTGGTAGCTCACGGCGTCCGCGACGATGTGCGTACGGTGCAGCGGGTTCTCGTCGCGTGGGTCGAGCAGCGCGAAGCAGAAGTAGTCGTCCTCGCAGGTGTAGCGGTCGGGGATGCCCCGGGCCGCCAGGTCGGCGTCGACCACCATGCAGCACCCGTGCGGGTAGCTGAACTTCGGCGTCTTGGTGATCCCCTTGCCCCGGTGCAGCAACCGGGCCGCCGCGTACGGGTTGGGTTGGGGGACCTTGCTCGCCCCGACCGAGCCCCGGGCGCCACGGTCGAGGAAGTCCTCGAACAGCCGGCCGATGCAGCCGGTGCTGAACGTGACGTCGTCGTCGACCCAGGCCACGCCGGCCAGGCCGAGGCCGGTGGCCATGGCGAAGGCGGCGTTGAGCATGCGGCTCTTCCCGGCCTGGGGCATCGCGATGCCGACGAAGGTCGGCCCGCCCGGGGAAGCGGCGACCTCGCTGAGCCGGCGCAGCCGCTCGACCGCCTCGTCGTGCTGGTCGTCGCGGTACTGCATGCCGACGACCAGCACCAACGGGCGGGCGGCGACCGTCGGGGGGAGGTCGGTGAGCTGGCTGACGAGTTCCTCGACGCTCTCGCGGTGGCTCGACAGCGGTGCGCGACCCACGTAGGTCGGCAGGACCAGGGCCAGCCCACCGGCGAAGCCGTCGCCGAGCGTCGCGGCGACATCCCGGACCGGGATTCCGGACCGCACGACTGTCGGTCCGGGGCGGACCACGAGGCACCCGGTGGGCGGCGGATCACCCTCGGCGGGCTGGTAGCCGCGCCGGATCGCCCACCTGACGGGCCGGGTCACTAGCTCGAACATCGGTGCCTCCGCATGGGGTCAGTCGTGGGCCACGGCGGACCAGAGCCGGCGTATCTCGTCGGAGCTGTCGAGCAGGTCCGCCGGGGCCCCGACCGCCGTCAGCCGGCCGTCGTGCAGGACGACGACGAGGGCGGCCCGGCGGAGCACCTCGGGCCGGTGGGACACCGCCAGGACCGTGCTCCCGCCGTCGCGGAGGATCCCCTCCCACAGGGCGTCGCTCGTCTCGGGATCGAGGGCGCTGGAGACGTCGTCGCACAGCACCAACGGGGTGCGGCGCACGAGCATCCGCGCCACGGCCACCCGTTGTGCCTGGCCACCGGAGAGGCGTAGGCCGCGCGGCCCGATCACCGTGTCGAGCCCGTCGGGCATCGTCGTGAGGTCGGCGTCGAGCGCCGACCGGGACACCGCCTCGGCCAGCCGGTCCGCCGGCAGCCCGAGCAGGATGTTCTCCCGGATCGTGCCGGTGAACAGTCGCGGCACCTGCGGCGTGTACGCGCACCGGGGCGGCACGAGCACCGCGCGGCGGTCGGCGGGCAGCGGGACGTCGTCCCAGCGCACCTCACCGGTCGCCCCCGGCACCTGGCCGAGCAGGGTGCGCAGCAGGGTGGTCTTGCCGGATCCGACCTGGCCCATCACCACCGTCAGTTGCCCGGCCGGCATCGTGAAGCCGACGCCGACCAGTCCGTGGGCCGCGCCGTCGTGCCGGGCGGTGAGGTCCGTGACCGTGATCGTGGGCGGACCCGGGGCGGGGGGCGGGGGCGGCTGCCGCGGTGGGACGCCCGTCATCGCACCGGGTCGGCCGCGGTCGAGGTCCATCCCGTGCCGGGGCTGCAGCCGACCGCCCGTGATCGCCGTCATCCGGCGCAGCGCGACGAGCACGCGCTGCAACTGGACGGTCAGCACGCCGAGGGAGGCGAGCGTGTCGACGAGCAGTTGCAGGTAGAACGTGAACAGCACCATGTCGCCGATGGACAGCTCGTTGCTGCTGATGGCCGGCGCGGCGATCAGCAGCACGATCCCGGTGCCGAGCGGAGCGGCGTTCAGCAGGGTGCTGCGCTGCACGGCGACGGCGAGTTCCTCGGCGATGGCGATCCTGGCCCGGTCGGCGTTGAGCCGGTCGAGGTGCCGGGTGACCGCCTCCTCGGCCCGCGCGGCCTGTACGCCCAGCGCCGCGCCCGTCACCTCGCGCAGCGCCTCGGTGACCCGTGCGGTCTGGGCGCGACTCTGCTCGCGGTAGGCCACCATCCGCCCGTGCACCAGGCGCATCAGCGCCACGATCAGCACGAAGAGCCCGAGGATGCTCAATGTGATGAGCACGTCGATGCGCATCATGATGGTGATCGCGGCGACCGCGAAGAGCCAGCGGGCGATGTTGATCGGTGACCACACCACGAAGAAGCCGGCGTCGGCGGCGTCGGTGCCGACGGTCGCGACCGCCTCGCCCACGCTGCCGCCTCCGGCCTGCGGTGGCGGTTCGAGCAGCGACTCGAACAGCGACATCCGCAACGCGCCGACCGTGTGGTACTGCATGCGCGGTTCGAGCCAGGGCACGACCGTGCTGAACTGCAGCGAGATGCGCGCGGCCTCGATGCCGGCGACGAGGGCGACGACACTCCACAGGTTCAGGCCGGCGGCCGACTCGCCGCTGAGGGAGTCGAACGCCGTCTGCATCAACAGTCCCAGGGCGAGCATGCCCAGGCGCAGCACCGCCCACACGGCGGCGAGCACGGCGTACCGGCGTCCGCGACCGGCCAACAACAGGCGTGCCCGGCCACCGCTCGTCGTGGTCATCAGGACCGCCCTACGAAGAACCGCTGGTCGACCGGCCCGTCGGTGCCGTCGGTCGGGTCGGGGCGGGGCGTCAGGCTCACGACCCGGCCCTCCTCGACCACCATCACGTCGTCGACGATGGTGAGCGTCTCGGGCCGGTGGGCGATGACGAGCGCCGTACGGCCCTCGATGAACCGCTCCATCGTGCGGCGCAGCCGCCGCTCCGCATGCGGGTCCAGGCGGGCCGACGGCTCGTCGAGGAGCACGATGTCGGGGTCGGTCAGCAGTGCGCGGGCCAGCGCGAGCAGTTGCTCCTCACCGGCCGACAGCCCGGCTGCACCCGGCCCGATCCGGGTGTCGAGGCCGTCGGGCAGGGCGGCGTACCAGGTGCCCAGCCCGACCTCCTCCACCGAGCGGAGCAGTTGCTCGTCGGGCCACCGGTCGTCGTAGAAGGTCAGGTTGTCGCGCAGCGTGCCGGCGATGACGTGCACGTCCTGGGTGACGAGCGTGATGCGGGAGCGCAGCGCGCCGACGTCCAACCGCCGGACGTCCACCCCACCGACCGACACCGTCCCGGCCTGCGGGTCGTACTGGCGGAACAGCATCCGCAGGATGGTCGACTTCCCGCCGCCACTGCGTCCGACCAGCGCCACCCGTCGGCCGGCCGGGATCGTGAACGAGACGTCCGACAGCACCGGACGGTCCTCGTAGGCGAAGGTGACGCCGGTGAAGCTCACCGAGCCGCGTCCGGGCGCAAGGGTGCCGCCACCGTCGGGGACGATGTGGGCCTCGCCGAACAGTTCCTCGACGCGGCGGACGCTGCCCAGGACGTTCTGCACGTCCTGGAACCGCGAGGTGATGCTGACCAGGGGCATCCGCAGCAGGATCGCGTACGACAGCCCGGCGAAGACGGTGCCGACGCTGACTCCCCGGTTCTGGCTGAGCCACACACCGGTGGCCAGTGCCGCGCAGAGGTTGACGGCGGTGAGCACCTGGACGGCCGCCGGCCAGGTGACCGTGGCGCGGGCGGCCCGCCGGGCGAGCCGGTAGTGGTGCGTGATCCGGTCCCAGGCGGTCTCCAAGGCGTGGGTCGTCCCGCCGTTGGCGTTCAGGTCCTCCCGCCCGGTCAGGTTCTCCTCGAGGTAACCGAGCAGGCCCGCCTCCGCCCGTTGCCGGTCGGCGATGAGCGGCACCGCGCGGCCGAGCAGCCGCCGCAGGAGCAGCAGCATCACCAGGGCGAGCGGGGTGAAGAGCGCGCCGTACCGCCAGTCGAGCAGGAACAGCGCCACGACGATCCCGATGATCATCAGCAGTTGGACGGCGATGTCGAGCACCAGTTCGGACAGCAGCTTGGCCAACCGGGTGACGTCGCCGTCCATCCGGTCGACCAGTTCCCCGGGCGGGTGTCGGAGGAAGAACGTCGGCCCCTGCCGCAGGACGTGCGCGAGCAGGTCACGACGCACCTCGTTGGTCGTACGCCAGGCGACCCGGCCGGAGACCCAGCCGGTGCCTGTCGACAGCACCTGCCGGACGACCGCGAGCGCCACGAAGACCACGGCGTACCCGGCCAGTTCGGTCTGCGACCGGCCGCCCACCGCCGCGTCGATGAACCGGCGTACGACCTGCGGCGCCACCAACTGGGTGCCGACGTCGAGCGGGATGAGCGCGGCCAGGAGCAGGAACCAGCGGCGGTGGCCGCCGACGTAGGCCACATAGCGTGACCAGTTCGTCGCAGCCGTCCGCGGCTCGTGAGACGCCATCTGGTCAGCCGTGCCCGGCGACCGCGACCCTGGCTGCGGGAGGCAGTTCGGCGGCGTCGCCGGTGGGCCAGTCACCCGGCACGGGGCCGAGCCCCGCCAGTTCGTCGACCTGCAACCGGCACCACGGGGACAGGGCCGGGTCGGTTCGGGCCCGCTCCCGGAACGAGTCCCAGTCGACCCATTCGACCCGGTCGACCTCGTCCGGGTTCGGCACCGGGTCGCCCACCGCGCGGGCCACGTACACCGGGCACATCTCGTTCTCGACCACACCGTCGAGTTCGGCGCGGTAGCGGAAACGGGGCAGCACCAGACGAAGGTTGCTCAGCGTGAGGCCCAGCTCAGCGGACGCCCGTCGGTGAACGGCGTCAGTCATCGCCTCACCTGGGGCGGGATGGCCACAGAAGCTGTTGGTCCATATACCTGGCCACGTCTTTTTCCGCAACGATCGGCGCGACATCAAGAAATACCCACTATTGCTGAACACGTAACAAGAGAATGCTAGGTGAAGCGGGGTGCCTCCATCATGGACGGCGTATTTGTCCTGCTCACCAACGACTTGGCCATCCTGGTCGAGTAGCACGACCTGCTCCATACCGCTCCCCCACCATCCGGATCGGTCAATTTCGCTCGCACAACAATCCACGGTAAATCGACTCCAGTCAACCCCCCTACAAGAACAAAACGCCCACACGGGAAATTGCGGATAAGCAAAGTAGGGGGTTCCGGATGCCCATCGATCGGCTACAGTGGATACCCAGCCAGCCACGAGGGGTCACGTAAGCGCAGGCCACCCCACCCAGGCCGTCACTGACCGTGATCCCTTCACATCGAGGGTCGGCCCCACTCTGCCGCATTCAGCCTGCGCGATCGTTCACCCCGGCGGGACCGGACACCGGTTACCTGCCGTCGACATCGCCTGCGACCGGACGGGGGACAGATGACCGCCACCAGCGAGACCGCCCGAGGCGCGCCCGGCCTCCCCGGGCCCGCGCTCAGGGTCGAGGTGGAACGCACGATCGACAGTTTCCTGACCGCCCGACGGGACATGAACGCCAACCCCGAGTGGCGCGACGGAGTCGACGCCCTACGCGCCCTGGCACTCGCCGGGGGCAAACGCACCCGGCCGACGTTCTGCTGCCTGGGTTGGCGCGCGTTCGGCGGTGACGAGGATCCCGGCATCATCATGGCCGCCACGGCGCTGGAACTGTTCCACCTCTTCGCCCTGGTGCACGACGACATCATGGACGACAGCGACGTCCGGCGGGGCAATCCGACCATGCACGTCACCATGGCCCAGGCGCACCGCCGGCTCGGTTGGCGCGGCGACCCCGAACACTACGGTCGCAACGCGGCGATCCTCTGGGGCGACCTCTGTCTGACCTGGTCCGACGAGGCGTTCCACGGTTGCGGCCTGCCTGCCGAGCGGGTGGCGGCGGCGGCCGGACTGCTGCAGAGCATGCGCGTCGAGGTACTGCTCGGGCAGTATCTCGACGTCCGTGGCGAGGCCGTCCGGGCCGACCTGGCCGACTGCCTGACGATCCTGCTCTACAAGTCGGCGAAGTACACCGTGGAGCGTCCGCTGCAGATCGGCGCGATGCTGGCCGGCGCGCCCCGGGCGGAGGTGGACCGGCTCTCCCGGTTCGGTGTTCCGATCGGTGAGGCGTTCCAGCTGCGTGACGACATCCTCGGCGTGTTCGGCGACGACGCGGTCACCGGCAAGTCGACCCTGAGCGATCTGCGCAGCGGGAAGTCCACCGCGCTCATGGCACTGACCAGGCAACGGGCGGATGCCACCCAGGCCGCCGAGATATCCCGGTGGCACGGCAACCCGCGCCTCGGCGAGCGGGAGGCACTGCGGCTGCGGCACATCGTGCGGGACACCGGCGCGTTGCGGACGGTCGAAGAGATGATCCACGCCCGCACCGAGCAGGCGGTGGCGGCGCTCGACTCCCTGCCCATCGCCGCGCAGGTGCGCACGGCGCTGACCGACCTGGCCCACACGCTGTCGGTCCGGCGCAGCTGAGAGTCCACCGCCAGGCACGTCCCAGACCAGGGAGGGCACGGAAATGACGGTTCACGACCCACGGCGTACGGTGCTGGTGACCGGTGCCGCCGGGTTCATCGGGCGACACCTGGTGGAGCACCTGGCCGACCGTGGCCAGCCGGTGATCGGTGTCGACCTGCGGCCCCGGCCGGCCGGCGCGGCCGGCAGGCACGTCGTCGCCGATCTGCGCACCACGGACATCCGTCCGTTGCTCGACGGGGTGTCCGCGGTGGTCCATCTCGCCGCGCTGCCCGGGGTCCGGCCCTCGTGGGACCGCTTCGACGACTACGTCGAGTCGAACGTGATCGTCACCCGGCGGCTCCTGGAGGCGGGGGTGCAGACCGGACTACGACGACTGGTGATCGCCTCGTCGTCCAGTGTCTACGGCAACCAGCGCGACGGGGCGATGAACGAGGACCAACCGCCCGCGCCGATCTCCCCGTACGCGGTCACCAAACTGGCGGCCGAGCACCTCGCGCTGGCCTACGCGGCGCGTCCCGCCTCCGTGCTGACCAGTGTGGCCCTGCGGTTCTTCACTGTGTACGGCCCACGACAACGACCCGACATGCTGATCTCCCGGATCATCTCCGCGGTCCGCGACGGCCGGGAGATCCGGGTCTTCGGCGACGGCTCGCAGCGTCGCGACTTCGTCTTCGTCAAGGACGCGGTACGCGCCGTGGCGGCGGCCGTCGACGCGCCGGGTCCGAGCCGGGTGTGCAACGTCGGCACCGGTGAGCAGATCTCGGTCACCGGGATCATCGACCTGATCAGTGAGCTGATGGGACGCCCGGCGAACGTCCGTGTCGAGCCCCACCGGGCGGGCGACGTGGTGTCCACCCGCGCCGACGTCACCCGTACGGCAGAGGCGCTGGGCTTCCGCGCGTCGGTCTCCCTGCGGGAGGGGCTGCGGGCGCACATCGACGCGGTACGCAGCGAGTCGATGCCGGTCGGCGCCTGATGGGTGGGCAACCCCTGCTGACCGTCATCGTGCCGCACTTCCGCTGCGCCACCTACCTGCCGGAGTCGGTCGCCTCCGTACTCGGGCAGACCCATCGGGACCTGCGGCTCGTGGTCGCGGACGACCACTCGCCGGACGACGACTGGATCACCGCGCTCGCACCCTGGCGGGACGACCCACGGCTCACGCTGCTGCGCGCGTCCCGCAACGTCGGGCCGCTGCGGCTGAAGAACGCGGTGGTCGCATCGGTGTCCACGAAGTACATCGGCTTCCAGGACGCCGACGACGTCAGCGAGCCCGACCGCTTCGCCCGTCAACTGGCCGTGCTCGAACGGGGCCGGGCCGATCTCGTCGGCTGCGGGTACCGCGTCATCGACGCGTCGGGCAACCCTCAGGGCGTACGGCACATGCCGCGCAACGGGAACCTGGTGCACCGGTTCGGCCGTAAGACGGTCGCGCTGCACCCGGCGACGGTCGTCCGGCGGGAGGTCTTCACCCGGCTCAACGGCTTCGACGGCACTGCGGCCTTCGGTTCCGACACGGACTTCCAACTGCGGGTCGCCTGGCTGTACCGCATCCGCAACCTGCGTCGGCCGCTCTACCGCTACCGGGCCTGGGCGGCCTCGCTGACCGCGGCGCCGGAGACCGGCTTCGGGTCACCCGCTCGTGCCGCGTGCATGCGACGCATGGCCGAGCTGGAGCAACGCCGCCGGCAGGCCCGCACCCCCGCAGAACGGCTGCCGTTGCTGGTCGCACCGCCGAACGACGTGTCGTTCGCCCTGCAGGAGGTGGGGTGAGCGCCGGGCGGGCGCGGCGCGCCACACCCGCCCGGCTGCTCCTACCGGACGGCCGCCCGGATCCGCAGGTGCCTGCGCTGCCGTAGCCGCACGCTGGCCAGCACCGCCGTGACCAGAATGAGGCCCACGCAGTACAGGGCGCCGTGCAGGAGGCCCTTGCGGAGGTACTCCGGGTCGCCGCCGTCGAGACCGAAGGTCCCGACCTGTTGGGTCGACCAGAACGGCAGGGCCTTGCCGAGTTTCTGGTCCGGCTCGACGAGGAACTGCAATCCGGTGATCGAGATCAGGACGAGGGTGCCCTCCAGATCGTGCGGGGCGACGGCGCTGATCAGCAGGCCCAGCGGGGCGGCGACCACCACCGTGAGCCCGAACTCGATGGCGACCGCGCCGGGCCGGGCCAGGTTGTCCTGGTCGAGATAGATGAGCACCCAGTAGACCGTGGCGAGTACGGCACCCAGGGCCAGCAGCGCGGTGAGCGTGCCGAGGTAGAGGTGCGCCGGCCGGTAGCCGATCTGGCGCAGCCGCCGCTCCACGGCTTTCGTGGTGTTGCTCAGGAAGAGGCCGGCCGTACTCACCGCCCAGGCCAGGCCGAGACCGGCGAAGCGGATCGCCTTCTCGGGATTGCCGTCGTGCCGGGCCATGTAGAACAGCAGGGGAACGAATGCGAGCAGCGCGAGGGCCACCCGCCGCCGGGCGAGATCCCGACCCATCATCTCCGCGACGGTGAGCAGCTTGGTCATGAGTCGGCGGCCGCCTTCGCTCCGAGGTCGAGAACGGCGTCGACCCGATCGAGGGAATTCAACATGTGGGTAATGACGAGCGTCGACTTTCCGGCGTCGCGGCGCTGCAGAACCCAGTCCCAGAAATCGATGTAGCTGCCCCGGTCGAAACCCTGGTAGGGCTCGTCGAGCAGCAGGATGTCGGGATCGGTCAGCGCGGCGAGAATAAGGTTGAGTTTCTGCTGGGTGCCGCCGGAGAGATGCCTGGCCTGCGTTGCCATGCCGCCGTCCCAGGCCAGGCTTTTCGCGAGCTGCCGGCCGGTGGCCTGGGCCTCGCTCCGACCCATTCCGTGCCCGGCACCGAACAACGCGAAATGCTCGTCGGCGGTCAGGTAACCCATGAGTCCTGCCTGCTGAGGGCAGTAGGCCATGCTCTCGTCGACCTCCACCACACCACTGGACGGGCTGACCAGACCGGCGCAGATCCTCATGAGCGTCGACTTTCCGCAGCCATTGGCGCCGATAATGGCGACCACCTCGCCGGCACGGACCGTCAGATCGACGCCATTCAGGACATGGTTCTTGCCGTACCGCTTGTGAATGTTCGCCGCACGGAGCCGGATCGGTGTCGACGAGTCGCCCTCCGTTGGACCGTGCCGGGTGGCTGTCACCGGTGAGGCGCTGTCACTCAGATCCATGGGAGCACCCTAGTACACCCTTACGTCCGGCAGTGGTCGCGATCACGCCCGGATGACCGTGTCGTTCCGGTGGCACCCGGCCGGGGCACATGCGCGTCAGACATCGATGAGTGTCTTATTTGCCGGTCCTGGCGTCATCTGACGGCCAACCCCGCGACGGTATTTCCCGGCACGTTCACGGCTCTTCAACGACGTCATCGCGTCGACACGGCACCGCAACACGCCGGACTCGACGTCCCCCGCCGATGGGAGAAAACCTGTCATGGGCAAGGTAGGAAAGCGCGTCCGCCGCTCGACGCTGGCCGTCCTCACGGGCGCGGCGCTGGCCGGGCTGCTGGCGGTCACCGCCGCCGCCGCGGCACCCGGCGAGGCACCGCAGGGCAAGGCCGCCGCGGCGGCCCGCACCGACGTCTACATGAAGGACGTCACCGCCGACACCGGCATCCAGCCGCACTCGTACAGCCCGCTGTGGGCCAGCCCCGACATCAAGGTCTGCCCGACGGCCGTGGAGTGCTCCACCAGCCAGAACCCGAGGGTCGGGGTCACCAACTACCTCTTCATCAAGCTGCGCAACAACGGACCGTACGGCTCGGGCATCGACAACGGGGTGCTGCGCGTCTACCGGACGACCCCGGGCGGCGGCGCCACCTGGCCGACCCACTGGACCCAGATCGGCGCGGTCAGCGTGCCCGTCTACCCGGGCGTCACCACCGTGACGATCCCGTGGACCGGGGTACCCGGACCGGGGCACTTCTGCCTGCTGGCGCGCTGGGTCTCGCCCACCGACCCGATGACCTTCGAGGGGCCGAGCACCAGCGTCAACACCCAGTACAACAACAACGTCGCCTGGCGCAACGTCGACTCGGTCCGACTCGTCTCGGGCGGGCCCCGGGTCGTCCGGCCGTTCGCCATCGGCAACGTGACCGCCGCGGAGACCAAGAACGACCTGGTTTTCACCCAGCCGGCCGAGCAGGCCCAGGGTGCCCGGGTCTTCGTCGACCTCGGCCCGACCCTGTTCGAGCGCTGGCAGTCCACCGGCAAGGTCGCCACGGGAGTCCGCCAGGTCGGCAAGACCGAGCTGGAGATCGTCGATCCGGGGCGGGCCAGCATCAGCGGGCTGCTGTTGAAGCCCGGTGAGCGCCTCGAGTTCTCCCTGTCCTTCTCGGCCGACACCACCCTGGCCAAGGAGACCGCGCTCAACGTGACCCAGTTCGGGCCCGACGCGGACGGCACCGAACGGGCCGACCTCGGCGGGGTGCAGTACCTGCTGGCGGGCGAGCAGCGGGGGTAACGCCGTCACCACCGCAGGACGGTGGGGCGCGGGCCGAGCGGCCGGCGCCCCACCGTCCTGGGTCGCGGGCCACGACCGGGCACGGGACGCCGACGGCACGCTCGGACGCCGTCGAGAGGGCGGCGCACCGCCACCGGACCGAGGTCAGCGCAGACAGACCCAGGCGGTGGACACCGCGTACCCGACGGTGCGCGCGCACAGCTGGACCGGGCCCGGCGGTGGGACACCCAGCGAGAAGAAGCCCACGGCGTCCACCGACGCCTCGTCGTAGGTGCCGGCGGCCGTCCGGGCACTGACCCGCCCGCCACCGGACGGGGAGAGCTGGCCGACGATCCCGGCGTCGGTCACCTCGATCTCCACCAGCACCGACCCGGTCCGGAACGACAGCGTCCGCGCGGACGCCACGGAACGGGTCATGCCGGCCAACTCGGCGTCGACCGCCGAGTCGAACGTCAGCTCGGCGACGGCCAGTTCCGCGTCGGCGGTCCGCCAGGTGAACGCGGCCAGGGCCGCGCTCAGGTACGCCTCCGAGACCGGCCCGGTGTCCCACAGGGCCGCACCCAGCTCCGTCGTCAGCGCCTCGTCATCCGCAGGCGGCCACGGCTCCATCCGGTTCACCCCCGTTTCGTACCGATGGTGGAAGCTCCGAGAAACTCGACGATCGCCGGGCACTCCCGCAGCCTACGCAGGCATCGTGCCTGGGTCGGGCCGATGCTGCCGATCGGCACGCCCAGCCGTTCGGCGACCTCCCGGTAGCTCACCGGCGGGTCGGCCGTCAGCAGCGCCAGCAACGCCTGGCAGCGCGACGGGAGCTGCACGAAACCCGCCCGCAACGCCTGCCGGCGCTCCGCGCGCAGCAACTCGTCGTCCGGCGCGGGTGCCATCGCAGCCAGCTCCCGGGAGAGCCCGTACTGGCCCTCCAGCGTCTGGTCGTACGGGTCGACGGGGTGGGAGCGGCGGCTCACCCGGGACAGCCGGTAGCACTCCCGGCGGGTGGTGGTGGCCAGCCAGCCCGGTAGCGCCTCGGGTTCGCGTACCCGACCCAGCTGCTCCACCAGACGCAGCCAGACGGTCTGGTTGACGTCGGCCGCGTCGGAGCGGCTGAGGTCGTAGGCGCGGATGACCGCGTACACGATCGGGGTGTACCGGCGGACCAGCTCGGCCCAGGCCGACTCGTCGCCGCGGGCGGCGGCGGACAGCAGGCTGGTCGCGCTGGCACCGGTCGCCGGGTCACCGCCCGGGGCGTCGACGCGGCTCATCCGACGAGCACCCCGTAGTCGGGATGCCAACGGGGGGCGGCGAGCAGGCTCGCACGCGCCGCGTCCGCGCTGAGGCCCCCGGCGGTCATCATCGCGGCGAGCCGCCCGGAGACGTGCCCGGTGGCGAACGAGGTGCCGGCCCAGACGGCGAACCCGTGGAACTGCCGTGCCGGCCTGCCGGGCAGGGGAAGCTGCCCCTCGACGTAGGTGCTGTGCCGCTCGCCGACGGCGCAGGCGTCCACCCAGGGTCCGTAGCAGCTGTCGGCCGCCGGCACCGGGCCGCCGGTCGTCTGGCTGACCGCCGCGACCGCCACCACCCGGTCCAGGGCGGCCGGCCAGAGTGGTCGGCTGGTGCCGGCGTTGCCGGCCGCCGCGACCACGGCGCTTGTCGCCGGCAACGCCGCCACCGCGTTGGCCAGTGGCAGCGACGGCTGATCGTCCAGGGTGTAGCCGCCCAGCGAGAGGTTGAACACGGCGACCTGCGGCGCGAGCCGGCTCAGGGCGGCCACCACCGTCGACTCGTCGCCCACCCCGGTCGGGTCCAGGGCCAGTTCCGGGTCGACGCGTACGCCCGGGGCCGCCTGCCGGACCACCCCTGCGACGAAGGTGCCGTGCCCACCCTGCGCGGCGAGCACGTCGGTGTGGACGTAGAGCGGGTCCTCGTCGTCGAGTTGCGGCAGGTACGCCCCGCCGAGCCACTGCGGGTGGCATGCGCCGGCCTGCTGCCAGATCCCGGTGTCACAGATGCCGACGGTGACGCCGGCGCCCGCACCGAGCCGGGTCGGGTCGGGGGGCGGCAGCGCCGGGGCGGGGCGGGGCGGGGTGCCCGGGTTCCCCATGATGTTGCCCAGCCCGAGCAGCACGTGGTGGGGCTGCACCGCCGGCACCGGTTGGCCGGGCCACTGCTGGGGGTCGCGCAGTTTTCGCACGACGCCGGGGATGTCGGTCTCCCGGTCGAACAGCAGCCGGGTGACACCGGCGAATCCGGCGCCGACGGTCACCGGATAATCGTGGGCGCGCAGCCAGGTGGCGACCCGTTTGGCGTCGGCGGCGGCGGCGAGCAGTTGCCGGGGGCGGTAGAGGATCTCCCGGCCGGGGGCGGTGTAGCGGCGGACGTTCTGGTCGGCGGCCAGGGCGGCCTCGAACGCCCTCTGGTAGGCGTCGGCATCCGCGTCGCCGGCGGCGGCCGGGGCCGGACGCGGCAGCACACCGAACGGCGCCGCCACGGCCAGCGCGGACAGCGTCAGGATCCGCCGTCGGGACAGTGGGCCGCCCGGACCCGGCACGGTGGGGTGGTCAGACGGCGGCACGGATCCTCCATGCTCGTGAAAGAAGCGTGCCCACCGAGGGCGGGCGCGGTGAATTCCCCGACCGCCAATTATTCCGCACCATCGCCGCTTGTCAATTAGGGGCAACCGAGCAGGACACCCATTGACGACATTCCCGCGATGGATTCTCGACGTTGACTCGCGGCTGTTCGTCGTGGACTCTCTAGGGCATGCCCGACAGCACCGGTTGCGGTGCCGCGGCGGCCCAGGCGGCGCTCGACGCCGTCCAGCGATACCCACCCGAGGCGATCAGCATCGCCCAGCGGGTGCTCGCCAGCCAGACCGCCGACGACGACGAGCGCTCCACCGCCGAGCGGGCCATCGGGCTGGCCCTGCGCGAACTCAACGACCTGCCCGGCGCGCTGCGCCACCTGCGCCGGGCGGTACGGGTGTCCGGCACCCCGCGTACCCGGGCGCTGGCCCGGATGAGCCTCGGGTACGTGCTGGCCAACGCCGGCCGTACCGCTGCCGCGCTGCGGGCGGTGACCGCCGCGCTGCCCCAGCTCACCGGTGCCGACGCCGGCCGGGCCCGGATGCAGCGGGGGGTGGTGCTGCACTACCGTGGGCGCTACGCCGAGGCGGTGCGCGACTACGGCATCGCCATCGACATCGCCCAACGCGAGAACGATCCGCTGCTGGAGGCCCGCGCCCGCAACAACCGGGGACTGCTCAACGCGCACCGGGGTTCCTCCGGTGGCCCCGGCGACGACCTCTCCCGGGCGGCGGCGGTCTTCCACCGGCTCGGGCTCGACCTCGCCGCGGCCGACGCCAGGTGGAACAGCGGCATCGCCGCCGGGCAACGCGGCGAGATCGCCGTCGCGCTGCGCTGCTTCGCCGACGTCGACGAGGAGTACCGCCGGCTCGCCGTCCCGCGTCCGGCGCTGCTGCTGGACCGGTTCGAGCTGCTGCTGTCGGTGCCGTTGCTCGACGAGGCGGTCGGGGTGGCCGCCGCCGCGGTACGGGAGCTGCACCGCCGGGGCATGGCCTCGGACCTCGCCGAGGCGCTGCTGGCCCAGGCCCGCGCCGCGCTGCTCGCCGACGACCTGGACACCGCGACCGCGGCCGCAGCCCAGGCCCGGGTCAGGTTCCGGCGTCAGGGCCGGCGCACCTGGGCCGCCTTCGCCCGGCACGTCGAGCTGCGCGCGGAGTTCCGCCGGGGCACCCGGACGGCGGCCCTGCTCACCGCGATGGTGCGCACGGCCGACGAACTCGACGCCACCGGGTGGCCGGGGCCGGCGCTGACCACCCGCCTCGAAGCCGGCCTGCTGGCCGCCGCCTCGGGCCGGGTCGACCGGGCCGTGACCCTGCTCGACGTGGCCGCGCAGGCCCGCCGTCGGGGCACCGCCTCCCGCCGCGCCCAGGGCTGGTACGCCCTGGCCCGGTCGCGTCGACTCACCGGTGACGACGCCGGGGCGGCCCGGGCGCTGCGGCGGGGGCTGGCCGTGCTGGACCGGCACCGCACGTCCCTCGGCGCCACGGAGCTGCGCGCCCACAGCGGCACGTACGGTCGGGAACTGGCCGCCGAGGGTCTCGACATCGCGGTGCGGGCCGGCTCCCCGGCCCGCACCCTGGCCTGGGCCGAACGCTGGCGGGCCAACACCCTGCGGATGCGTCCGGCGCTGCCCCCGGACGACCCGGACCTGTTCGCGGCGCTCACCGAACTGCGGCTCGTCAGCAGCCTGCTGGAGGACGAGGTGCTGGCGGGCCGGCCGGCGCACGCCCTGCGGGGTCGGCAGGCGCGGCTGGAGCAGCGCATCCGGGACCTGGCCCGCCGGGTGCCCGGTGGGACCGGTGTGGTGAACCCGCCCGGCGTGGGCGTGCTCGCCGGTCGACTCGGTGCCCGGGTGCTGGTCGAGCTGGTCGCCCACGGCGACCGGCTGCGCGCGGTGCTGGTCCGCGACGGGCGGGCCAGCCTGCACGACCTCGGTCCGCTGGCCGAGGCGGTGCACCTGACCCGGTGGCACCGGTTCGCGCTGCGCCGGCTGGTCACCACCGGCGACACGGCGACCGCGCGGGCCGGGGCCGGGCACGCCGCCGCCGCACTGGACCGGCAGCTCTTCGATCCGCTGCGCCGGCACCTCGGCGACCGCCCCCTGGTGATCGTGCCGGTCGGGGCCCTGCACGCGGTGGCGTGGTCGGGTCTGCCGACCTGCGCCGGACGCGCCGTGACGGTCGCCCCGTCGGCCACGGCCTGGCTGCGGGCGGACGACGGCGAACCCTCGGCCGGACCGTCGGTGCTGGCCTGTGGGCCGCGCCTGCCGGCGGGTCAGGCCGAGGTGGGCCGGCTCGCGCAGGTGCTGCCGGGGGCGACCCTGCTCACCGGCGCGGACGCCACCGCCGACGCGTTGACCGCGGCGCTCGACGGGGCCGGCCTGGTGCACATCGCCGCGCACGGCACCTTCCGCGCCGACAATCCGCAGTTCTCCACCCTGGAGCTGGCCGACGGACCGCTGTTCGCCTACGAGTGGGAGCGGGTCACCCGTCCGCCCGGCTGTGTGGTGCTGTCCGCGTGCGACTCGGGGCTGACCGGGGTCCGCCCCGGCGACGAGGTCATGGGTTTCACCGCCGTGCTGCTCGGACTGGGTGCCCGGTGCCTGGTCGCCACCGTGCTGCCGGTGCCGGCCGACCCCACCACCGCGCTGATGCTCGACCTGCACCGACGGATGCGGGCGGGGCTGCGACCGGCGCAGGCGCTCGCCGACGCCCAACGGGCCTTCGTCGCCTCCGGCGACGGCACCGCCGGGGCCACGGCGGCGGCGTTCGTCTGTCTCGGCGCCGGGTGACGCCCCGACCGGCAGCGCGGCCGGCGCGGGTCAGCCCAGCGCCGCGACCCGGGGACGCAGGCCGTCGATCAGCTCCGGTGGCGCGGCGAGCACCCGGCTGCCGCTCACCTCGACCGCGACGCCGGCCTCGACGGCGATCACCTGACCGGCCGCCCAGTCCCAGCGGAACGTGCGGTCCTCGACGTAGGCGTCGCAGCGGCCCGCCGCGATCCAGGCCAACGCCAGCGCCGTCGAGCCCAGCATCCGCACCCCACGTACGTCACCGGCCAGGTCGGTGACCACGGCCGCCTGCACCCGCCGGTGGGCGACGTCGTAGGCGTAGCCGGCGGCGAGGACGACCTCGCCGAGGGTGACACCGGCGCGCCGGGTCAGCGGTGTGCCGTTCAGGGCCGCGCCGCTGCCCCGGACGCCGCAGAAGGTCTCGTCGTGAACCGGGTCGTGGACCACCCCGACGACGGGCCGCCAGCCGTCCGGGGTCTGCTGCTCGCAGGCGACGCTGACGCACCAGAGCGGTATCCCCGAGACGTAGTTGACGGTGCCGTCGAGGGGGTCGAGGACCCAGCGCAGCCCGGAGTCGCCGACGTGGTCGCTGCCCTCCTCGGCGAGGATGCCGTCGCCGGGGCGGCGGGCACGCAGCAGCTCGACGATGCGCGTCTCGCTGGCCCGGTCCGCCTCGCTGACCAGGTCGGTGGGGGCGGTCTTGTAGTCGACGCGGCCGTGGTCGCCGAAGCGCCGCAGCAGTTCCCGGCCACCGAGGCGGGCCGCCTCCTCGGCGACCCGCCGGCAGTCGTCCAGCTCGGCAGCGGTCGCCATCGCGTCCTCCTCGGGTCGTCGGCAGGGCCGGTGGAGATCGTCGCACCCGCACGGGCGCGGGCACCAGATGACCCGGCGGACGCCGGTGGTGACCGTGCCGCCCGGGGCCGGGTGGCGGCGTCGGGCCCCGGACACCGGGCGGCGAGCGGCGGGGCCGGCCGGTCGGGCACACTGTGGACAGCGGTCGGGGAACCGACGCTCGCCGACATCCCGTCGACCCGCCCCGTCGCCATCGCCGTGGGGAGGCAGCGCGACATGGGTACGGTCGACACAGAGCGGCTGCTGGCGCGGATCCGCGACGGGGTCGTCGGCGAGGGCGAGGTGCTGGACGGCCCGTACGGGCCACGCCGGATCACCTACGCCGACTACACCGCCTCCGGTCGGGCGCTGGACTTCGTGGAGGACACCGTCCGGGACTGGGTCCTCCCCCGCTACGCCAACACCCACACCGAGAGTTCCGCCACCGGCCGGGCGACGGGACGGTTGCGGGAGGACGCCCGGCGGACGATCCTCGACGCCGTCGGCGGCACCGACGACCATGCGGTGATCTTCTGCGGTGCGGGGGCCACGGCGGCGGTCGACAAGCTGGTGGGCGTGCTCGAACTGCGGCTGCCCGACGGGCCGACGCGCCGCCACGGCCTGCTGGACGCCATCGCCCCGCACCAGCGCCCGGTGGTCTTCGTGGGCCCCTACGAGCACCACTCCAACGAGCTGCCGTGGCGGGAGACGTACGCCGACGTGGTCGTCATCGGCGCGGACGCCGACGGGCACATCGACCGGGCCGAGCTGGCCGAGCGGCTGGTCCGGTACGCGGACCGCCCGCTGCGGATCGGCAGTTTCTCCGCCGCCTCGAACGTCACCGGCATCCTGTCCGACACCGACGCGGTCGCGGCGTTGCTGCACGCCCACGGGGCGCTGTCGTGCTGGGACTACGCGGCCGCCGGCCCGTACGTGCCGATCCGGATGGGCGAGTCGACGCCGGGTGCCGCAGACGGCAAGGACGCGGTGTTCCTGTCCCCGCACAAGTTCGTCGGCGGCCCGCAGACCCCCGGCGTGCTGGTGGTGCGGCGGGATCTGATGCGCAACCGGGTTCCGGTGGTCCCCGGTGGCGGCACCGTGGCGTTCGTCGACCCGGTGGGGCACCGGTATCTCGACGATCCGGTGGCCCGTGAGGAGGGTGGCACCCCGGCGATCGTCGAGTCGATCCGGGCGGGCCTGGTGTTCGCCCTCAAGCAGTCCGTCGGCACCGACGTCATCGCCGACCGCGAGGAGCGGCTGTGGTCGCGGGCGCTACGCCGCTGGTCGACGAACCCGGGGATCGTGGTGCTGGGCAACCCCCGGGCGCGGCGGCTGCCCATCGTGTCGGTGCAGATCCGCCACGGTGCCCGCCACCTGCACCACAACTTCGTCGTGGCGCTGCTCAACGACCTGTTCGGCATCCAGGCCCGCGGCGGGTGCTCCTGCGCGGGCCCGTACGGGCACCGCCTGCTCGGCATCGACGAGGAACGGTCCCGGGCGTTCCGGGTGGAGATCGCCCGGGGGTGCGAGGGGATCAAGCCGGGGTGGACCCGGATCACCTTCGGCTACTTCCTGTCCGACCAGGTCGCCGACTACCTGATCGACGCCGTCGACCTGGTCGCCCGGCAGGGGCACCGGCTGCTGGCCGACTACCGCTTCGACGCCCGTACCGGCCTGTGGCAGCACCACCGGGGGCCGGGCCGGTCGGTGGGCCTGGCCGACCTGGCCCGGCTGGTGACCGGCGGGGAGCAGCCGGCGGCACGTCGGCGTCGGGCCGGGGAGGATGCCCTGGCCGGCTACCTGCACGAGGCACGGGAGATCCTGGCCGGCCGCCGGGACCAGGTCGACGAGGGACCCACCGGCCTGCCGGCCGGTGTGGAGGCGTTGCGCTGGTTCCACCTCCCGCCGGCCTGCACCGCTGCCGCGTCACCGCGCTGACCGGGCGCCGCGCCCCGCCCGGTCATCCCCCGCCGCGTCCGGCGGCGGTTCCTGCCCGCCGCCGGACGCCCGAGCCACTACTCCGCCGGGTCGGTGCGGGCGGGACCGGCGACCGCGTAGACGACCAGCCCGGCGAGGGCGAACGCCACCGCGATCACCGTGGCGGCCCGACTGTCGGTCGGCTGGCCCTGCCAGGTGGCGACCGCTCCCCAGGCGCCTTCCTGCGGGTACATGGCCGCGATGGTGGTCCAGCCCACCGGCAGGAACCAGGACCGGGCGGCGCCGACCACGCTCGTGCACAGCGCGGTCAGGCCGAGCAGCCCGGCGGTGTCGCGGACCACCAGTGCGGCCGGCCCGAACCGGGCTCCCGTGTGCAACGTGGCGAGCAGTACCGCGAGGACGATCGCCCCGCCGGCGATCAGGTGCGCGCCGCGTCGCCAGGACCACCGCAGTGACGCCGTCCGGTCCAGGTTCGCGTCCGGGCCGACGAGGGTGGGGGCAAGCACCGCGACCATCATCAGGACGGTCAGCACGACCAGCAGCGGGGTAGCGTCGCGGTCCTTGGCCAGGGTCCGGTAGAGCACCCAGGCCACCGCGGCGCCGCCGACCGCCGCGGCCAGGGCCACGGGTACCCGGCGTGAGCGCAGGTAGAGCAGCGTCCCGGTCACCTGGCGCTCCGGGACAGCAGGCCCTCGGAGTCCCGGCAGGCCCGCACGGCGTCGCGGACGGCCGTGACCCGGGCCACCGCCTCCGCCTCGGGCAGCGCCCGCAGGCCCTGCCACAGGGTCTTCGCCCCGGTGGTGATCGCCGGGTCCTCCTCGATCATGCCGGGAACCAGCCCGACGTCCGAGCGCGGCTCACGGCCCATGAGCCAGTACGCCGCCGCCCGTTCGACCGTCTCGTTGCGGTTCTGGCAGTCGTAGTCGTACGGGACGCCCAGGCCCCTGACGACGTCGAGGACCACGAGGTCGGGGTGGGCGAGCCGGCCCCGCTTGTCGATCCGGACCTCGATCGTGACGACCCCGTCCCGGGCTGCCGGCTGCTCCTGGCGGTACCCGATCGTGCGGGTGTCCTCGTGCACGACGGTCGGCGAGTCCGGTAGTTTCGCCAGCGCCGCGAGGCCCTCCCGGGCCCGCGGGGTGATCGTGTCGAGCACGTTGGCGTGGACCCGGCTGACGCACACCGTCGGGGTGTCGTCGGTGCAGACCAGTTCCCGCGCGACCGGGTCGACCGGCCAGGTGAGCACGTCCCGGTCGGTGGGGAGGATCGTCGTCGCCACCCCGACCCCGAGCAGCACCGGCAGCACCGCCATCGCCCGCAGCCGCCAGCCGTCGGCGACGAACAGCAGCAGGCCGGTGACAGCGAGCGTGATCATCGAGATCGCCAGCGCGCCGCTGACCCGGTTGTCGATGGTCTGGTACTCGTGGAAGCCGCCGGAGCCGTGCGCCGGGGAGATCGCCGCGGCCAGCCGCTCCGGGGTCGAGACGGTGCTGAAGAAGACCAGCAGCACACCGCCCACCGCCAGCGCCGGGGCGGTCACCAGGGCGGGCAGCAACCGCCCGATGCCCAGTCCGAGCCACCCCGCGGCGACCAGGGACAGCGCGCCGACTGCGGTGACGACGACGAAGTTCGGCAGCGGCACGTACGAGGCGGTGTTGACGATCCAGGCGATGCCCGCCGCGGTCACCACGAGGTAGGCGACCACGAGGGTGAGGGCCATCGTGCCGAGCACCGGCAGCATCCGGGCGGTGCGGGGGCGGGCGGTGGTGGCGAACAGCTCGCCGACCTTCGCCCGGTGTTCCCGGCGGCCCTGCCAGGCCCCGGCCGCGAGGGCGAGCGGCCACATCAGGAGCAGGTACTCCCGGATGGCCAGGGCCAGGGCCATCCAGCCGGTCGACCAGCGGCCGGTCGCCACGTACAGCGACCCGACCCCGACCACCACCGTGATCACCGCGGCTCCGAGCGCGGCGGAGCGGCGCAGTTCGATCCCCATGACGCCCACCCGGGCACCCCGCTTCCCGTCGGGCCGCCGGGCGGCGGCGGTGTGCGCGGCGATGGTCCGCCCGCTCATCGGGTGGCCTCCGCACGGTGCTGACGCAGCAGCGCCGAGTAGCCCCGCTCGGCCGGGCTGTCACCGGCGTGACCCGCGTCGCCCTGCGCGGCCAGCACCTCGGGCGTGCCCCGCCACACCAGGCGGCCCTCGTTGACCAGGACGACGTCGGTGCAGGCCGCCACCACGTCCTCGACCAGGTGGGTGGAGACCAGCACGCAGGTGTCGCCGCCGAGGTCGCGCAGCAGCTCCCGGAAGTCGAGCCGTTGTTCCGGGTCGAGGCCGACGGTCGGCTCGTCGAGCAGCAGGAGCCGTGGGTCGTTGACGATGGCCTGGGCGATGCCCGCCCGGCGCAGCATGCCGCCGGAGAGCGTCTTCATCCGGGCATCGGCCCTGGCGGTGAGCCCGACCCGGTCGATGGCCCGCTGCACCGCCTCGGCGACGCCCGCCTTGGGCATCTCCTTGAGCCAGGCCATGTAGCCGACGAACTCCCGCACGGTGAACCGGGGGTAGTAGCCGAAGTGCTGCGGCAGGTAGCCCAGGTCACGACGGACCGCCCGCAGCTCGGAACGGCCGTCGACGGGGTGTCCGAGCAGGGTCAGCCGGCCGCCGGCCGGGGACACGACGGTCGCCAGGGCGCGCATCAGGGTGGTCTTGCCCGCGCCGTTGGGGCCGAGCAGTCCGTGCACGCCGGTGGGCAGGGCCAGGTCGAGGCCGTTGACGGCGAGGTACCGGCCGGCCCGGACCTGGAGGCCCTCGGCGTGGATCGCCCAGGGATGGGTGGTGGTGGTCGTTTCGACCGCGCTCACCGCACGCATCGTCGCTGTCTCCTTCGATAATTGCCAGGGCAGGGTGGCGGTCCGGCCCGGTGGCCGTACCGCTGCGTCAGGTCAGGGGTGGGGGTCAGTCAGGTCAGGGGTGGGGATCAGTCGCGGTGGGACAGCCGCCGGAAACCGTCGACCCGGAGCAGGGCGACGACGGTCAGGACGGCCGTGACGAGCGCCCAGGTGCGGGCGCTGTCCGCGGACAGCACCACCGGCATCCGGGCGGCGAGCAGGCTGGGGGCGATCACCGCGAGCGTCCAGGCCGTCATGAGGCCGAGCGCGGCGCGGCGTACGCCGACGAGGGTACCCAGCAGCAGGGTGGCGGCGGTGAACGCCAGGCAGGGCAGCAGCAGCAGCGCCATCGACGCCCCGGTCCCGGCGCCGACCACGGCGAGCGCGGGGATGACGAACGCCAGCACCGCAGCCGTGCGCCGCAGCAGCATCGTCAGGCCGGCGGCGGGCGTCGCGGCGATCAGCTCCCAGGCCGGGTCAGCCCGACGGTGCCAGGCGACCGCCACGCCGGGCAGCGGCGCCAGAGGCGCGATCAGCAGCACCACGGAGGGCAGGCCGACCCACAGCGCGCCGAGCAGCGCGGCGCAGCCCAGCACCGTCACCGTCATGACCAGCCAGGGCAGCAGGGTGCCGACGAACCAGCGGTGCCGGGCCACCGACCAGGACCGGCTGCGACGGGCCGGGGCCGGGGTGGCCGCGATCTCCCGGTCCAGCGCCGTCGCGACCAGGTCGATCACGGCCCGGCTCTCCGCCGTGGTGCTGCCGGCCAGGCGGGCACGGCAGTCGGCGCAGTCTTCGAGGTGGACCTCGATCGCCCAGACGCTGGCCTCGTCGAGACCGGGGTCGCCTGTGGCATAGCGGTCGATCTGGGTCAGGTTGGGGTGGGTGGTCATGACAATGCCTCCCGTAGCGCGACCCGGGCCCGGCGGACGCGGGACTTCACCGTGTTTTCCGGTACGCCGAGCAGCACCGACGCCTCGCGCGCCGAGAGCCCGTCGAGGACGGTGGCCCGCAGGGCGGCCCGGACCCCGGGTGGCAGGGTGAGCAGGGCCTGCTCCAGTTCCTGGCCGATCCGGGCGGCCATCACCTCGTCCTCGGCGGCGGGGGCGGTGGCCGGCGTCAGCTCCACCTGCGGCACCTGACTGCGGCGGGCGCGGCGGCGGAACGCGTCGACCAGCCGGTGCGCGGCGATGGTCCACAGCCAGCCCACGGCGCTGCCCTGCGCCTCGCCGCCGGTGCGCGCCCGGGTGCCGGCGAAGCTGCCCGCCGCCCGCCAGACCGCCAGGTAGGTGTCCTGGAGCACCTCGGCCACCACGTCCGGGTCGGCGCAGCGGCGCCGCAGGCGCACCTCCAACCACGGGGCAGTACGACGGTAGAGCTCGTCGAACGCCTGGCGGTCGCCACGGGCGACGCGGCGTACGAGTTCACCCTCGTCGTCTGCTTCCATGTCTGTCCTCACACCTGGTAAGACGACGGCCGCACCGGATCGGGTCCCCAATCGGAGTGACCGGCGTCACATCGTCGCCGGATCGGGCTACACCCATCCTGACGCACCCGCCCGGGTGGGTCGGCGGGCCGCCTGCCGCGCCGCCGCAGGTCAGCGCTGCGGGGCCGGGAACGCCGGCAGGGCGGTGTCCCGGGACACCGTCTCGAGGTCGCGCTGCGCGAGGATGCTGGCGGTGATCTCCTCGGGCGGCACCGGACGGCCGAAGTGCCAGCCCTGCCCGTTGTCACAGCCGGTCGCGGTAAGCCGGTGGGCCTGCTGGGCGGTCTCGATGCCCTCGGCGGTCACCACCAGGCCGAGCCGGTGCCCGAGGGACACGACGATACGCAGGAAGTCGTCGTCCGTGGCGGGGCGGCGGGCCCCCGGCCGCCGGACCGGCTGCGCCGACGGGCGGGTCAGGCTGGCGTCGAGCTTGAGTCCGTGCAGCGGGAGGGAACGGAGGTTGGCCAGGTTCGCGTAGCCGATGCCGAAGTCGTCGATGACGACCCGGACACCGAGGGCCATCAGCGCCGCCAGGGATTCCGTCACCACGCCGGTCAGGTCGATCACGGTCTGTTCGGTGACCTCCAGCTGGAGCAGGTGGGGTGGCAGGCCGGTCCGGTCGAGGATCTGCGCCACCTCCCCGGCCAGGCCGTTGCGGCGGAGTTGGCGTACCGACACGTTCACGCTGACGTACAGCCCGGGTTGGATCCGCTGCCACTCGCCGGCCTGCCGGCACGCCTGCTCCAGCAGGTGGCGGCCGAGCGCCACCACGAGACCGGTGTGTTCGGCGAGGTCGATGAACCGGGCGGCGGTCAGCAGGCCGAGCCGGGGATGCCGCCAACGGGCCAGGGCCTCCACCCCGGCCAGCCGCCCGGAGCGCAGCGCGGCGATGGGTTGGTAGGCGGCGGTGAACTCGCCACGGTGCAGCGCCGCGGGCATGGCCGCCGACAGGCGGTAGCGGGCCGCGTCCGCGGCGCTGCGGTCCTGGTCGAAGCGGCGCAGGGTGGCCTTCCCGTCGGCCTTGGCCCAGTGCAGCGCGATCTCACTGTCCCGCAGCAGAGTGGCGCCGTCGTCGGCGACGCTGCCCTCGGCGACACCCGCGCTCGCCGTCAGGGGTACTTCGGTGTCGTTGACGTGGAACGGGGCGGCGAGCGTGGCCAGGGCCCGGTCGGCGATCTTGATGGCGTCCTCGGCGCAGGTGGTGTCGCGGACCAGGATCGCGAACCGGTCGCTGTCCAGCCGGGCCACCAGGTCGACCCGCGGGTCGGTGAGGGCGGCGAGGCGGTGGGCGATCTCGCGGAGCAGGAGGTCACCCACCTGGTGCCCGAGGACGTCGTTGACCGCCGCGAAGTCGTCGACGTCGAGGCAGCAGACCCCGACCCGGTCGACCGGCACGGCGGCGGAACAGAGGCGTCCCAGTTCCTCGGTGAACCGGGTCAGATTGGGCAGGCCGGTCAGCTGGTCGTGGGTGGCGAAGCGGCGGAACCGGGCCTCGCTGACCCGCAACGCCTCCTCGGCCTGGGTGCGGGCGGCCAGCGCGGCCAGCCGGACGGTGTCCTGTTCCCGCAGGCTGCGGTCGTGCGCGGCGGACGCGAAGCCCGCCGCGAGTTCCGCCAGCAGGTCGTTGAGGCGGGTGGCGCGGGTGGGGTCGGCGGCGATGCCCAGCGCGACGGGCAGCCGTGCGCCGATGACCGCGATCGTCCCGCCGAGCGCCTCCGGCGAGCCGAAGCCGGCCGCCACCAGATCGGCGCCGATCCGCTGGCCGTCACCGGGCCGGGCCGGGTCGGCGAGGACGGCGGTGACCAGCCGGGCGGCCAGTGCGCTGACGATCCGGTGCCGCTGCCCGGCGGTGATCGGCACGTAGTGGGCGCGGTGCAGGGCGGTGGCCCACGCCGTGACGAACCCCTCGACGCCGGGCCGGTACCGGTCGTCGATTCTGTCGGCGTCGGGCCGATCGCTCACCTGCGGCGTCCGACTCCGACGTAGAAGCTCATCCGCTCCGGGTGCTCGCCGACCTCGGCCGGCGACTCGGGACGCCACAGCGGTGACCACACCACGCCGGGCTCCACCAGGTCGAGGCCGGCGAAGAAGTCCTCCACCTGGGCGCGGGTGCGAGCGGTGACAGGCGTGTTGGTCCGGCCGCTGAGCCGGGTGCCCTCCCCCATCTCGTCCGGTCGGCTGTCGGTGGTGACGTGGCTGATCGCCACGCAACTGCCGGGGGCCAGGGCCGTCCACAGTCGCTTGATCAGACCGTACGGGTCGTCGTGGTCGGGGACCGCGTGCACCACCGAGACGAGCAGCAGGCCGACGGGCCGGTCGAGATCGAGCAGCCGGCGGGTCTCCGGATGCTCGAGGATGGCCTCCGGGTGGCGGAGGTCCTCGAGCAGGGCGACCGCGTTGGGCTGGCCGGCGAGGATGTGTGTACTGTGCGTCACCGCCACCGGGTCGATGTCCACGTAGACCACCCGGGCGTCCGGGTCGACCTGCTGGGCGATCTCGTGCACGTTGCCGACGGTGGGGATGCCGGACCCGATGTCGAGGAACTGCCGGACGCCCTGGTCGAGCATGAACCGCACCGCGCGGTGCAGGAACTCCCGGTTCGCCCGCGCGACCAGGCGGAGATCGGGCACCGCGGCCAGGGCCTGGCGGGCGAACTCCCGGTCGACCTCGAAGTTGTGCGAGCCGCCGAGCCAGTAGTCGTAGGCTCGCGCCACGCTCGGCCGGCTGAGATCGACATCCGCTGGCGCCCACTCCGGCCGTTCCATCGCCACCCTTCCCACCACCACCGTGACGTGACCGCCGCCACTATAGTCGGATATCTTCCACTCCCGTACCGCACCGCGATCACGGTGCGGGGCCACGGCGCCCAGCCGCCGACCGTGTGTCCACACGGTACAGACATCGGCCGTCGCGCGCCCGAATCGGGTCGGGAGCGGACGACGGCCCCACGCGGAGGCGACGGACCGTGGCGGCCACGGGCCCGTCGCACTCAGCCACCGTCCAGGTTGCGTTGGTAACTTGCCGGCCCGGCGGCTTCCACAGTGGCTGCCGCTGAAGCCGTTGTCGGACAACGGTTTCGTGCACATGACGTCGGGTCTGCGGTCACCGTTTGCCCGACGGTCGTCGAGGGAGAGGTTCGTGGTGTTCAAGAAGATGCTGGGTGCGTTCGGGGTGGGCGGCCCCAGCGTCGATACGGTCCTGTCCAATCCGAGCACCCGACCGGGGCTGACGCTCGCCGGCCAGGTGAACCTGACCGGTGGCAGCCACGACGTGGAGATCGACCAGATCACCGTCGGTCTGGTCACCCGGGTCGAGATGGAGGGCGCGGAGGAGGAGTACGACGCGCTCGTGGAGTTCCACCGGGTGCCGGTCGCCGGTGGCCTGTTCCTGCGCGAGGGGCAGCAGCTCAGCCTGCCGTTCCAGGTGGCGGTGCCGTGGGAGACGCCGGTGACCGAGCTGAACGGTCAGCACCTGCCCGGCATGACGATGGGTCTGCGTACCGAGGTGGCCGTCCGGGGTGCGGTCGACAAGGGCGACCTCGACCCGGTGTATGTGCATCCGCTGCCCGCCCAGGAGCGCGTCCTAGAGGCGTTCGGCCGACTCGGCTTCACGGTGAAGGCGGCCGACCTCGAACGGGGCCACCTCGCGGGGCTGCACCAGACGCTGCCATTCTACCAGGAGATCGAGTACTACGCGGCACCGCAGTACGCCCATGCCGTCACCGAGGTCGAGCTGACCTTCGTCGCCAACGAGCACGGCGTGGACGTCGTACTGGAGTTGGACAAGCACGGTGGCCTGTTCACCGGCGGACACGACTCGTACGGCCGGCACCACGTCGCCCACGGCGACGCGCACGGCGACTGGACCGCGCAGGTCGACGGCTGGCTCCGGCAGGCCGTCGACGGCCGGCAGGCTCCGCACGTCGGCTACGGCTACGCCCCGCCCGCCCCGGCCTACGGGACGCCCGGCTACCCGCCGCCGCCCCCGCCGCCCGGCTACGGAGCACCGGGCTACGGTGCGCCCGCCTACGGACAACCGGCTTACGGACAGCCCGCGTACGGGCACGCGGGGTACGGGCATCCCGGCGGCCACCACAAGGAGGGGCACCACGACCACGACGGGCCCGGCATGGGTGCGGTCGCCGCCGGTGTGGTCGGTGGCGCGGCTCTCGGCTTCGCCGGCGGCATGATCGCCGACGAGATCTTCGACGACGCGGACGAGGGCGGCGACGAGGACGCCTGACCCATCGCCCGGTTCCACTGTGGATCGGGTAGCGCAACCATGATCTAATTGATGCAGTTCGTCCGAGTATGGTCGGAATTTCCGATCACGAGTCAAGGAGTGTGCATGCCCGCAAGCGCCGACCTCACCAAGCTGGTTGACAAGGCATACCAGGACAAGGCCCTCACCGAGATCGTCGACGCCCCGGTGTCCGCCCTCGCCGGGGTCAGCGACGGCGACGCCAAGCTGCTCAAGGAGGCCTTCGGCATCACCACCGTGGGCGACCTCGGCCGCAACCCGTACTTCCAGACCGCCAACGCCCTGGTCGCCCTCACCGGCGCCAGCTGATCCGACCCGGTGGCCCGGGACTCCCCCGGGCCACCCGGGCCCCCCGCCCGCGTCGACCCGCCGCCCGACCGTCGAGGTGCCCGGCCTGCCTGGCGGACCGCGGCGACGCCGGCACGACCGCCGCCGACAGGCGCACCCGGGCGTTGTGCCGGATAATTGTCCGATGACAAATCCTGACCTCGACCCGGACGTGTACCCGCCCCTCGACCCCCGTGAGCCGGTGCCGGACGACGTCGGTGAGCTTCTTCCCGACACGCCCGGCGAGCTGCCGGAGGCACCTGTCGAGCCGATGCCCGACGACGGCGATCCGGGAGGCGTGCCCGAGCCGGCCTGACGGCGGGCCCGTACGGCCGGCCGCCCTCCGGTCACGCCCCGGTCGGCGCGGGTGACGGTCGAGACACCATGACGTCGACGCAACCATCCCCCGCGCCCGCCCGGAGCGTCGATCAGCGGGCGCGTCCGGCGGGAACGTGCCGCCACCGGGCGAGCTTGCCGGGGTTGCGGACCACCCACAGGTGCCCGACCCGGCCGGTGCCGGTCGCGGCGAGCGCGAGCACGGCGAGGGTACGGCCGAGCCGGTCGGTGGCGACCAGACCCGGCTCCCCGTTGACGGGCGTCTCGTCGACGACCAGGTCGGGTTGCCGGTCCCGCACGCCCAGCAGGAAACCGGCGACCGCCTGCGCCCCGTGCAGCGGTACGACGGAAGCCGAGACGAGGCCGCCGCCGTCGGTGATCGCGGTGGCGTCCGGATCGAGCACGTCGACCAGAGCGGCGAGGTCGCCGGTCTGCCAGGCGGCCCGGAACGCCCGTACGGCCGCGGCGTGCTCGGCCGGACGCACCGGTGCGCGGCGTTGCTCACGGACCCGACGCCGGGCAGACGAGGCGAGTTGCCGGCACGCGGCAGGGGTACGGCCGACGATCCCGGCGATCTCGGGGTAGGTGAACCGGAACACGTCGTGCAGCACGAACGCGACCCGCTCGGCCGGGGTCATCGCCTCCAGCACCACCAGCAGGGCCATCGACACGGAGTCCTCCAGGCTCACCCGGTCGGCGGGGTCGACCACCGTCGCGGCTTGCAGGCTGCTCCAGCCGGTCGCCGGGAGGGGTTCGGGAAGCCACTCGCCGACGTACCGCTCCCGGCGGGCCCGTGCCGTCGTGAGCATGTCGAGCCCGATGCGGCTGGCGGTCCTGATCAGCCAGGCGCGGGGGTTGACGACGGCGTCGCGTTCCCCGTCGCTGAGCCGGTGCCAGCGCAGGTAGGTCTCCTGCACGGCGTCCTCGGCGTCGGCGAGCGAACCGAGCAGGCGGTAGCTGAGCCCCAGCAGGACCCCACGATCGCGGGTCACCGGGTCTGACGGCCCCGGGTGGCCCGGCACGGCGTCAGGCGGCACCTCTGCTCCCTCCCCCGGCCGGCGCGACGACCGTCGCGCGCCGCCCACGGCTATCGGATCACGTCCGGCGCGGCGGGCACCGCCTGACAGTTCGCCGACCGGCGTCGTCTACCTCACAGAGCGGCCGGTCCCGTCCGCTCACCCGGCAGCTCCACGCGGCGTCGGGTGCGGCCCGCCGTGGCGGCACCACCCGTGGGGAGCGCGTGCGAAGGAGAAGGCGATGTCCGACCCCGTCACGTTCGTCAACGTCATCGACGTCGACCCGTCCCGGCAGCAGGAGGTGATCGACCTGCTGGTCGAGGGCACCGAGAAGGTGGTGTCCCGGCGGCCCGGTCTCGTCTCGGTCACCCTGCTCGCCAGCCTCGACCGGACCCGCGTCGTCAACGTCGCCCGGTGGCGCAGCGCCGACGACGTCCGGGCCACCCAGGCCGACCCCGAGGCGGCCGAGTACGCCCGGCGGACGGCCGCGCTGGCCCAGGCCAGCCCCGGTCTCTACACCGTCGTCGGCGAGTTCACCCCGTGACCCCGACGGCAGCGGGCCCCGGCCACCCCCGGAGCCGGAGTGGGGCTGCGCCGGCGGCCGGGCCGTCCCCGGCCAGCGCCGACGTCCGCCCGGTCGGATAGTCGGCACCGGTGGTGCCCGGCCCAGCCGGCCGGGCACCACCGGTGGCGATCGCGCTCGCGCGAGCCGGACGACGTGTCGGGTGCGAGCCGTACGAGGACCTGACCGCCACCCTCGTCGTCACCCGGCTGGCCGCAACGCGCCCGACACCGGCGAATGGTGCGCTGCTGGGACACTGCACTCATGAGTCAGGGTCTGCCCGGCGTGGCATCCGCCCGGTGGTGGGGTGCGGTGCGGATCACCCTGGTCCTGCTGTGGCTGCTCGGGGCCGCGACGACCTGGTGGACCGCCCCGCGCCAAGGGGACTACGACCGGGCCGGGGCGGACGTCGCCGCGGGCCGCGTGGTCGCCTACCAGTGGGGTGGCCGGTGGGAGGTGGATCGTTCACCGCCCTGGTTCGGTTCTGCCACCCTGTCGGCCTCCGGCAGCCACGGGCCGCTGTTCGCGTGGCGAACACCCGACGGCCGGGTGCACTGGACGGACACCGACCGGTTCGCAGAGGTGACCACCACCGGTGCCGTCGAGCAGGAGAGCTACTCCGGACCCGGCGCCGTCGGTATCGCGCAGGAGCTGCGGGCCGCCGGGCTCGAACACCGCGCCGGTGACCTCGACGCATCGGTGTCCGTCCTCGGCGGAACCGGTGTCCTCCTCGCCGTCGTCGCCCTCGTCGTCGTGGTCACCGGACCGGCACCGGTCCGGGGCACCCGGTGGTACTGGTTCTGGTTGATCTTCCTCAGCCCGTACGGTCTCGGGCTGCTGCTCTGGACGGCCCGGGAGCGGCCGTGGTCACGGTCCGCGGCGGCGGTGGCCGCGCGGAACCCGACGTACCCGCGGGACCGGGGCGTTCTCGGCTTCGGCTTCGGCATACTCGCGTCGGTTCTGCTCGGTGGCGTCCTGTTGATCCTCCATGACGTGCTGGGCGACGGGTGGGTGCCGCGACCTGACGGCTAGCAGCGCGCGGTCTGCCCGGGTGCCGGCCGACGCAGGTCCGATCGGCACCCCGAAGCGACCGGAGTGCGGCACAATGCGCCCATGTCCTCCACCGGATCGTCGCGGCTGTCGTTGTGGTCCACCGACTCGGTGTTGTCGATCGGGTCGCGGGGCTCGGTGCTGTCCATCGGCAGCGTCGGCTCGATCGCCTCCGTCGGCAGCGTCGGCTCCGCCGGCTCGGTGCTGTCCATCGGGTCGGCACTGTCGGTCGGGTCGGCCCTGGCGTGGCGGTCCCGCTGGTCGTTGCTGGCCGACCGGTCCTCGGGGGTCGCGATGGGTTCCCGCGCGAGCGCCCACGCCCTGGTAGGTCCGTCGGCGACGGTGGCGGCCGTGGCGCTGGCCGCCTATGCCGGCTACCTGCTGACGCGCAGCCGCCGACCGGACGACGGCCGTCGGGGACGGTGACGTCACCCGGGCCAGCGGGGCCGCGTCGCCGCTGTCCGCTCCCGGGCCGGGTCAGCAGTTGCCGATCTCGTCGGTGCGCGTCACCACCGCCGACGTGAGCGGCTCGCCCGGTACATCGGGGACCGAGTAGGGCGCTCCGTCGTGCTTCGCGAGTTCCCTGGCGTACGCATTGCTGACGAGGAAGACGTGCAGTTCGAAGCGCCGCCCCGGCGACGTCTGGTCGCCGACGACGACCCGCCTGGCCTGGCAGCTGTGCGGGGTGGGGAAGTGCAGCGGTTTCTCGTAGAAGTAGCTCGCACCGGCCGGGCGGACGAACAGCACGGCGGTTCGGCCGGCCGGCGGCTCGTCCCCCGTGCCGGAGATGTCCAGGCAGTTCGGCACCACCGTCGCGACGCTGATCGCGAACCGCACCAGCGGCGTCCTGGTCACGGTAGGAGCGACCGTGGGCGGCGGTGTCCGGGTGGGAGGTGGGCTGCTCGGTGTCGTCGATGCGGTGGGGGTGGCCGGTGGGGTCGGTGGCTCGGTCGGCTCCGGCGTACCGGGTGGACGTGTCGTCGGATCCGGCGGTGGGGTGGAGCTGGCCGCAGAATCGGCCACCGCCGGAGTCTCCTTGGTGACGGTGAGGTACGCCGGCACCGCCGCGATGACACCCGTGACCAGTGTGACGACCAGGCCGAGCCACCCCACCTGCTCAGCGGGCTTCAGCGCCCGCCACCATCGCCGCATACCCGCCCGCCTGGCTCGCCACCATCGCCGCATGCCACCCTCCTACGTCGACAGACACCTTGCAGTGAACACCGCACGGGCAACACGGGCCCTCGTCCAGATGGGGTCGACGGGCGCGGAATCCGGGTGGACCGGTCGGGTCCTGATCGTCGAGGATCGGCGGGTGTCCGTTCCCGTACGTCAGATCCGTGCCCGCCACTCGGCCACGACCGTCACCGTGTACCAGGCGTACCCGCCGGACATCGCGGTGCCGGCGGTGGCCGCCGGCCGTTTCGTGGCCCCCTTCAAGCGGGAGCGGATGACGTGGATCAAGCCGTCGTTCCTGTGGATGATGTACCGCTGCGGCTGGGCGACGAAGCCTGGGCAGGAGCGCGTGCTGTCCATCGAGATCACGCGGGCGGGGTTCGAGTGGGCGCTGGCCCGGGCCTGCCTGAGTCACTACGACCGTGACCTGCACGGCGACCGGGAGAACTGGTCACGGCAGTTGCGGACCAGTCCGGTCCGGGTGCAGTGGGACCCGGAGCGCTCGCTGCGGCTGGCCGCGCTGCCGTACCGCTCGTTGCAGGTCGGACTGTCCGGCGAGGCGGTCGACCGGTACGTCGACGACTGGATCGTCGCGGTCGAGGACGTCACCGCCACCGTCGAGCAGATCCGGGACCTGCTGCGCCGGGGTGACGAGCGGGCGGCGGCGGCACGCCTGCCCGTCGAACACGTCTATCCCCTTCCGGACGGGATCGCGGACGGCCTCGCCGCCAGTCCCGCCGAAAATCCCGACCGGCGGCACCGGCAGTGACAGCCGACCTGCCGCGACCCTGACCGCAACAGGTCGACCCACCCCACCCGCGCTCCGGCGCCCCCGGCCACCGCCGCACCGTGTGCCCCTGGGCCCGGGGCACACGGTGGACGCCAGGATCGCGCCCGGCTCAGGGCGGGAAGCCCGGTGGTCGGGGCCACTGCTCAGCCTCCGGGTCGGGTCGGTAGCCGGGTGGGGGTTGCCCGGTAGGCGGGCGTACCGGGGCCGGTGGCGCGGCGGACGGACCCGGAGGGTGTGCCCCGGCGGTGGGTGCAACAGGGGTGCCGGCCACCGGCTGGCCGCCGCCCGGCGGGGGCGCAGCCGCCACGCCGACCACGGGCCGGGCCGCACCGGACCCGCCCGGAACACCGGGCGCGGAGGCCGACGGGGTCGCGGGCCGTGGTGCCGGTGGCAGGGGGCCGTCGGGCTGCGGTCCCGGGAGCGCCGCCACGGCGGTCCGGGGCCGCCAGACCGGTTCCGCGCCGATCAGGCTACGGAAGTCGAACTGGCACTTCGGGCAGGTACGCAGCGCCGTCTCGGCACGGCGGTCCCCGCACTTCTGGCAGTAGGTCACCACCGTCTCGTCGGCGTCCATACCCTGGCAGCGGGGGCAGGCGAACGCGGGGCCCTTGTTGTTGAGCTGCACCAGCCGACCGGCGAGCACGTAGGGCGTGACGAGGCCGCTGATGCTGCTGGCCAGGTCCCGGGTCCGCCGGGTGCGCTCCTGCATGCGTTCCATCTCCGGGTTGGCGACCTTCTCCAGCCGGCAGGTGGTGCAGGTACGCAGGGTCCGTACCGGCAGCAGGCCGCGCAGCCGCGCCTGCTGGTGCAGGAAGGTCACCGCCGGCACGTCCGCCGGCTCGACGGTGATCCGGTCCGTCCCGCCCGCCGCGAGGCGTTCCTCGACCCGGAACACCAGCGACTGCACCTGCCCGACCAGCTTCGGCGGCATGCCACCCGGCCGGCTGACGATCAGCGTGCCGACCATCAACATGCCGTCGGCCAGCTCGGCGGGGACCTCGGCGACGGTGTCGGCCGTCTCGAAGGTGAAGGTCGCACCGCCGGTACGGGCGACCACCGCCTGCCGCTGCGCCGGCCCGTCGCCGTCGAGCAGCCGACCCGCGTGCCGGGAGAGCGCGGCCTGCGCCCGGTTGGCCAGGCCGGCGGCGTGCTGCATCATCGCCACGTCACCCGGGCCCGTCTGCCGCCACCACGGGCCGAACGCGGCTGCGGCGGACGGGTCGAGCCGGCCGAGCACGGCGTCGAAGGTGCTCAGCACCGACTCGAAGAGGCCGACGTACACCGAGGTCACACCCCAGTTCCGCCCCAGCCTGCCCGGCCAGCGGTCGACCAGCAGCACGCCGACCCGCACCCCGGGGCCATCGGCCTCCAGGGTGACCCGCAGCAGCACAGGCACCTGCGTCGGCGAGAGGGTGACCCCGCCGAGACGGGAGCCGCGTACCGCCTCCAGGAGGCTGAGCTGCTCGACCTTCAGGTCGAAGGCGAGATCACGGATGCTGCGCAGCAGGTGCTGGCGGGCCACGCTCGGCGGTGCGCCGAGCCGACGGTGGACGCCGGCCGCCAGCCGGCCGGGCTCCAGCCCGGCCGCGACGGCCGGCGGCACGGCACCGGGTCCGCCGGGGTCAGCCCAGCTCATTCCGCTGCGTCGTAGGAGATGCTGGTGTCGAAGCTGGACGCCGCGTCGTACCCCCCGGCGTCGTACGAGGTGCTGGTGTCGTAGGACGTGCTGGTGTCGTAGGACGTCGTGTCGTACGAGGTGCTGGTGTCGGTGCCGCTGGCGGCCCAGTCGACCTCGGCGGCGGCGGTCTCCACGTGGTCGGCGACGGCGTCGGAGTACTCGTCGGAGACCGTGTAGTTGTTCTCCGCGATGCTCGCGTGGTCGGCCGCCCGCGCCATGGCGCTCTCGGCGACCTCGACGTTGCCGGCCGCCGCGTTCTCCACGGCGTAGTCGGCCCAGTCCTGCGCGGAGTCGGCCCAGTCGTCACCGCTGTCCGCGTGCCAGTTCGACCAGTCCTGGTCACTGACCGCGCCGCTGATCTCGCTGTCCACGATGGACGCGGACGGTTCCGGCAGCGTCGGAACCGCCTCGGTCAGGGTGGTGTCCCCGATCGGCGTGTCGGTGGTCAGGAAGTCGCCCCAGTCCGAGTCGGCACTCATGCTCTGATTCCCCAGATTCTGATGAACGGTGCGGTCAGCGGTCGTCGCCGGGTGGCCCGGCCGAACGACCAGAACTGTCCCACGCCCACGCCAGGGGCCGCGCGGTCGCGACGGCGGGGCCGCAGGGCGTCGACCGAGGTCACGACGGGTGCCCGCCGCCGGGATGGCGATGGTGTCAACATGCCGACAGACCCGCTGGACGCCGTGCCGGCTCACCCGGTGGTCGGTGGTGGTGGTCAGCCCTTGACCGCTCCGGCGGTGAGCCCCTCGGTGAGGAATCGCTGCCCGAAGGCGTACATGATCACCACGGGGATGCTGACCAGCAGTGACGCGGCGGCGAGTTGTCCCTGCGGTACGACGTCCCCGGTGATCATCGACTGCATGCCCACCGGGAGGGTCTTGTACTCGTCCTTGGTGATGAACACGAAGGCGAAGAGGAACTCGTTCCAGGCGTTGGTCAGGGTGAACAGGGCGACCGCCAGCAGTCCCGGCTTGGCCAGGGGCAGCACCACCCGACCGAACGCCTGGAGCCGGGTGCAGCCGTCGACCAGCGCGGCCTCCTCCAACTCGATGGGGATCGACGCGAAGTATCCCGCCAGCAGCCAGGTGGCGAACGGCAGCGTGAAGGTCGGGTACGTCACGACCAGCGACCACAACGAGTCGGTGAGCCGGACCCCGATGAGCAGTTGGTACAGCGGGATGAACAGCAGCGCGCCGGGCATCACGTAGGTGACCAGGACCGTGACGGTGAAGCCCTGTGCACCGCGGAACCGCAGCCGGGCCAGCGCGTAGCCGGCCAGCGCGGCGCAGACCAGCGCCACCACGGTGGACGCCGCGGACACCAGCACCGTGTTGAGGTACCAGCGGCCGAACGGTTTGGTGGTGAACAGGTCGGTGAACTGTTGCAGCGTCCATGGTGTGGGCCACAGGTCGCGCTCGTGCAGGACGATCTGGCCGTCGGACTTGAAGGCAGTGACGACGATCCAGTACAGCGGGGCCAGGACGAAGACGAGCAGCGCGGCCAGGGCGACGCCGGAGGCCAGGCCCGACACCAGGGCGGACGTCCTGCGCCGTCCCCACGACTGCAACGCCGACAGGACCCGGCCGACCGCCGCCGCGACCAGCAGGATCACCCCGAGGACCAGCGCCGCCTTCCAGAATATCTGCGGTGACGCCCAGGCCAGCGCGCCGGTGACCACCACGGCGGCGGCCCACGGCAGGGACCGGCGCACCGGCCCGGCGGGTCGGGTCGGCGCGGTGTCGGCGTCCCGCCGCAGCAGCCGGACCAGCACGTACACCAGCACGCCGATGACCGGCAGCATGACGAGCGTGACGGCCGCTCCGGCACCGTACTGGAGTTGGAGGATCGCCTTGGAGTACGCGACCAGCACGTACGGTGCGGTCGCGTCGCCGGGGCCGCCCTGGGTCAGCAACCAGATGAGGTCGAAGTTGTTGAACGTCCAGATCGACGACAGGGTGACCGTGACGGTGATGACGTGGCGCAGTCCGGGCAGCGTCACGTGGACGAACCGCCGCCACGCCGACGCCCCGTCGACGGTCGCCGCCTCGTACAGATCGGTGGGGATGGCCTTCAGCCCGGCGAGGAAGGCGACGGTGAAGAACGGCACCCCCTTCCACACGTTCACCATGATCACCGACGGCATGGCCAGGGACGCCTCGGACAGCCAGCCCGCCGGCCAACTGTCGACCAGGTGCGCGTCGACCAGCAGCGGCCCGATCCCCGACTCGGTGAGCAGCAGGTTGACGCTGCCGAAGATCGGGTCGAGCAGCGAGCGCCAACTGAACGCGGTGACGACCGTCGGCACCACCCACGGCAGCAGGAGCAGGCCGGCCAGCACGGCCCGTCCCCGGCGTCGGTGGTGCAGCAGCAGGGCCGCGGACAGGCCCAGCACCGCCTTGAACACCTCGGCGTACGCGGTGAAGACGAACGAGTTCACCACGCCGGTGTGGAACTGCTCGTCGTCGGTCAGGGCGAGGTAGTTGGCCAGTCCGACGAACACGCTGTGCTGGCCGTGCCGTTCGGTGGTGCTGGTGACGACCGCCCAGCCGATCGGGACGAGCACGAGGGCGCCGACGAGCACGGCGGTGGGAGCCAGGAACAGCGCCGCCAGCCGCCAGTCGCGTCCCAGCCGTCGTCGGGTCGCGGGACGCGCGCCGGGCCTCGACCGTGGGGATCCTCCTGACGCCGGGGCCGGCGCCGGGCGGACCGACGTCACTGCGGCAGACCCTGCTGGGTGAAGATCTGCACCATCTTGGCGTGGGCGGCCTGCACGGCCCGCGCGGGCGACGTGCCCTGGATGACCTGCTGCATCATGTCGGTCAGCACGTAGGCGCCGACGGCGGCCTGCTGCCCGGCGCTGGCCTTCTGCGGGAAGTCCAGGCCGTTCTTCGTCGACAGCGGCAGTTTCTGTTGGGTGATCCTGCGCATGATGGGGAACGCCGGGTCGCCGCTGGTGAAGAACGGATCGGCGTCCCAGACCCGGTCCCAGGCCGGCAGGGCCAGCCCCGGAGCCTCCTTCGCCACGCCGACGAGCGCGGGGGCGCTGACCAGGTACTGCGTCAGGAGCTTGGCGAGTTCGGCGTTCTTGGCGCCCTTGAAGATGACGAAGCACTGGGACTGGCCCAGCAGCAGGGAGGTGTCGGTGGCCGGGCCGGTGCAGTCGGGGAAGACGTGGGTGCGTTCGTAGACCGGGTTCTTCTTGGTCTTGGAGTCCGCGTAGACGCTGAACTGGTTGCGGGTGTAGCCGAGGATCCCGGCGAGCCAGTTCTCGTTGTTGCTGGAGTCGGTCCAGGCCGCGACCCCCGGCGGCAGCATCGGCTTGTACGTCGGGTTGGTGTAGATGTCGCCGAGGAAGGTCACCGCCTGGACGGTCTCGGGAGAGTCGAAGGTGACCTTCCGGCCGTCGTTGGAGGCGATCGCCCCGCCGTAGGAGTTGATCAGAGCCTCGATCATGCCGTTGGCGTCACCGGAGCGGTTGACGGTCATGCCCCAGCCGAACCGCCGTTTGCCGGGGTCGGAGATCGCCAGGCAGAGGTCCCGCAGTTCCTCCCACGTGTAGCTGTCCTTCGGGCTGATGCCCTTGTCCTGCATCCAGTCCTTGCGCAGGAACGACCCGATCCCGATGAAGTGGTACGGGATGGCGAACCACCTGCCGTCGAAGACGCAGAAGTTCTTGGACTCGGCGGTGGGTTCGCCGTACTTCGCCGTCAACGCCTGGACGACGTCCGTCACGTCCTCCAGGTCGCCGAGCGCCTGGAACTGGGCGACGAACCGCGAGTCGGTCATGAACGCGAGGTCACGCGCGACGCCGCCCTTTACCTCGGCATCGATCTTGGCGACGACGTCCCCGGCGTCGGCTTGGACCAGGCTGTTTCCGATCTTCGTGCCGGTGGTGTCGGCGAACTTCCTGATCGAGCTGTCGAGGGCCGCGTTCGCCGCCTCCGAGTACAGCTTCTGCGACAGCATCCCCATCGAGGAGCCCTTCAACGCCGCCGCGGCGTCGACGAGTTCCTGCGGGACCTCGGCCTGCACCCTGGGCGTCGACGGTCCACTTCCCCCGCAGGCGGCGAGGCCGGCCGCACCGAGCAGCCCCACCCCCATTCCCAGGAAGCCGCGCCGGGTCCGTAACGAGCCGTCCTCCGTGGACATCTGTCTCCTCCGTTCCGCCTCACCGCAACTCACCGAAGGTCGGGAAGGGTTACCCTCCCTTGTAGACGTCGGTACCGTTCGCCATCGAGGACGGTCATTCGTCCTGGTGCAATGACCGCAGCCTGCTTTCGGCGCGTGGTCATCGGGGTCCGCCCCGCCGACGGCGGAGCCTCCCCGGCCCGTCCGAGATGCTCGCGCCCCGAGCGGCGGGATGTCGATCAGGGCGGCGCTGCGCTCACTCTACACATATCGGAAAGTCGCGACCAGACCTTCCTTCCCACCGGAAGATACTCTCAACAATTCACTATGATCAATAGCGTTAACGGCGACCCCCGACGGCGGGCACCCACACCCGACGCCACCCCGCCGGTCGGGGCCGACGGGGCCACGCCCGACGCGAGCGCCCCTGCGGCACGGTGGGCCACCCGCACGACGGGCACCGGTCGCGGTCGGGCCGCGCGACGTCGACGCGACCACCGCCCGCCGCCCCGACGGCACGCGGCGCACGCGCCCGCCCGCCCGCGACAGCCTTCCCGTTGCCGATCGATGCACGTGCATCTATTCTTTGGCAGCCCATCGATTGCCGGAACAGGCAGTCGAAATACTGTCGAAACGCTTCGACAACCATCGTGCGACGGTTGACTCGAAGACGGGAGATGCTGATGAAATCCACACTGAGGAGGGTTCAGTTCGCCGTGCTTTCCGGCGTACTGGCGCTGGCCGGGTCGACGGCCGTGATGACGAGTTCCGCGTCGGCCGACAGCATGACCCAACTGAACGCCACCCAACTCGTCGCCAACATGGGGGCGGGCTGGAACCTGGGTAACGCCCTGGAAGCCAACGCCAACGGAATCCCCAGCGAGACGGCCTGGGGCAACCCGGTCGTGACGCAGGCATTCATCGACCGGGTGCGGGCGGCGGGATTCAAGACGATCCGCATTCCGGTCTCCTATCTGGGAAACATCGGGGCCGCCCCGAACTACACGATCAGCTCCGCCTGGCTGAACCGCATCCAGGAAATCGTCGACTACGCCTATGGCCGCGGACTGTACGTGCTGATCAACATGCACGGCGACGGCTACAAGACCATCAACGGTTCGTGGCTGATCTGCGACTCGTCGAACCAGACGACGATCAGGGACAAGTACCAGAAGGTCTGGCAGCAGGTAGCGACCAAATTCCAGAGCTACGGCGAACGCCTCGTCCTGGAATCCATGAACGAGGAGTTCGACGGGCAGTACGGCAATCCCACCCAGCCGTGCTACTCGAACATCAACGCCTACAACCAGATCTTCGTGGACACGGTCCGGCGGACCGGCGGGAACAACACCTCGCGCTGGCTGCTCATCCCCGGCTGGAACACCAACATCGACTACACCGTCGGCAACTACGGCTTCGTGCTGCCGACCGACCAGTACCGCTCGTCGTCCGTGCCGGCCAACGAACAGCGGCTCATGATCTCCGTGCACTACTACGACCCCTGGGACTTCGCCGGTGAGGAGAACGGCACCATCACCCAGTGGGGGCCGGCCGCCACCAACCCGGCACGCAAGTCGACCTGGGGACAGCAGGACTTCATGGACGGGCAACTGAAGAAGGTGCGCGACACCTTCGTCGCGCGTGGATACCCCGTGTTCGTCGGTGAGTACGGTTCGGTCGACAAGACCTCGGCCGACTCGACGAACAACCGGTACCGGGCGGACTACGCGCGCACCCTGGTCGCCACCGCCAAGAAGTACGGGGCGGCCACCGCCTACTGGGACAACGGCTACAACGGCGCGTACGGGTTCGGGCTGTTCAACCGCAGCAGCGGCGTGGTCACCCAGCAGGGCATCATCGACGCCATCATGAGCGCCGTCGGCGGCACCACCCCGACCACGCCGCCGACCACCACGCCGCCGCCGACCACCGCTCCCCCGACCACCACGCCGCCCCCGACCACCGTCCCGCCGACGACCCCGCCCCCGGGCGGGCGCTCCTGCTCGGCGACGTACACGGTGACCGGTCAGTGGCAGGGCGGCTTCCAGGCCGAGGTGCGGGTCACCGCCGGCAACTCGGCGATCAGCGGCTGGACGGTGACCTGGACGTTCGGCAACGGGCAGCAGGTGTCGCAGGCGTGGAGCGCGACGCTGACCACCAGCGGCGCGACGGTGACCGCCCGCAACGTCAGCTACAACGGCGCGCTCGGTGCCGGCGGCAGCACGACCTTCGGTTTCCTGGGCTCGTCGGGCGGCACCAACGCCGTACCGGCGGTCTCCTGCGCGGCGAACTGAGCCGGCGGTGACCGACGCGGGCCGGGGGTCACCGACCCCCGGCCCGCGCGAATCCCGGCCGGCCGGAGCCGGGGCGGTCCAGCGCGCCCACCAGCAGGTCGTAGGTGGCCTGCACCGCCCCCGCCGCGCTGGGCACCAGCACCGCCCCGGCGCGTAGGCGGACCACCCGCATCAGGTCGTCGTACATGGCGCCGAGCACGGCCGATCCGCCGGCGCGCGCGATGAGCTGACGGTGGTGGTGGACCCACTCGTCGTCGGAGTCGCGGGCGCGACGGTGGAACCGCTCGATCGCGGTCTCCCGCCCGTCGACCAGGACGACCTCGTGGAAACCCGCCCCCTGCTCGCGCGCGAGCGCCGCGAGACCGTCGATCTCGTCGACCGTCGCGAGGTACTGCGGCAGGACGACGTCACCTCCGCCGGCCAACCGGACCGTCACCATCGCCCGCACCAGGGACCACACGACCGGCCAGGTGTCGAATTCCTCGTCGCGCCATCCGCCGACGAGGCGGTGCAGCGCGTCGACGTCGAGATTCAGGGTGCCGGGGTGGCGGTCGGCGTAGCGCGCCGAGAGGGTGGACTTTCCGATGCCCGGCGGGCCGTTCAGATGGATCAGTCGTGCCATCGCGCACCCTCGGCGTGGCGGCCACCCGCGCCGTCCAGGCCGTCGACCAGCAGTTCCGCCTCGTCCGCTGAAATGGCCATGGTGGCGCCGAGCAGCTCGACGGCCTGCTCGCGCTGGCCGGCTTCCACGAGCGCCGCGATCCGGAGCCAGGCGAACGCGTCAGCCATCGCGTCGCTGTCACCTCCGGCCGTCGACGGCCACCCGGCCGGCGGGTCGGTCGGGTCCTGGACCGGCCGGGCCCCCGCCGTACCGTCCGGGGTTTCCGCGCCGGGTGACGTCGCGTCCGCAGCAGGCGTGCCGGCGACCGGCGGGTCGACAGGGCCGGGGGCGCGGTCAGTGCCGGTGGCTTCGTGACTGCGGGCGGCGGCGATCCGGGTGGCCGCGTCCCACGCGCGGGTGTCCGCGTCCGGGGACGCGGCGGCGGCGACCCGCGCCTCCAGGTCGCGGACCTGGGTGCCCGGCAGGTCCCGGCGGTCACCTCGGCGGCGCAGGGCCACCGTGATCACCGCGATGAGCGAGACCGCGACGACGAGGCCCACCGCCAGTGCCAGCAGGCTCGCGTCGGTGCCGCCGGGGCTCACCGGGTCGGACGGCCCCGGCCGGGCCGGTGCCGGTCGGCGACGGCGTGGAGCGGTACCCGGGCCAGGCGGGATGCGGTCGGGACCCGGCACGCGGCGGCCGGCGACACCGTCGCCGTGCTCGTCGCGGCCCCCCACCCCATGCCTGGCATCGTACCGGCGGGAAGGTCGCCCGCCGGGATGCGCCCGGTCCGTATGCGGTCCCTTTGTCCCCCAGGGTCCGATACCGTGGGGCGGCCAGCAGGCACCTCATGACGACCGCCACCGATCGCCCCGGAGATCCCTTCGACGTCCGCGCCCGACCGGTCGGGCGCGGACGTGACCTGACCCGCCGCCCCACACCCCCACCGCCAGCCGCCGGCGGCGCAGCCCGGCCCCGGCGGCACGTCCGATGGAGACGGCATGACACGTCCCGATCCCGTCCGCCTCGCCGCACCCCTCCTGCTCGTCCTCACCCTGGTCGCCGGACTGCTCACCGCGCCGGCCGGCCCGGCGCACGCCGCACCGGCCAAGAACCCGCCGCTGACCACCCCCTGGACCGCCCAGGCGCTCGACGGCACGCCCCTGCCGGAGTACCCGCGACCCCAGATGACCCGGGCGGACTGGCTCACCCTCAACGGCGAGTGGCAGTTGCGCCAGTCCGCCACCGACGACGCCCCGGCGTTCGGCACCGACCTGCCCGAGCGGATCAACGTGCCGTTCCCGGTGGAGAGCGCCCTGTCCGGGGTGCAGCGCGCCGCCGGCGACACCCGCAACTACCTGTTCTACCGGCGGGTCGTGACGGTGCCCGGGAGTTGGAACGGACGTCGGGTGCTGCTGCACTTCGGCGCCGTCGACTGGCAGAGCACCGTCTGGGTCAACGGCGTGGCGGTCGGTGGGCACACCGGCGGCTACGACGCCTTCAGCTTCGACGTCACCGCCCAGTTGCGGGGCGGCGCGAACGAGATCGTGGTGAAGGTGTGGGACCCGACGGACAGCCGGCAGAACGGCAGCCTGCCGCCGATCGGCAAGCAGACCAAGCAGCCCGGCGGGATCTTCTACACCCCCAGCTCGGGCATCTGGCAGACGGTGTGGCTGGAACCGGTGCCGACGGCCTCGATCAGCAGGGCCGACCTCTCGCCGCGCCTGGCCGACAACACCCTGCGCGTCCGGGTTCTCACCCGGGGCAACGTCAGCGGGCACAGCGTCCTGGCCGAAGCGCTCGACGGCACCACCGTGGTCGGTTCCGCCACCGGCGGTTTCACCGAGTTCACGGTGCCCGTGCCGAACGCCCGCCGCTGGTCGCCCGACACCCCGTTCCTCTACCAGCTACGCGTCACCCTGCGTAATGCCGCGGGCGTCCAGGTGGACCGGACCACCCACTACTTCGGCATGCGCGAGATCAGCACCGGCGTCGTCAACGGTGTCCTGCGGCCCAAGCTCAACGGCCAGTTCGTCTTCCAGGTCGGCACGCTCGACCAGGGGTTCTGGCCGGACGGGCTCTACACCGCGCCCACCGACGCCGCGCTCGCGTTCGACCTGCAGAAGCACAAGGACCTGGGCTTCAACATGGTGCGCAAGCACATCAAGGTCGAACCGCAGCGCTGGTTCTACCACGCCGACCGGCTCGGCCTGCTGGTGTGGCAGGACGTCCCGTCGCTGACCGCGCAGGACATCGACGCCACCGACGCGCAGCAGGCGCAGCTCGAAGCCGAGGCCCGCGAGATCGTCGACGAGCACCGCAGCTCGCCGGCCGTCGTCACCTGGACCGTCTACAACGAGGGGTGGGGGGAACGGGCGCTGGCCGACACCCGCCGGGTCGCCCAGGCCGTCAAGGCCCAGGACCCGACCCGGTTGGTCAACGCGCACAGCGGCCACAACTGCTGCCAGTCGCTGGGCGACCCCGGCGTCGGCGACATCGACGACTGGCACGTCTACCTGGGACCGGACTCGCCGGTGCCGTCGAGCAGCCGGATCGCCGTGCTCGGCGAGTTCGGCGGCCTCGGCCTGCACACACCAGGGCACGAGTGGAGCCCGAACGGCAGCTTCTTCGCCTACGAGTGGCAACCGAACTCCACCGCGCTGACCGACCGCTACATCGGCCTCGTGCAGGGCACGCAGAACCTCATGCTCGGCAAGGGGCTGAGCGCCTCGGTCTACACCGAGATCACCGACCAGGAGGGTGAGCTGAACGGGTTCCTCACCTACGACCGGCAGGTGGTCAAGATGGACCAGGCCCGGGTGAGGGCCGCCAACCTGGCCCTGATCACCGCGTCGCGGTCCGTCGGCAGCTCGGTGCCGGTGGCGTTGCCGCTGAACACCCGGCGGTCGTTGCAGGTGACGACCCCCGGGTACACCGACCGGTTCCTGCGGCACCGGGACAGCCTCGCCTACACCGAGGTGGTGAACGCGGACAGCTCGGCGCTGCTCAGGAACGACGCGACGTACACGGTCCGGGCCGGGCTGGCCGATCCGGCGTGCTACTCGTTCGAGTCGGTCAACTTCCCCGGGCAGTTCCTGCGCCACCAGGAGTCGCGGGTACGCAACTCCCCGAACGACGGTTCGGCGCTGCTGCGCGCGGACGCCACCTGGTGCGCCCGGGTCGGGGTCGGCGGGAGCGGGGTCTCGTTGGAGTCGTACAACTTCCGTGGCAGGTACCTGCGGCACTACGCCTCGGAGGTGTGGCTGAGCAACGGCACGGGCGGCGAGGCGTGGAACTCACCCGCCCTGTGGGCCGCGGACAGCACCTGGAACGTCACGACCCCCTGGGCACCCTGAGCGGGGCCGCCATCTCCCGCCGGGGCAGCGTGGCTGCCCCGGCGGTGGGGGTCAGCCGATGCGGAACTGGTCGCCGTAGACGGCGAACACCAGTGGCGTGTTCAGGTCGAAGTTGCCGTTGTCGAGGAACACCCGCTGGGCGGTGTCGACCCGGGAGGTGTCCGAGTGGGCCTCCTCCTTCTTCATCTCGACGACCCGCTCGTCGAGGAACGCGCTGAGCCAGGTCCGCTCGTTGCCGCCCTGCGCCGGGGGCTTCGCCCGGAGCAGGGCGCGGCTGCGGATCTGGCGCATGCCCTCGTACCCGTGCATGACCGCCGCGTCGTAGTAGGCGAACTGGCCGAGCGCCCGGACCCCGTCGTTCTTCCCGTCCCGCACCGACGGGGTGAAGTAGACCCGGTCCCGCTCGGACTCCTGCGCGGCCCGGAACACCTGGTCGTTGGCGGCGGTGCGCCAGTCCCGGGGGTAGTTGGGGTCGAGGCCGGCGTGCGAGGCGGTGCCGTTGACGGCGCGCAACGCGGGCAGGTATCCGGCCAGCACGTTGCCGGGCTTGGTGTTCGTGTACGCCTGGACCAGTTCGAGCATGTCGCCGGTGCCGGAGCAGAAACCGATGATGCCGGCGGTGTAGCCCCGGCCGTCGCCGATGTCCTCGATGTAGGAGAACTGGGCGCGCCAGTCGAGCGAGGAGTTCTCGGCCGCCGAGACGAGCTGCATGGCGACGTCCTTCTTCGCCGGGTCGTCGAGGTTGGTGCCGGCCGGGGCGGTGGCGGTCGGGGTGGGGGTGCCGCCGCCGGGCAGGGTCCACTGCTGGTTGGTGGTGCCGCCACAGGTCCAGATCTGCAGTCGGGTGCCGTTGGCGGTGCTCCGGTCGGTCACGTCGAGGCACTTGCCCGAGGCGGGGTTGACCAGGGCGCCACCGCTTGCGGTGGTCCACTTCTGGGCGCCGGTGCCGTTGCAGTCGTACAGCTGGATCTTGGCGCCGTTGGTGGTCGACGCGGCGGTGACGTCGAGGCACTTGCCGAGCGCGCGGATCGAGTTGTCGCTGTTGCCCACCGTCCAGGTCTGGGCGGCGGTGCCGTTGCAGTCGTAGAGCTGCACGGCGGTGCCGTTGGCCGGGTTGGCGCCGGCCACGTCGACGCACTTGCCGGCCAGACCGGTGATCGGGCCGGCGGTGGCGGCGCTGGCCGACGGCAGGCCGTAGCCGACCGACGCGATGCCGGCCAGCAGGGTGCCCACGGCGTAGGCGAGTGTTCTTCTGCGCACCATGGCGTTCCTCGGGGATGGGGCGGCGGGCCGCCGGCCGGTCGGTGCCCGGACGCGACGTGCGCCCGGGCGGGCACCGCAGCAATCAGTAAGGTCTATTTACTGATAGCAGTACGTCGATCAACTGTCAATCGCGCACCCGGCGATCATGGCAGGTCAGGGCGGAGCCGGGTGCACCGGCCGCGCCGTAACCGGGTACAGCGCGCCCGCGATGTAGGCCGGGCCGGGTCACCCATGGTCAGGGACAGCGCTCCGGGCGCAGGAAACCTGACAGCAGGTGCCGGAACTCGCGCGGATGTTCGACCGCCGGCACGTGCCCGCACCTGCCGAACACGTGCAGCCGGACGTCGGCCAGGTGCTCGAGCAGGGGCCGGGTGGCCGGGTCGAGCGGGGTGACCCGGTCGTCGGCGCCGTGCACGAGCAGCACGGGCGCGCGGATCGCGGCCAGCGTCCGCGCCGGGAGGGTCAGGTCGTCGACCCATCGTCGCCGGGGCGGCGGGAACAACGACGCGTACGCGGCGGCCCCGGCCAGCATCGCGTCCGCGCGGGCGGCGACCGCAGCATCGGTCACGAGCGCCTGGTCGAGGAAGAGCCGGCTCAGCATGTCCCGCGCCCCGGTCGGGCCGGCGGGGGCGGCCCAGAGCGCGTCGAGGTCGGCCGACAGCGGCGCTCCCGGGGCACCCATCGTCGAAACCGCCACGACCCGGGTGACCCGGCCGGGGTGCCCGGCCGCCAGGGCCAGCGCCACGGCCCCGCCCATGGAGTGACCCACCACGGCGTAGTCCCCGACGCCGAGCGCGTCCATCAGGCCCGCGGCCTGCCGGGTCCACAGGCGCAGGCCGCCCCGGGAGCCCGCCGGGACGGGGGTACGGCCGAACCCCGCGTGGTCGGGGGCCAGCACCCGCCAGGACGGGCCCAGCGCCTGCGCCGTCGCCGCCCAGGCTCCGGACCCGGTGGTGCCGGGTCCGGAGCCGTGCAGCATCAGCACCGCCGGCCCGGCACCGCTGTCGAGGACGTGGACGGGAGAGCCGTCGACGGTGACCGTCCGCGTGGTCGTCATCGGCACGGGCCGGGTGCGCTCAGGCCGAGGCGGCGTCGACGGACTTCGCGAAGAGTTCCATCATGGCCCGGCCGAACTGCGGCATGTCGGGCCAGCCCCGGCAGGAGACGAGGTTGCCGTCGACGACGTCGGGCGCGTCGATGACCGTCGCGCCGGCGTTCTCCATGTCGCCGGTGATGGGCGGGAAGCACGCCGTCTTGCGGCCCTTGAGCAGGCCGTAGACCGCCGGAACCTGAGCGCCGTGGCAGACCAGGGCGACCGGGAGGTTGCGCGCGAAGAAGTGCTCGGTGATGCGCCTGACGTCGGCGTCGACCCGGATCCACTCGGGCGCGCGTCCCCCGGGGATGATCAGGGCGTCGTAGCGTTCGACGTCGACCTCGGCCCAGGGCACGTCGACCGGCAGCTTGCGGCCGTTCTTCTCCACGTAGGCGTCGGAGTTCGGGTCGAACTCGTGGATGACCAGTTGCACGTCACGTCGCGTGCGGGACGCGACGTCGACCTCCCAGCCGCCCTCCTGGACGCGGTAGTAGGGGTACATCGTGTCGAGTTCCTCGGCGGCGTCGCCGGTCAGGAGCAGCGCTCGGGGCATCTGCTTCTCCTCGCAATGGTGGTGGCGGTGAGGTGGACGCGATCCAATCCGATCCGATTGAGCTAGCATTCCTTCGCCCCGCCCGCCCGTCAAGACCGCACGGTCAACGTGTCGCCGTCCTTGATCTCGTCGAACAGCCGACGGAAGCGCTCGCCGGAGCGCAGGATGTGCCGGCGCATCGCGTAGGCGGCGGCGTCGGGGTCCCGCGCGGCGATCGCGGCCACCACGTCCTCGTGCTCGGCCATCGCCAGGTGGGTGACCTGGGTGTCGTGGTGCAGCCGGAACAGGTGCACGTGGCTGTGCAGGCGGGCGAGCGTCTCCCGGATGACCTGATTCTCCGCGCTGCGGGCGACCAGGTCGTGGAAGGCGGCGTCGCGCAGCCCGAAGGCGCCGTAGGCGGTGGGCCCGACGCCCCCCTCCAGTTCCGCCATCTCCTCCAGCATCCGGCGCAGGCCGGCCACCTGCGAAAGCGAGGCGCGTTCGGCGGACCTGCGCGCCGCCGCCGGTTCCAGGAGCAGACGGACCTCCAGCATGTCCTCGAACCGCTGGCGGGTGATCTGGGGTGGGATGCGGTAGCCGGCGTGGGGCACCCGGACGACCAGGCCCTCGGCCTCCATCCGGTTGAGCGCGTCGCGGATCGGCGTCTGCGAGACGCCCAGCTCGCGCGCCAGCACGTCGATCGTGACGCGGGAGCCGGGCTCGATCCGTAGCGACATCAGCTGTCCGAGCAGCGTGTCGTACACCTCGTCGGCGAGCCGGCCGCGCGACCGCGCGGGTGACGTCGCACCCGGCGCGGCCGTGCGGCCCCGCGCGCTGATCGCTTCGTCGTCCATCGTGACGTGAGGTCCTTTCGTGCACCTTCGGGAACCTGTTGACATCAGTTACGACGCTGCGACATGCTGACGCCCCCCACCCGATCGTATAGGAAACGTGACGGGCGACCGTCATTCTGCACCGTCGCCGTAACGCCTGCCATCGCTCCACTCGATCAACCGGAGCTCCCATGAGCATGCTCGACGTCCCGCCCGGCCCGACACCGGGTCACCGCCGGGTCGGCGTGCCCGCCGACGGCACGACGACGAACCGGCACGACGACGAACCGGCAGGTCGCGGCGCGTCCGTGACACCGGTCCACGGGGCGGCCCCCGCGCCGGCCCGGCACCACGCCTGAAACGACCAAGCACCTGCTCGGCGAGGCACATAGCGAGGCTCTAGAAGTCCCCACCACCCCAGAAAGCAGGTACCACCATGCGGCATCCGGAGCGAATCGGTCGAACATCGGTCTCCCGGCGGAAGGTGCGGCTGGCGACGGCCGCCATGCTGCTGGTCGCCACGACCCTGGCGGCGTGCGGCGACGGCGGGGACGACGGCACGAAGGCCGGCGCCCCGAAGGCACCGGCGACGGTCCCCGAACTCACCAAGGACCCGCTGAACCTCAGCTTCATCTGGTTCGAGTGGCCCCCGGCCAAGGCGCTGGAGGACTTCGCGAACGCGGAGTACAAGAAGGAACGGCCGAACGTGACCATCAAGGTCAACACCGTGCCGAACGCGAACTGGCACGACGCGATGTTCACCCAGTTCGCCGCGCGCAAGACCGACTTCGACATCGCGATCCTGGACTCGCAGCACATCGGCGAGGCCGTGACCAACGGCAACATCCTCGACCTGACCGACTTCGTCAAGAAGAACATCGAGGTCGACGCCTACAACCCGTACCTGCTGGCGGCGTACGGCCAGTTCCCGCAGGCCGAGACCGGCAAGCGCGACGAGAACGCCAGCCTGTACGGGCTGCCGCTGCTCGGCGACACCTGGACGATGATCTACCGCAAGGACCTGATCGGCGACAAGCCCCCGCAGACCTGGGACGAGATGATCTCGGTCGCCGCGAAGTGCCAGGCGGACAACCCGGGCGTCAGCGGGCTCGCCTTCCACCAGGCCAACGGCTCCGACGCGGCGGCCGTCACCTACAACACGGTCAACGGCGTCTACGGCGGCAACCTCTGGGACGCCAAGAGCCGCAAGATCGACGGCGTCCTCAACGACACCGCCGGTCACGAGGCGATGGACGTCCTGGTCAACAAGATGAAGCCGCTGACCGCCAAGGGCTCCGGCAACTGGTTCATCGACGAGGTGAACGCCGCGGTAGCCCAGGGCAAGGCGTGTATCGCGTTCAACTGGATCGCCGCGAGCGGCGGCCTGCTCGACCCGAAGCAGTCCACGCTCGGCACCACCCGGGAGCAGATCCTCGGCAAGCTGGGGTTCGCCACCCTGCCGACCCAGAAGACGAACCTGGTCCCGCTCGGCGGGATGGGGATGCACGTGTCGGCCTACTCCCCGTCGGCGCAGCAGGCCGAGGCGCTGAACTTCATGCGGTGGTTCGAGCAGGCCGACGTGCAGAAGAAGTGGGCCGCGGCCGGTGGCGTGCCGTCGCGTACCGACGCCCTGCAGTCGCCCGAGTTCCTCAACGCCGGACCGTTCAACCAGGTGTACGCCGACTCGGTGCCACGGATGCGGGACATGTGGAACGTGCCCGAGTACGCGCGGCTCGTCGACATCGAGAACACGAACGTCAACGCGGCGCTCAACGGCGCGAAGAGCCCGAAGGCCGCGCTCGACGACATCGCCCGGGAGCAGCAGGGCGTACTCGACTCCAGCAACCGCAAGGGCGGCGGCGGGCTGTGAAAGACCCCGTCCCGCTGACGACCGATCGCCCCGGGCAGGTGGCGTCCGCGACGCCACCTGCACCGGGCCGGTCCCGCCGCCGGCTCAGCGACCGTGGCCTCGCCGTGGCCTTCATCTCCCCCGCGCTGCTGCTGTTGCTCGGCATGTCGGTGTTCCCGCTGCTGTGGGCGTTGTACCTGTCGTTCACCGACTACTCGGCCACCCGAGGGGGGCCCGCCCGGTTCGTCGGCTTCGGCAACTACACCGCCATCCTGACGTCGGCGCAGGTCCACCAACGGGCCCTGACCACGCTGATCTACGTGGTCGGTGCGGTCACCCTGCAGACCGTGCTCGGCTTCTCCATCGCCTACCTGATCTCCCGGCGCACCCACGGGCGGGGCGTGCTGACCACCCTGTTCCTGGTGCCGATGATGCTGTCGCCGGTCGTGGTGGGGCTGTTCTGGCGGTTCATGCTCGACGCGCAGTTCGGCGTGGTCAACAGCATGCTCGGCTCACTCGGCCTGGGGCAGGTGGAGTGGCTCACCCGGCAGCGGACGGCCCTGGTGTCCCTGATCGTGGTCGACACCTGGCAGTGGACGCCGTTCATCATGCTCATCGCCCTCGCCGGCCTCACCGCGGTCCCGAAGTACCTGTACGAGGCCGCCTCGATCGACCGGGCGTCCGAGTGGTTCCGGTTCCGCACCATCACCCTTCCGCTGGTGTGGCCGCTGCTGCTCATCGCCGTCCTGTTCCGGGCCATCGAGGCGTTCCGGCTGTTCGACCTCGTCTACATCCTCACCAACGGCGGTCCCGGGGTCTCCACCGAGACGTTGTCGTTCCACGTCTACAAGGTGGCGTTCCTGGGCTTCAACACCGGCACCGCCTCGGCGTACGGGATCCTCATGGTCCTCGTCGTCATCGTCCTCACGCAGCTCTACCTGCGCTACCTGAACAAACTCAAGGAGGGCTGATGGCCGTCTCCGTCGACGAGGCCGTGTCCGCAGGCCCGACCCCGGACCGCCCGTCCCCCGCACGCCGCGTGCGCCGCCGGGGCCGCGGCCGGTCGGTGCTGGAGGTCGTGCTGCTGACCGCGCTGGCCGTCGTGATGCTCTTCCCGGTGCTGTGGATGATCGAGACGTCCATCAAGGAGAACCGGGACGTCTATGCCGTGCCGGCCGAGTTCTTCGGCTTCACGGTCACCCTCGACCACTTCAGGGACGTCTTCGTCGGCGCCGACGGCGGCCGCTCGGCCCTGTCCGTGGCGTTCCTCAACTCCGTGGTCGTCGCCGGCGTGTCCACGGTGCTGGCCACCGTGCTGGGGGTGCCGGCGGCCTGGGCGTACTCCCGCTTCACCCTGAAAGCCAAGAAGGACCAGCTGTTCTTCATCCTGTCCACCCGGTTCATGCCGCCCGTGGTGGTCGTGGTGCCGATCTTCCTCATGTACCGCCAGGCCGGCCTCATCGACACCAAGCTCGGCCTGATCCTCATCTACGCCGCGTTCAACGTCCCGTTCACGATCTGGATGATGAAGGGGTTCGTCGACGAGGTGCCCGCCGAGTACGAGGACGCCGCCATGCTCGACGGCTACAGCCGCCTGCAGGCGTTCTGGAAGTTCACCCTCCCCCTGCTCGTGCCCGGCATCGCCGCGACGGCGGTGTTCGCGCTCATCTTCTCGTGGAACGAGTTCGTGTTCGCCATCTTCCTCACCTCCAGCGACGAGGTGCGTACGGCCCCACCGGCCATCGCCGGCCTGATCGGTGGCACCACCGTCGACTGGGGTCTGGTGGCCGCCGCCTCGGTGGTGTTCGCGCTGCCGGTGCTCGTCTTCGCCTACCTGGTACGCCGGCACCTCGTCGCCGGTGTGACCCTCGGGGCGGTGCGACGCTGATGGCGGGCATCGAGGTGAGCGCCCTGCACAAGCGCTACCCGGACGGCACGGTCGCCGTCGAGCACGTCGACCTGTCCATCGGCGACGGCGAACTGTTCGTGATGCTCGGCCCGTCGGGGTGCGGCAAGACGACCACGCTGCGGGCGATCGCCGGTCTGGAGCGGCAGACCAGCGGCGACATCCGCATCGGCGACACGCTGGTCAACGACCTGCCGCCGGCCGAACGCGACATCGCCATGGTGTTCCAGTTCTACGCGCTGTACCCGCACCTGAAGACCCGCGACAACCTGGCGTTCCCGCTGCGGGCCGAGGGGCTGCCCAAGCACGAGGTGCAGGCGCGGGTCGAGGAGGCGGCCCGGCTGATGCGGCTGGGTCCGCTGCTGGACCGGCGACCCCGTCAGCTCTCCGGCGGGGAGCAGCAGCGGGTCGCACTCGCCCGCGCCCTGGTACGCCGGCCGCGCGCCTTCCTGATGGACGAACCGCTCACCAACCTGGACGCGGAGCTGCGGGCGGACATGCGCACCGAGATCAAGCACCTGCAGGGGGAACTGGGGGCGACCATGGTCTACGTCACCCACGACCAGGTCGAGGCGATGTCGCTGGGTCACCGCATCGCCATCCTCAACAAGGGCCGCGTCGAGCAGATCGGGACCCCGCTTGAGGTGTACGACCGTCCGGCGAGCCTGTTCTGCGCGGCGTTCATCGGCTCCCCGCCGATGAACCTCATCGAGGTGGAGGTGGCCGACGGGAAGCTGCGCGGTCAGGGCGGACTGGTCCTCACACCACCGCCGGGCCTGCCCCGCGACCGCCCCCTGGTGGCGGGCGTACGGCCGGAGGCGCTGGAGGTCACCGCACCCGGCGCGGACCGGTCGGTGCCGGCCCGCGTGGTGTCGGCCGAGTGGCTCGGCGACGAGATCATCTACGTGGTCGACCACGACGGCGGACGCGACGTGCGGGTCCGGATGCCACCGACCGTACGGTTCGCCGCCGACGCGAAGGTCGGGCTGCGCCACACCGGCGGGACCCCGGCGGTCTACGACGTGCGCACGGAAGAGCTGGTGGCCTGATGGGAACCGTTGCGGTCAAGGGGCTGTGCAAGTCCTTCGGTAAGGTCCGGGCCCTGGACGGGGTAACGCTGGACGTGCCGGACGGCGCGTTCTTCGTCGTGCTCGGGCCGTCCGGTGCGGGCAAGACGACGACCCTGCGGGCGATCGCCGGCCTGGACAAGCCCGACGCCGGGTCGGTGCACCTGGACGGCCGGGACGCGACCGCCGACGCACCGGCCGTCCGCGACCTGGCCATGGTGTTCCAGAACTACGCCCTCTACCCCCGGCACACCGCGTACGAGAACATCGCCTCGCCGCTGCGGGCGCGTCGCCGCCCGGCGGGTGAGATCGCCGCGGCCGTCGAGCGGATGTCGGGCCTGCTGCACATCGAACGGCTGCTGCACCGTCGTCCCGCGCAGTTGTCGGGTGGTGAGATGCAGCGGGTCGCCCTGGCCCGGGCGCTGGTCCGCAGCCCCCGTGCGTTCCTCATGGACGAGCCGTTGACGAACCTTGACCTCAAGCTCCGGGTCGAGATGCGCACCGAGCTGACCCGCATCCACCGCAGCCTCGGGGCGACGTTCGTCTACGTGACCAACGACCAGGTCGAGGCGCTGTCCATGGCCGACCAGGTCGCGGTCCTCAGGGAGGGCACGGTGCAACAGGTCGGCACCCCGACCGAGGTGTACGAGCGGCCGGCCAACCAGTGGGTCGCAGGCTTCGTCGGCAGCCCGCCGATCAGCCTGCTCGCCTGCCACGCCGAGGGGGACCAACTGGTCGGCGCGGCCGGCTGGACGCTGCCCCGGCCCCGCTGGGCCACGGCCAGGGACGGTCAGGCGCTGATGCTGGGCCTGCGTGCGGAGGACCTGTCCGTGGAGCGGCGCGGGGACGCGTCGTTGCCCGGTGAGCTCTACGGGCTCGAACCCCTCGGTGACCGGACGGTGGTCGACGTGCGGGTGGGCACGGAGATCCTCAAGGTCAAGGCCCGACCCACCGTCACCGGTACGCCCGGCGAGCGGCTGCGGGTGACGGTCGACCTGGACCGGGCACACCTGTTCGACGCGGGCACCGGACTGTCGCTGTCGGCGGCCGGGCGGTAGCCGGGGCGGCGACGGTACGCCGGCCTGCGGGGTGCGGGCCGGTGAACCGTCCGTCGCCGCACGCCGGACATCACCACGAAGAGCACTGGAGGCGACGCAATGAGTGACCCGATGGACGTCCTGGCCCCCGAGCACCGGCGGCTGCGGATCGGCGACACCTGGCGGGACGCCGCGAGCGGCGCCACCTTCGCCGTCGAGGACCCCGCCACCGGCACGACCGTCGCCGAGGTGGCGGACGCCGGCGTCGACGACGGGCTGGCCGCGTTGGACGCGGCGAGCAGGGCGGCGGCGCAGTGGGCGGCGACCCCGCCACGGAAACGGTCGGAGCTGTTGACCGCGACGTACCGGGCCCTGACCGACCGGTCCGAGGAGGTCGCCCGGCTGATCACCCTCGAAATGGGCAAGCCGCTGGCCGAGGCCCGGGCCGAGGTGGCCTACGGCGCCGAGTTCTTCAGGTGGTTCGCCGAGGAGGCGGTACGGGTCGAGGGGCGCTACAGCACCGCTCCCGCCGGGGGATACCGCATCCTCACCGTGCCGAAGCCGGTCGGACCATGCGTGTTCGTGACGCCCTGGAACTTCCCGTTGGCCATGGGGGCCCGCAAGATCGCCCCGGCGTTGGCCGCGGGCTGCACGACGGTCACCAAACCGGCGGCCCAGACGCCGCTGACCATGCTGCTGCTGGCCCGCATCATGGAGGAGGTGGGCGTCCCCTCGGGGGTGGTCAACGTGGTGACCACCAGACGTTCCGGTGCGGTGGTCTCGGCGCTGCTGGCCGACACCCGGACCCGCAAGGTGTCGTTCACCGGGTCGACCGAGGTCGGGCGGGTGCTGCTGCGCCAGGCGGCGGACAACGTGCTGCGTACCTCGATGGAGCTGGGCGGCAACGCGGCCCTGATCGTGTGCGCTGACGCCGACCTGGACGTCGCGCTGCACGGTGCGCTGGTGGCCAAGATGCGCAACATCGGGGAGTCCTGCATCGCGGCCAACCGGATCTACGTCGAGGAGCCGGTACGCGAGGAGTTCACGAAGCGGTTCACCGAGCGGATGGGCGCGCTGGTGGTGGGCCGCGGCCTCGACGACGGCGTGGACGTCGGGGCGTTGATCGACGAGCCCTCGGTCGCCAAGCTCGACGACCTCGTCGCCGACGCGGTCGGTCGGGGCGCCCGGGTCCTGACCGGCGGGGTGCGCCCGGACGGGCCGGGTCACTTCTACCCGCCGACGGTCCTGGTCGACGTGCCCGACGACGCGCGGATGCTGCGGGAGGAGATCTTCGGACCGGTGGCGCCGATCATCGGGTTCACGTCCGACGACGAGGTGATGGCGAAGGCCAACGACACCGAACACGGCCTGGTCGGCTACGTCTTCACCCGTGACCTGCAGCGGGCGCTGCGGTTCGCCGAGGGTCTGCAGACCGGGATGATCGGCGTCAACCGGGGGCTGATCTCGGACCCATCGGCCCCGTTCGGGGGCGTGAAGCAGTCCGGCATCGGCAAGGAGGGGTCGCACGAGGGCATCCTCGAGTACCTCGACGTCACCTACGCGGCGATCGACCTGCCGTGACCGTCCCGCCGCTGACGTCCGACCAGCACACCGCCGCCGTTCCGGAGAGGCACCGCCATGCTTGAGACAGTCCGTGGACCACGCCAGCTGATCGTCGGCGAAGGGGTCGCGCAGAACATTCCCCGGGTGGTGGCCGAGAACGGCTCACGGGTCCTCGTCGTGACCGACCGGACCCTGCTGGGGCAGCCGGGGGTGGCCGCCATCGTGGCCGCCGTGCGGGAGAGGGTCGAGGTCGTCGAGGTGTTCTCCGACGCGAATCCCGACGTGCCCCTCGCCGACGTCGACCAGGCCGTGGCGGCCGCCGCCGCGGTGGACGCCGACGTGATCCTCGCCGTCGGGGGCGGCACGGTGATCGATCTCGCCAAGATCGTCGGCGTCATCCGGTGTCACGGGGGCACGCCGCGCGACTTCTACGGCGAGGCGCGGGTGCCGGGGCCGACGATTCCTCTCGTCGCGGTCCCGACGACGTCGGGCACCGGCTCCGAACTGACCCCCGTCTCGGTGCTGACCGATCCGGACCGGGCGCTGAAGGTGGGGGTGTCCAGCGTCCACATCGTGCCGGACTTCGCGATCGTCGACCCCGAACTCACCTACACCTGCCCGGCGACCGTCACCGCCCACTCCGGCATCGACGCTTTCTGTCACGCGGTGGAGAGCTACACCGCGCGACCCCGGCCCCACGGGCCGCGCGACCCGGTGGAGCAGGTGTTCCTCGGCCGCAACCAGGTCACCGACCACTATGCGCTGCTGGCCGCGGAGCGGATCGCCCGGAGCCTGCGTCGGGCCGTGCGGGACGGCGGAGACACCGACGCGCGGGCGGACATGTCCTACGGGTCGGTGCTCGCCGGGCTCGCCTTCTCCCACGCGGGTAACGCGGCCCCGCACGCTCTCCAGTATCCCATCGGCGCGGCCACGCACACGCCGCACGGCCTGGGCGTCGGACTGCTGCTGCCGTACGCGTTGGACGCGGCCCGCGACGCCGTCGGTGACCGGTTGGCGACCCTCGCCGGGGTGTGCGGGCTCGACGTGACCGACGCCGCGCCGGCCGAGGCCGCCGAGGTGTTCCTCAGCTGGCTCCACGGGCTCCTCGCCGACATCGGTATCCCGGCCACCCTGGCGGACATCGGGGTGGCCCGCGCCGACCTTCCCCGCTTCGCGGAGCTGGCCTCCGGCGTCACCCGCCTGATCCAGAACCATCCGGGGCCCACCGACACCGCCAGCCTGACCGCGATCCTCGAAGCGGCCTGGACCGGCGACCGGAGCTGACGGGCCCGGCCGCCGGGCGCCGGGCCGGGTCGGTGCCCGGCGGCCGGGCCCTACTCCTGCGGTGCGAGCGACCGGGGCACACCCTCCAGAGCGTCCTAGGAGGCAGCGTTTCGGCGACCGGGCCGTGGGCAGCCTGTCCGGGCGGGGTGGGCGGGGTCGGTTCAGCGCTTCACCGCCAGGGTGAGACCGTCGGCGAAGGACAGCATCGCCAGGTCGACCCGGTCGTCGGCGAGCAGCGAGACGTTCAACTCCCGGATGGTGGCGGTGTCCCGGTCCTGGTGTTCCTCGTCGAGCACCCGGCCGAAGAACACCGTGTTGTCGAGGACGACCAGCCCGCCCCGGCGGACCAGTCGCAGCGCGGCCTCGTAGTAGTCCGGATAGCCCGCCTTGTCGGCGTCGATGAACACCAGGTCCACCGCGCCCGGTCCGAGTTCGCGCTCCAGGTCGGCCAGGACCTCCCGGGCGGCACCGATGCGTACGTCGATGCGGTCGGCCACCCCGGCGCGTTCCCAGTACGGTGCGGCGATCATCGGCCACCGCTCGGAGATGTCCACCGTGACCAGCCGGCCGCCGGGTGGGAGGGCCCTGGCCATGCACAGTGTGCTGTAGCCGGTGAAGGTCCCGACCTCGACCACCGCGAGCGAAGCCGCGGTCAGTCTGACGAGCAGGGCCAGCAGTTGGCCCTCCTCCGGCATGATCTGCATCGCCCGGCCCATCGGCAGGGCGGCGGTCTCCCGCCGCAGGTCGGCGAGGATCTCGTCGTCGCGCAGCGAGACCTGCCGGACGTAGTCGAGCAGTGCCTCGGTGAACTCAGTCTGCTGTGCCATCCGTATCCCCTCCGGCTCGTATCTCCAGTGCGTCACGTAGCCCGGTCCGTGAGGTGACCCCGAGCTTGGGGTAGACCTTGTAGAGGTGTCCGCTGACGGTGCGGTCCGACAGGCGCAGCCGGACGGCGATCTGCTTGTTCGTCAGGCCCTGGGCTGCGAGCCTGGCGACGGACTCCTCCTGCGCGGTGAGCCCGGCCGGCCCTTCGGCGGGCCGGGTGACCGCCAGCCCGGCGGCCCGTAGCTCGTTGCGGGCCCGCGCCGCCCACGGCCTGGCGCCGAGCCGCTCCAGGACCTCCAGTGCCGCGCCCAGTTCCACCCGGGCCGGGCCGATCTCCTTGGCGCGGCGCAGCCGCTCACCGTAGGCGAGACGGATCCGGGCGTGTTCCAGCGGCCAGCGTTCGTGTCCCGGCGCGGTCAGCGCCTGCCGGAATGCCTCGTCGGTGTGGCTGTCCCGGGCGAGCAGGGCGGCGGCCCCGTGGGTCAACATGGTCATCCGCGGGGAGAGGCGGTCGAATCCCCCGTCGCGCAGCGCCTGCAGATAGGCGGCCGCCTGCGGTCCGTGCCCGGTGTGCACGGCGGCGTCGGCCAGGTCGAACACGATGCGCCGGGCGCTGACCGGCAGGCGGGTCACCGCCCCGGCGGGGGCGATGGTGGACAGGGTCGTGTAGGCGTGTTCGTGGTCACCGGTGCCCAGGGCCACCAGCGCCCGGGCCTGGTGGGCCAGGATGACCGCCAGCCCGATCCCACGCGGGGTGGCCCAGCGCAGCACCTCGTCGGTCAACTCCAGGGCCTGTTCGGTCTCACCGCGTACGGCGGCCAGCAGCGCCCGCTGGCAGCGGGCGATGCCCTCCAGGGTCCGCAGGCCGCTGACGCCCGCGACGGTGGCGCTCTCCCGCAGGAGGGTCTCCGCCTCGTCCCAGCGTCCCGACTGGTAGCGGTCCAGGATCTCCATGTGCAGGCCGAACCTCGCCGTCGGTGCTCCCCGGCTGTCGGCCGAGGCGTCCGGCAGGCCACGCAGCACCGGCAGCAACTCGGTGACCGCGTCGAGTGCGGCGGCGGTGGCGGAGAGGGACGCCGTGGACAGGGCGGTGAGTTCCGCCGGTGTCGTCGGCCAGCGGTCGAGCAGTTCCAGGAACCGTTCACGCATCGTGTCGGCGTCGCCGTCCCGGCCGGAGAGGATCGCGCGGCAGCGCAGGACGATGTCCGCCGACTCGCAGTCGGGGCGGGCGAGGACGGTGTCCAGGGCAGTCCAGTGGTCCGGCCGGTCGGCGAGGACGCACACGTGGAACAGCATCTCCAGTGCCATCCGACGCATCGGCATGCTGGTGGTGGGGTCGTCGAAGACCCGCAGGAGGCGACGGTGCGCCATGTCCACGTCGCCCTCGTCGAGGGAGAGCAGGTACGCGCTGACGGCGGCGGTGTGGGTGGTGACGCCGAACTCCCCCGGGGGCGGGTTGAGGTGTCCCGCCCACCGGAGCCAGCCGGCGCGGCAGGCCAGTTGGGCCGCGATGCCCAGCCGTTCGGCGCGGTCGGCCGCAGCGGTGCTCAGTTCGGCAGCACGGGCGAACATCTCGGTGGCCGTGGTGAGGACGCCCCGGTCGGCGGCGCGGTCCCCGGCCGTCGCCAGGGCCTCGGCCAGGGAGTCGTCCGGGCCCAGTGCCGCGGCCGCCAGGTGCGTGGCCCGGACGTCGGGGTCGGCGGTGGTCACCCGGGCCAGGTGGCGGTGGGCGGTGTGCAGCTCGGCCCGGGTGGCCAGGTCGATGGTGGTCAGCCGGACCAGTGGGTGGGTGAAGAGCAACCGGTCGGTGCCCACCGTGACGAGGTGGTGCCGTTCGGCGGGGCCGAGCTGGGCGGTCACGTCGGCCTCGTCGGTCGCTTCGGTGAGCGTCGCCAGCCGGGCTCTCCCGTCGAGGGCGGCGACCAGCAGGAGCTGCCGGGCCGGCTCGGGCAGGTCGCGGATGCGTGCCCCGAACTGCCCGCTGATCCTCGGGGTCACCGGCAGGTGGACCGGCAGCGGCATGCTCGCGCACCGCTGTTCCTGGCTGAGCGCCCTGGGTAGCTCGATCAGTGCCAGCGGGTTGCCCTGGGCGTGGTCGAGGATGACACGTCGGACGCGGCTGTGCAGGGTGGGGTGCCGGGCGTCGATCAGCAGGCCGGCGTCGTGGTCCGACAGCGGCGCGAGCTGACGGACGTGTGGTCCGGCGGCGAGCGGTGGTCCGGGTTGGTGGGCGGCGGCGACCAGCACCAGGTCGGCCAGGTCACAGGTCCGGCGGGCGACGAAGGCGAGCAGTTCGGTGCTCTCCCGGTCGATCCACTGGGCGTCGTCGACCAGCACCACCAGGCCACCGTCGTCGGCCAGCTCGGTGACCAGGGACAGGGTGGCCGCGCAGGTCGCCAGGCGGTCGGGGACGGGGCCGTCGGCGTGCCCGAGGATGCGCGCCAGGGTGACCCGCTGGTGGGCGGGCAGGCGGTCGAGTTCCGTACGCATGGCGTAGAGCAGCTGGTGCAGGCCCGAGTAGGGAAGGTCGGCCTCGACGGGTGCGCCGGTGACCCACACGACGCGGCGGCCGGCCCGGCGGGCCTGTTCGTCGGCGGCGCGCAGCAGTGCCGTCTTGCCGACGCCGATCCCGCCGCTGAACAGCAGGGCCGGGAGGCGCACCCGGCCACGCAGCAGCGAGTCGAGCAGTTCCCTCTCGGCTGATCTGCCGATCAGTTCGGGCCGGCCGTGGGGCGGTGCCCGGTGCCGCCCGTCGTCGGGCGCCGGGTCGGCGAGCAGGGCGAGCTGGTACCGGGAAAGCACCTGGTGACTCCCCACCGATCGATGGGATGGACCCTTTCCCCGCACGGTCATCGGCGCTGGGCCACCGCCAGGACGTAGCCGGCCGCGGTGACGGCGCTGAAGCGTCGGAACAGTTCGACCAGCTGGTCGAAGTGCGCGGGTGCGATCCTGCCGACGAAGTCGGCCCGGACCTCACGCATGCGGTCGGACAGCACCGCGAACGCCCGCATCACGTGGGTGCTGATGTCGTCGCACTCCAGCACCTCGAAGCCCGCCCGGTCCAGTCTGTCGGGCAACGCGGCGATGATGCGGCACTGTGTGACGGCACAGAAATTGTCGATGATCTCCTTCTCCGCGCCGTTCGCCGGGTGTCTGTCGATGATGTCGGCGATGACCAGTCGTGCGCCCGGACGCAACACGGTGCCGATCTCCTGGAGCGCGCGGTCCTGGTCCGGCATGTGGATGAGGGATTCGATGGCGAATGCCCCGTCGAACATACCGGGTCCAAACGGCATGTTCATGGCGTCAGCGTAACGGAAGTGGACGCGGTGGGCTACGCCGAGTTCCCGCGCGCGGACCCTGGCGGTGTCGATCTGGCCGTGGCTGACGGAGATTCCCGTCACCACCGTCTCGTCCCGTGTCGTGGCGAGGCGCAGCGAGGCGGTCCCGGCTCCGCAGCCGACGTCCAGCACCTGGCTGCCGGGGCCGGCGCAGACGCGTTCGATCACCATGTCGGTGAGGCGGGTGGCGGCCTCGGCGACGGAGGTCCGGTCCCCGTCGTCGTGCCAGTAGCCGACGTGGATGTTGCCGTCGAGCAGCGTGGTGAACAGTTCGGTCATGACGTCGTACATGTGACCGACGTCGGTCGATACCGGTGCTGACTTCGCCATGTGGTGTGCCTGGCCTTCCTGCAGGGTCTGCTGGACGCGGAGAGGGCTGCTAGACGCCGAACCTGCTGTCGATCAGATTGAGGACCTCCTGCCGCGACGCGCCGGTCAGGTCTATTGCGGACGGCGTCGACCGGTCGTCGAGGTCGGACAGCAGGCGACCGAGCCGGTCCGTGACCTGTGGTCGGATGCCGTCGTGCGGGTCCAGGGACGCGAGCTGCGCCTCCAGTCGGGTCAGCGTCTCCAGGACGGGCGGCGGCGCGGCCTCCTGCGCCGGCCCGGCCGCCGCGCGCAGATGGGCCGCCAACTCCTCGGGGTTCGGGTGGTCGAAGACCAGGGTGGGCGACAGTCGCAGGCCGGTCGCGGACTGCAGCCGGTTACGCAGTTCCACGGCCATCAGCGAGTCGAACCCGAGGTCGGTGAAGGCCCGTCCGGCACCGACGGCGTCCGGGCCCGGGTGACCCAGGACGGCCGCTGCGTGGCCGCGTACCACGTCCACCAGCACCCGGTGCTGCTCACCGGGGGACAACCCGACCAGCCGGTGCAGCACGTTGCGCTGTTCGGTGCTGCGGTGTGCCGGCGCGGGGCGCAGGCCCCGCATCATGGTCGACGGGTTGTCGTTCGCGGCCGTGTCGAGACGCGCGGGCACGAGCAGGGGCATGTCGGTCCGCAGTGCGGCGTCGAACAGGGCGAGTCCCTCGGCGGCGGACAGTGGCGCGACGCCGGCCCGGTCCACCCGGGCGCGGCCGGTCGCGTCCATCGCGGACGCCATCCCGTCGCTCTGCGCCCACAGCCCCCAGGCCAGTGACTGGGCGGGAAGCCCCAGCGACCGGCGGTGCGCGGCGAGGCCGTCGAGGGTGGCGTTCGCCGCCGCGTACGCGCTCTGGCCGGGGCTGCCGAGGATCCCGGCGGCGGAGGAGAACATCGTGAAGAAGGCCGGTGGCCGGTCCCTGGTCAGGTCGTGCAGGGCGATGGCGGCGTCGACCTTCGCCCGGAGCACGCCGGCGACCCGCTGCGGCGTCATCGACTCGACCACGCCGTCGTCGAGCACGCCCGCCGCGTGGACGACCCCGCCGATCCGGACCCCGGCGAGCACCCGCGCCAGCGCGTCGCGGTCGGCGGCGTCGACCGCGACGACGTGTGCCCCGAGGTGCTCGACGAGTTCCGTGGCGGCGGGCGACTCCGGCCCGCTGCGGCTGAGCACCAGCAGGTTCCGCACGCCACGGTCGACGACGAGGTGGCGGGCGACCAGCCGGCCGAGCGCGCCGGTGCCGCCGGTGATGACGACCGTTTCGTCCGGTGGCACCAGCGGTTCGTCGTCGGTCGCGGCGGGCACCGGGGTCCGCGCCAACCGGGGCACCAGCGTCCGGCCGTCGCGGACCGCGATCTGGCTCTCCCCCGCGGCGGCCAGGGCGCTCAGGGTCCGCTCGTCGTGGGTGCCGTCGGTGTCGACGAGGACGAGGCGGTCGGGGTGTTCCGACTGGGCGGAGCGCACCAGACCCCACACTCCTGCGCCGCCCAGGTCGGACACGGCGTCGTCGGCAGTCACCGCGACCGCACCGTACGTCTGGATCATGAGCCGTTCGTGGTCGTCGTGGTGACCGGCGAGCCATTCCTGTACCTGCCGCAGGGCCTCGGTGACCGCGTCGCGCGGGTTCGCCCCGCCGCCCCGCCGGACGTCGAAGGTGATCCCGGCGGGCTCCGGTCCGGCCGGCGTCGGCTGCCACCGTACGTGGAACATCGCTCGCCGCAACACGGTGTCGGCCGCCACCTGTTGCGTGGTCACCGGCCGCAGCGTCAGGGAGTCCACCGCGTACACGGGGCTGCCGGCCTGGTCGAACGCGGCGACCGCGACGGTGTCCGCGCCGGTGCGACGCAGCCGCACCCGGACCGCCGTGGTGCCGGGGGCGAAAACCGCGACGCCGGTCCAGGCGAAGGGCAGGCCGGCGGCGACGAGCAGCGTGGCCGCGTGCAGGGACGCGTCCAGCAGGGCCGGGTGCACCAGGTGGCGGCCGGCCTCCTCCACCGTCACCTCGGCGTCGACGACGTCGTCGCGCCGCCACGCGGCACGCAGGCCCTGGAACGCCGGGCCGTAGGCGAAGCCCTGGTCGGCGAGCCTGTCGTAGGTGCCGTCGGTGTCCACGGGCGTGGCCTGCGCCGGGGGCCAGGTCGGTTCGGCCAGGGGCAGGGGCGGCTGCCGGTCCGACAGGGTCCCGGTGGCGTGGCAGGTCCAGCCGGGTTGGTCGGGTGGCCGGGAGTACACCTGCACGGTCCGCCGACCGGTGGCGTCGCCCGGTTCCAGCACGACCTGCACCGGGATCTCACCCTGGTCGGGCACCGCCATCGGCGTGGCGACGGTCAGGTCGTCGACGACGGGGCAGCCGACCAGGTGGCCGACGGTGAGGGCGAGGTCGACGAACGCCGCGCCGGGCAGGAGCACCGTCGCCCCGTACGCGTGGTCGGCCAGCCACGGCTGGGCGTGCCGGGACACCCTGCCGGTCACCACCAGCCGGTCGGTGTCGGGGGATTCCACCACCTCCCGGAGGATGTCGTGGTCGAGGGCGGACGGGCCGCGTCCGGTGTCGCGCCCCAGGCTAATGCCGCCGGCCCAGTACCGTTTGTGCTGGAAGGCATAGGTCGGCAGGTCGATCCGCCGCCCGGTGTCGCCGAGCCACGCGGTCCAGTCGACGGTCCGGCCGTCGGCGTGCGACCGGGCCAGCGCGGCCAGGAGCGCGGCCGGTTCGGCCAGCCGGCGGCGCTGCGTCGGCACCCACGGCACCGGCGCGGTGGCCAGTCCGGCCAGTACGGCGTCCGGGCCGATCTCCACGCAGGAGGTGACGTCGTGCCCGGCGAGGGCGTCGACGCAGTCGGCGAACCGGACGGTGTTCCGGACGTTGGCCATCCAGTGTTCCGGAGTGCACAGTTGCGCCGGCGTGGCGGGTTTCCCGGTCACGCCGGACAGCAGCGGCAGGACGGGTGGCCGTAGCTCCACCGTCGCCAGGACCGCACGGAAGTCGTCGAGCATGCCCTCGATCAGCGGGGAGTGGAAGGCGTGGCTGACGGCGAGCCGCGTGGTCCGGACGCCCCGGGCGGACAGGTCGGCGGCGGCCGCGAGGACCGGCTGTTCGGCTCCGGAGAGCACGACGGCGGTGGGTCCGTTCACCGCGGCGAGGGCCACCTGTGCGGACAGGTACGGTGCCACGGCCGCCTCGTCGGCGCGTACCGACACCATCGCGCCGCCGGGCGGGAGTGCCTGCATCAGCCGGGCGCGGGCGGCGACCAAGCGGGCCGCGTCGGGAAGGGACAGCACCCCGGCCACGTGTGCGGCGACGAGTTCGCCGACCGAGTGGCCGAGCACCAGGTCCGGTCGGATGCCGAAGGTCCGCATCAGTTCGGTGAGCGCCACTTCGACGGCGAACAGTCCGGTCTGGGCGTACTGGGTCTGCTCGACCGGCTCCGGGGTGTCGCCCCAGACGACCTCGCGCAGCGGTCGCGGCAGGTGCCGGTCCAGCTCGGCGGTGACCGCGGCGAATGCCGCAGCGAACGCCGGGAACGCCCGGGCGAGTTCGCGGCCCATGCCCGGTCGCTGGGCGCCCTGCCCGGTGAACGCGAACGCCGTGAGCCCGGCCGGGCGCGCCTCGCCGGTGAACACGGTGGGGTCGTCGGTTCCGGCGGCCACCGCGGTGAGGCCCCGTCGCAGGTCGGTCAGGTCCGATCCGGTGACCACCGCGCGGTGCGGGAGCGCCGGGCGGGTGGTCAACGTGCGGGCCACGTCGGCGGGGTCCGGTTCCGGCTGGCGGTCCAGGTGGGCCAGCAGGCGCCCGGCCTGCGTCCGCAGGGCTTCGGGCGTGTGTCCGGACACCGGCCAGACCAGGCCGGGGGGTGTCGTCACGGCGGTGTGGGGCCCGGCTGCCGGCGGGGCAGGCTCGGCCGGTGGTTCCTCGATGATGACGTGCGCGTTGGTTCCGCTGACGCCGAATCCGGAGATCCCGGCCCGCCGTGGTCGTTGTCCGCGGGGCCAGTCGCGGGGTTCGAGGAGCAGGCGTACGCCGCCGCCGGACCAGTCCACCTGGCGGCTCGGCTCGTCGACGTGCAGGGTGCGGGGCAGTCGGCCGTGCCGCATCGCGAAGATCATTTTGATGATGCCGGCGACCCCGGCGGCGGCCTGGGTGTGGCCGATGTTCGACTTGACCGAGCCCAGCCACAGCGGGCGTTCCGGGGGCCGGTCACGTCCGTAGGTGGTGAGCAGGGCCTGCGCCTCGATCGGGTCGCCGAGAGTGGTGCCGGTGCCGTGTCCCTCGACCACGTCGACGTCGTCCGCGGCCAGGCCGGCGGCGGCGAGTGCCCGGCGGATCACCCGCTGCTGGGCCTTGACGCTGGGGGCGGTGAAGCCGTTGGACGCGCCGTCCTGGTTGACCGCGCTACCGCGCACGACCGCCAGCACGGTGTGCCCGTTGCGTCGGGCGTCCGACAGTCGTTCCACCACCAGGACGCCGACGCCCTCGGCGAACCCGGTGCCGTCGGCGGCCTCGGCGAAGGACCGGCACCGGCCGTCCTCCGACAGTCCCCGGCGACGGCCGAACTCGATGACCGCCTCCGGGGTCGCCATGACGGCGACCCCACCCACCAGCGCCAGCCCGCACTCCCGGGCCCGCAGCGCCCCGGTGGCCACGTGCAACGCCACCAGCGACGCCGAGCAGGCGGTGTCCAGGGTCATCGCGGGACCTTCCAGACCCAGCGTGTACGAGATCCGGCCGGAGATCATCGCGCCGGTCCCGGTGCTGCCGAGGTAGTCGTGGTACATGGCGCCGACGAACACGCCGGTGTCGCTGCCCCGTAGCGTGGTCGGGTCGATCCCGGCCTGTTCGATCGCCGACCACGACACCTCCAGCAGCAGCCGCTGCTGGGGGTCCATGTCCAGGGCCTCGCGCGGTGAGATGCCGAAGAAGTCGGCGTCGAAGACCCCGGCGTCGTGCAGGAACCCGCTGCCGCGGGTGTAGGTGTGCCCGGGCGTTCCCGGCTCGGGGTGGTAGAGGTCCTCGGCCCAGCCCCGGTCGGTGGGCAGCGGTGTGATGCCGTCGCCGTCCTCGACGACGAACTGCCACAGTTCCTCCGGCGACCCCACCCCGCCCGGGTACCGGCACGCCATGCCCACGATCGCGATCGGCTCCCGCAGCGAGTCGGCCAGTCCGGAGTTGCGCAGGCGCAGCCGTTCGTTCTCCTTGACAGCGGCGCGGAGCGCCTGGACCAGCTTCTCGTCGCTCATCGGGACGGGACCTCCTCGTCTGGGTCGCCCGGGTGGGCACCGCCGAGCGCCATCGCGATGAGGCTGTCGGTGTCCAGGTCGTCGATCGCCTGCAGCGCACCCGCCCGGGCCGGATCGCCGGAGGCCAACGCGAGCAGCCGGTCCAACAGGCCCGATCCGCGCAGCTCGCTCATCGGGATGGTGTGCAGCAACTGCCGGATCTGCTCGTCGTCGGCGGTGCCGGCGGCCGGTTCGGCCACGGGGAACAGCACCGTGTCCAGGTGCCCGGCCAACTCGTCCACGTTGGCGTGTTCGAAGACCATGGTGGCGGGCAGGCGCAGGCCGGTGGCGTCGTCGAGGCGGTTGCGGAACTCGACCGCCATGAGCGAGTCGAACCCGAGGTCGGTGAAGGCCCGGTGGGGGCCGATCGTCGCGGTCGTGGGGTGTCCCAGCACCGCGGCCGCGTGGCCCCCCACGAGGTCCACGAGCATCCGCCTGCGGTCCTGCGGCGCGCGTCCCGCGAGCCGGTCGCGGATGTCGTCGCGGCGGGGCTCCTGCCGTGGGGGTCGCGGCAGCAGGCTCCGCAGCACCGGTGCGGTCGCCTCCCCGGCTGCGGGGTGCAGCCGGGCCGCCACCACGACGGGCCGGGCGCAGCGCAGCGCGGCGTCGAACAGCAGCAGGCCGTCCCCGGCCGGCAGGGGGGTGACCCCGGCGCGGGTCGCGCGGGCGCGGTCCGCCGCCGCCATGCCGCCGGTCAGGGTCGAGGGTGTGTCCCACAGGCCCCAGACGATCGACCGGGCTGGCAGCCCTCGGGCCCACCGGCGGGTCACCAGCGCGTCCAGTGCCGCGTTGGCCGCCGCGTAGGCGGCCTGTCCGGCGTTGCCCAGGGTCCCCGCGAGCGAGGAGAACACCACGAAGAACGACAGGTCCTGGTCGCGGGTCAACTCGTCCAGCCACCCGGCGGAGGTGACCTTGGTGGACATGACGCGTCGGACGCGGTCGGGGGTCAGCGACGTCACCGGGGCGTCGTCGAGCAGCGTCGCGCAGTGCACGACCCCGCCGATCCGGACACCGTCCAGGGCCCGGCCCAGCGCCGCACGATCGGACACGTCGACGGCGAGCACCCGCGCGCCCAGGTCGGCGACGAGCCCGGCGGCCTCGGGTGCGGCCGGCCCGCTGCGGCTGAGCAGCAGCAGGTCGCGGACGCCGTGCTCGGCCACGAGGTGCCGGGCGATCAGCGCGCCGAGGCCGCTGGTGCCCCCGGTGATCACGACGGTGGCCTGCGGATCGACGGCGGGAAGGTCGGCGTCGGCCGTGGTGGGCAGCAGCCGGGGCACCAGTGCGCCCACGGGGCGCACCGCGATCTGGGGCTCGTCCCACCCGCAGAGGTCGGCCGGCAGTTCCCCGGTGCCGTCGGCGGGCAGGTCGGCCAGGATGAACCTGCCGGGGTGTTCGACCTGGGCGCAGCGCACCAGGCCCCAGACTGCCGCCGCGTCGGGCAGCGCCGGGTCGTCCTGCGGGGTCGTCTGGACCGCGCCGTGGGTCACGAGCACCAGCGGCCGGTCGGCGGCGCCGGCCAGGCGGTGCCGGAGGATCTCCAGGACGTCTCCGGCGTCCCGACCGGTGACGTCGATCCGGTCGTGGCCGTCGGTGCCGGCAGGGTCGCGGTGGTGCGGAGGTTGCCACTCGACCGCGAACAACGCGTCGCGCACCCGGCTGTCGGCCGGGTGGCCGCGCAGGGTGAGCGCCTCCACGGTCAGGACGGGGGTGCCGGTCTCGTCGGTGGCGTCGACGGACAGGGTGTCCGGGCCGGTGGGGCGCACCCTCGCCCGCAGGACCGCACCGCTCGGCGCGTGGAAGCGCAGCCCGTTCCAGAGGAACGGCACCCGGGGCCGGTGGCCGTCCGGCAGGAACACCGAGGCGTGCAGGACGGCGTCCAGCAGGGCCGGGTGGGTTCCGTAGCCCTGCGGGTCGGTGGTGGTCCGGGCCTCGACGAGGACCTCGTCGCCGACGCGCCAGGCCGACCGCAGGCCCCGGAACGTCTCGCCGTAGGCGAAGCCCCGGCCGGCGAGCCCGGGGTACAGCCCGTCGAGGTCGATCGGCACCGCCCCGGGTGGGGGCCATTCGCCCGCCGGGCCGGCGGTCTGCGGCCCCGCCGGGGAGAGCAGCCCCGCCGCGTGCTGCGTCCACGGGCCGTCGTCGTCACCGGTCCGGGCGTAGACGGCGACCGGACGCCGGTCGGCGGCGTCCGGGCCGTCGACGGTCACCTGGATCTGCACGGTGCCGGTGACGGGCAGGACCAGGGGTGTACGCAGCGTCAGTTCGTCGAGGGCGAGATCGTCGACGGCCCGGGCGGCGCGACGCACCAGTTCCACGAAGCCGGTGGCCGGGAAGAGGTTCACGCCGTGGATGACATGGTCGGCCAGCCAGGGAAGGGCAGCGACGGACAGCCGGCCGGTGAAGACCCGTCCGCCCCGGTCGGGCAGGTCTACTCCCGCACCGAGCAGGGCATGGTCGACGGCGTCGAGGCCGGCGCGGGTGACGTCGCCGGTCGCGAGGCTGACGGCGGGCCAGAACCGGGTGGACCGGAAGGGGTACGTCGGCAGGTCGACCCGCCGGGCGCCCGGGAACAGCGCCGGCCAGTGCACCGCGACGCCGTGCACGTGGGCGCGTGCGGTCGCGGTGACCACGGTGACGTCCTCGGGCTGGTTGCGGCGGCACAGCGGGATGTTGGCCGCGGTGCGGGGGCCCAGCGCCGACAGGACGGAGTCCGGACCGATCTCCAGGGACACCGTGACGCCGAGGTCGGTCAGGCGTGCGACGCGGTCGGCGTAGCGCACCGTGTCGCGGACGTGGCGGACCCAGTAGCCGGGTTCGGTGACGTCGCCGCCGGCGACGATGTCGATCTCGGGTCGGTTGAACGTCAACCGGTCGACGACGGCCTGGAAGTCGGCGAGGACCGGCTGCATGAGGTGGGAGTGGAAGGCGTGGGACACCCGTAGCCGGGTCGACCGGTCGAATCCGGCGGCCACCCGCAGGACCGCCTCCTCCGTTCCGGCGATCACCACCGCGCGGGGGCCGTTGACCGCGGCGATGGACACCTCGTCGGACAGCAGGGGCAGGACCTCCTCCTCGCCTGCCCGTAGCGCCACCATCGCCCCGTCGCCGGGCAGCGCCTGCATCAGGCGGGCGCGCTCGGCGACCAGCGTGCACGCGTCGTCGAGCGAGAGGACGCCGGCGACGTGGGCGGCGGCGATCTCGCCGATCGAGTGTCCGGCCACGTGGTCGGGCACGATCGCCCAGGACTCGGTCAGCCGGAAGAGTGCCACCTGGAACGCGAACAGGGCGGGTTGGGCGTTGCCGGTCTCGGCGAGTCGGTCCTGGTCCTGGCCGAACAGCACGTCGCGGATCGGCAGCCGCTCCAGCACCTCGTCCATGGCCTGCGCGAAGGCCGGGTACCGGCGGTACAGTTCGGCGCCCATGCCGGGCCGTTGGGAGCCCTGCCCGGAGAAGACCATCGCCAGTCGGGGCGCGGGCGCGGCGGCCGCCCGGAAGAGTCCGGTGCCCGCACCGCCGTCCGCGAGGGTCTGCAGGGCCGTGCGGAACCCGGCACGGTCACCCGCGACGATGGCCGCACGATGCTCGAACACCGCCCGGGTCGTCGCCAACGAAAACCCGACATCAACCGGATCAAGATCCACACACGACAACAACTGCTCCGCCCGCGCCCGCAGAGCATCCGGACTCTTCGCCGAGATCACCCACGGCACGACCGACAGAACAGGCGACACCGGCCCGGCTGACGGCCCCGGCTCGGCTGGCCGCTCCGGCTCCCCCGCCTCCTCCAGGATCACATGCGCGTTCGTCCCACTGATCCCGAACGACGACACCCCCGCACGACGAACCCGACCCACCTCCGGCCACACCCGCGCCTCACCCAACACCGCAACCCCACCACC